>DATFVI010000108.1:0-24564 GCA_035260405.1 Candidatus Dormiibacterota bacterium
GATGGCCTCGTGGAGGGCCTCGCCCATCTCGGCCGCGTGGCCCACCAGGCCGTCGCGTTCGATCACGGACAGCACCGCGATAGCGGCCGCACACGCGAGCGGGTTGCCGCCGAATGTCGATCCATGGTCACCGGGCTCGAAGACGTCCGCGCGAGGGTTGGCCAGGCAGGCGCCGATCGGCACGCCGCCGCCGAGGCCCTTGGCCAGCGTCATCACGTCCGGCGTGATGCCGTGGTGCTGATGGGCGAACCAGCGGCCGGTGCGCCCGAGCCCGGTCTGCACCTCGTCGAGGATCAGAAGCAGGTTCTGCGCATCGCACCACTCGCGGACGCCGGCGAGGTAACCCGGCGCGGCGGGGATGATGCCGATCTCGCCCATCACCGGCTCGAGCATCACGGCGACCGTGCGGACGTTGGTCGCGTCCTTGATCGCGTCGAGGTCGTTGTAGGCGACGTGAACGAAGCCCTCGGGAAGCGGCTTGAATGGATCCGAATACTTGTGCTGGCCGCCGGCGGTGACAGCCGCGAGGGTGCGGCCGTGGAAGGAGCCGGTCGTGGTGATGATCTCGAAAGCGCCGTCGCGATTCCGCGTCCCCCACTTGCGCGCGATCTTGATCGCCGCCTCATTGGCCTCCGCGCCGGAGTTGCACAAGAAGACGCGGGAGGGGAACGACAGCTCGACCAACCGCTGGGCGAGGTCGACCTGCGGCTGAGTGTAGTAGAGGTTGGAGGTGTGGATGAGGGTCCTCGCCTGGGCGGTCAAGGCGGCGACGAGGTCGGGATGTGCGTGCCCGAGCAGGTTCACCGCGATGCCGGCCACAAGGTCGAGGTACTCGCGCCCCGATTCGTCATAGACGAGGCAGCCGTTGCCCCGCACGAACGTGACGGGCAGCCGGCGCCCGGTCTGCATGAGGTAACGATCGGCAAGCTCAGCAGTAGTCACCGGGCGCACCTGTGGCTAAAAAGGGCGCCGAATTGGTTCTTCGAACCCCACCCACTGACCCCACCGCCCCCCCTCAGGGGAAACTTTGTGTGGCGGCGCGCAGAGTACGGGCGCGCCGAGCAGGTGTCAACCCAGGTCGTTAAGGCCATCAGGGCGTGACCATCGTCCCGATCCCGGCCTCGGTGAACAGCTCGAGCAGGAGGGCGTGCGGCGTGCGCCCGTCGACGATGTGCGCAAGCGGCACGACGTCGAGCGCGCGAAGGCAGGCCTCGAGCTTGGGGATCATGCCGCCAGTCACCTCGCCCGCCTCGATCCGCTGCCGCGCATCCTCGCGCGAGAGCACCGCGACGACCTGCCCATCGACCCCCAGCACGCCGGCGACGTCCGTCAGCAGAATCACCTTCGCCGCGCCGAGGGCGACGGCGATCTCCGCGGCGACCGTGTCCGCGTTGATGTTGTACGCGTGACCGTCGTAACCCATTCCGATGGAGGCGATCACCGGGATGTAACCGCGGCCGAGAAGAGCGGTGATCGGCTCCTTGTTGACCTGCGTCACCCGCCCGACGAAACCCATCGACTCGTCCAGCGGCTCCGCGATGATCGTCGGCCCGTCCTCGCCACTCATCCCGACGGCCTGCCCACCCAGCCGGTGAATCGCGGCCACCAGGTCGGGGCTGACCTTGCCGGTCAGGACCATTTTCACGACCTCCATGGTCTTGTCGTCGGTCACGCGCAAGCCCTTTTTGAAGGTCGGCTTCAAGCCCAGGCGTTCGCTCATCGCCGAGATCTCGGGGCCGCCGCCGTGAACGAGGACCGGTTGCATACCCACATAGCGCAGCAGCACAACGTCCAGCAGCGTCTCGTCGCGCGCCGAGTCGATGGCGTTGCCGCCGACTTTGATCACGACCACCTGCCCGTGGAATCGCTTGATGTAAGGCAGCGCCTCGACCAGGACCTTCGCGCGCTCTTCGACCGTCAGTGTCATGTGGTGTAGTCCGCGTTGATTCGCACGTACTCCTCCGAAAGGTCACATCCCCAGGCTTCGGCGTGCCCGTCGGCGAGCCCGAGTGTGGCCACGATCTCAATCTCCGGTTGCTCGAACGCGTGGCGAACCGCCGAGAGGTCCACGTCTACGCCGGCGCCCCGCTCGAATACGACCTCGCCACCCACCGTGAGGTGAAGCTTGTCGAGCGCCAGTTCGGCGCCACTGTAACCGAGGGCGCACACGATCCGCCCCCAGTTCGGGTCACCGCCGTGAATGGCCGTCTTGACCAGGCTTGAGGCGGCCACGGCGCGGGCCGCCAGCCGGGCATCCGCGTCGGACACCGCGTCGCTGACCTTGACGGTGATCAGCTTCGTGGCGCCTTCGCCATCGCGGGCGATTGCGCGGGCCAGTTGCTGCGCGACCTCGAGCAGCGCGTGCTCGAGCTGCTCGGCTTCGACGCTGCCGCTTTTGATCGGCGGATTGCCGGCGGCTCCGTTGGCCAGGATCAGGAAGGTGTCGTTGGTCGAGCTGTCGCCATCGACCGTGACCTGGTTGAAGCTGCGATCGGCGATCGACTTGACAAGCTCGCCCATCAGGCCCGGCTCGACCGCGGCGTCGGTCGTGATGTAGGCGAGCATGGTCGCCATGTTCGGATGGATCATCCCCGACCCCTTGCACATGCCGCCGAGCCGCACCGTCGTGCCGGCCAGCTCAATTTCGAGCTCGGCGGTCTTCGGCACCAGGTCGGTGGTCAGAATCGCCCGCGCGGCTGCCTCTCCACCGTCGGGGCTCAGCTTGCCGCATGCCTCCGCGATGCCCGGCTTGATCGCGTCCATCGGCAAGTAGCGCCCGATCACCCCTGTCGAGCTGACCAGCACCTGGTCCGGATCCAGGTCGAGCCGGTCGGCCGAAAGCTTCGCAATTTGAAGTGCGTCCTTGAAGCCCTGCGCCCCGGTGCAGGCATTGGCGTTGCCCGACGTGATCGTGAGAGCCTGCACCCGGTTGTGCTGCAGGTGGAGCTGGTCGATGACCACGGACGCGGACTTGATCTTGTTTGTGGTGAAGACTCCGCCCGTGTCGCACGTGTGCGAGGAATGAATCACGCACAGGTCGTCCCTCTGTCCGGTGGGGATGGCCGACGCTCCTGCCGTGAAAGCCTTGATGCCGCACGCAGCCGTGCCGGCGCGAAAGCCGCGGGGGAAGGTCAGGGCCACTGCGCCGCACCCTCCAGAGCAGTCGTGCGGTCGAAGCCGAACGCGATGTTGAAGCACTCGACGCCCTGGCCCGACGCGCCCTTGATCAGGTTGTCCAGCGCCGCGGTGACGACCGCCTTCTCTCCCTGGGCCGCGACATTGACGAGGCACAGGTTTGTGTGGCTCGCGAGCTTGGTCGTGGGCGTGTGGTCGACCACGCGCGTGAATGGCTGGCCGGCATAGAACTCGCGATAAGCGTCTTCCAGCTCAGCCACCGAGCCCTTCAGGTCGAAGTAGCAGGTCGCGAGGATGCCGCGGGTCATCGGGATCAGATGGGGGACGAAGGTCACGCTTACGCCCCGGTCCCGGCTCAGCTTCCCAAGCTCCTGGGTCAGCTCCGGCAGGTGGCGGTGACCGCCGATCGCGTAGGCCCCCACGGTCTCGTTGACCTCGCTGAAATGGACTCCGATGCCCGGCGAACGTCCGGCGCCACTGACGCCCGACTTGGCATCCACGACGATGTCCGAACCGATCAGCCCGGCAGCCACCGCAGGCGCCAGGGCCAGGATCGAAGCCGTCGAGTAGCACCCGGGCACGGCGACAAGCGCCGCATCCTTGAGCTCGCGTTCATGCAGCTCAGGAAGGCCGAACACCGACTTGCCCAGCAGCTCCGGAGCGGGATGCTCCTGGCGGTACCAGATCGGGTACTGCGTTGCGTCGTCCAGCCGGAAGTCGGCGCTCATATCGATCACCCGCGCGCCAGCGGCCATCCAACCGCCGGCCTTGCCCGCACCCACGTTGTGCGGCAGGCAGCTGAACACCACATCGATGCCATCTGGATCTGGTTCCGGCCGGAATTCGCCTTTCTGGTCGAGCAGCGGAAAGACCTCTGAATAGGACTTGCCTGCGTACGACCGAGAGGTGAGCTGGCTGAGCTGCACGCCAGGGTGGCGAGCAAGCAGGTTCACCAACGTCATCCCGGCATAGCCGTTGGCCCCGGCCACAGCCGCCTTCACCGCCTTTGGCATGGACGCATGAGTATACAGTGAACTGCATAAACATCCGACGAGCTTTCTAGTCGGGCCCTCGTGAAGTAGGTCCAAACGTAACGGAAGGCGGGATGGTGATCATCCGCCCGTCATCCCCGCGCACGATCTGCCAGCCACCCTCGTGCACCATCCAGTGATGCCGGTAGCAGAGCAAGGTGAGGTTGGAAGGTTGATTGTCGCCACCATGCAGCCAGTGCTTGATGTGATGTCCGGACGTCCAGCTCGCCGGCCGTTCGCACACCGGCCAGGTGCAGCCTCGGTCGCGGACGTTGAGCGCCTTGCGCCGAGGTCCCTTGATCGTGCGCTCGGCCCGCCCGACATCGATCACCTGCGACTTGGGGTCGAGCACGATGCGGGTGACCGAGGCGTCGCAGGCCAGCCGCTCCACCGTCTTGGCGGAGATGGGCTGTGGTGAGAACTCCAGGTCCGCCCCAGGCGCGCCAGGCAGTCCGAGCAGCGTCTCGAGGGGAACGGTGACCTGCAGGTGAGTGCGCTGCGTCGCCTGCTGCGGAATCAGTCCGATGTCCATGCCGTGAATGGCCAGCTCGACCGCCGCATCCGCCAGCCTCTTCTTCCGGCTCCGGTCGTCGTGCGCGCCTGACCTGCGCGCCAGCGCCTCCCAGGCAGTCCGCAGGGCAGCCCCACCTTCAGGGTCGAAGACTCCTTTGATGAGCACCGCTCCGTCGTCGCAGGTCGTGATCTTGAGTTGGCGGTTCTCTACCCGATCGGTCTGCTCAGCCTCATAGCCCTTGGGGTCGAGTGAGTGCCGGTAGTGGTCGCAGATGTAATAGAACTTGCCCGCCGAGTTGTCCCGCGCCTTGGATAGCAGCCTGACCTCGTCGAAGCCGCCGCCAATGAAATTGGCCGTCCTGGCCATCGTCTTGAGGTGGGGAAAGCCGATCTCGCCATCCTTCACCGCTTGCACGGTCTGGGGCAAGCGCTCCAGGTTCTCGCCAACCGCGATCACATCAGAGGCAATCGTGCTGGTCTGGTGACATTCGAAACGGATCCATTCGATGGGACTCACATAGCCCTGCTGCTCGTAATACGGCTTGGTGGCAAAGCGGGCCGCCACCCCAGAAGCGCGCAGGGCCAGAAGATCCATCTGGCGGAAGATCTGCTTGAGCTCTTCGGCCTCCTCGGCACCGTCAACCGAACGCTCTACAAACGCCAGCTGAGTGCCGGCCGGAGGCTGCAGGTCTTGCGTCGCGAGCATAGAAACTAGACTACCAAACAGACGTTCGCCAGTCAATAGATTTTGGTCTTAACATTGAGAAAAACACCCTCTAACTCGAGCGATCCCAGCGCCTCCCAAGCCCGGGCCCCGACACCCTCTTCCCAGTCCTTCCTCCGGACGTCCTTTTCACCACCCAGGCGCCGCCCCCTCACCACCCAACCCCGCCCCAACACCCTCTTCCCAGCCCGTCCCTCAGGCCTCATTGAAGAAGCACGACTCAGCCCCGGTGTGGCACGCCGGCCCGGCCGCCTTCACCCTCAACAGCACCGCATCGAGATCGCAATCCAGCCTCACCTCGAGCACCTCCATAGTGTTGCCCGACGTCTCACCCTTCCTCCACAGTCCCCGCTCGCGCGAGTGGAACCACGCCTGGCCGCTCTCGCGCGTGCGCGTCCACGACTCCTCGTCCATGTAGGCCAGCATCAGCACCTTTCCGGAGTCCGCATCCTGTACAACCGCCGGCACAAGACCTTTCGAAAAGTCGGGTTTCATGGCCTGATCTCCAAACCCCTGGCCGCCAGCTCCTGTTTCACGGCCGCGATCGACAGCTCTCCGAAATGGAAGACAGATGCCGCGAGCATCGCCTCGGCGCCGCCCTCGGTCAGCGCCTGGTACATGTGCTCGACCGTGCCGGCGCCACCCGACGCGATGACGGGCAGCCTCACCGCCGATGAGATGGCCCGCAGGAGCTCGATGTCGTAGCCCTCGTGCGTGCCGTCCTTATCCATCGACGTGAGCAGGATCTCCCCCGCCCCCAGCTGCTCTCCGAGCACGGCCCACTCCACCGCGTCCCGGCCCGTGGTGCGCCGCCCGCCGTGGCTGAACACCTCCCAGCCCGGCTGACCCCCGGCCCGACGTCGCGCGTCGATCGCCAGCACGACGCACTGCGAGCCGAACACCTCCGCGCATTCGCCGATCAAGTCCGGATTCTCCAGCGCTGCGGTGTTGACGGAGACCTTGTCCGCGCCGTGCGTCAACAGCTCCGCCATGTCTTCGACGCTGCGCACCCCACCCCCAACCGTCAGCGGGATGAACACCTGGTCGGCCGTGCGTTCGACCACGCCGAGAAGGATCTTTCGCGCGTCGGACGAGGCCGTGATATCCAGGAACACGATCTCGTCAGCGCCTTCTCGGTCATAGGTGGCCGCCAGCTCCGCCGGGTCTCCCGCGTCGCGCAGATTTTTGAACTTCACTCCCTTCACGACCCGACCATCGGTGACGTCGAGGCACGGGACGATGCGTTTGGCGGGCATCAGCTGCAGTACGCGACGAAGTTTTTGTAGACGCGCAGCCCGTCCGGGCCGCTCTTCTCAGGGTGGAACTGCGTCCCCATGACGTTGCCGCGAGAGCCCGCCGCAGCGGGTGAATGCTCGGTCCAGGCAATCGCCACGTCCGACGACGAGGGCGTGTACGAGTGCACGAAATAGAAGTAGGAACGGTCCTTGATCCCCTGCCACAAGATGGAGTCGTCGCTCTGCTGCAGGCGGCACCATCCGATCACCGGAAGACGCTCGCTGCTTTCCACCTCGACCACCTTTCCCGGCAGCAGCCCCAGGCCCTGGTGGCGACCGTGCTCCTCCGACTCCTCGAACAGGAGCTGGTAGCCGAGGCACACGCCCAGCAGGGGCTTGCCCGCTTTAGCCATGGCCACGATGCGCCTGCCGAGGCCGTTTTCCGAGAGCTTCTCCAGGGCCGGCGCGAAAGCCCCGACCCCCGGGAGGACGATTCCTTCCGCCTTTTCGAGCTCTTCCGGATCCGCGGTGAGCTTGGGTTCGGCTCCGACGTGCGTGAGCGCTCGCTCGACCGAGCGGATATTGCCCACGCCATAGTCGACGATCGCGATCAACCGAGCAGTCCCTTCGATGACGGCACGCCGGCCTTTCCACCAGGCGACATCGCTTCGCGTAGGGCGAGGCCCAGGGCTTTGAACGTCGCCTCCGCGATGTGGTGGCGGTTGCGCCCGCGGATCACGTCGACGTGGATGGTCGCGCCCAAGTGAAGAGACAGCGCCCGCCAGAACTCCTCGATCACCTCGGACTCGAGCGTTCCGATCCGGCCACGAAGCTCCACGTGATAAGAGAGGAAAGGACGCTTGCCCAGGTCAACGACCACACGTGCGAGGGACTCGTCCAGGGGCGCGTAAGCCGACGCGAATCGAGTGATCCCAACGCGATCGCCCAGGGCCGCGGAGAGCGCTTGCCCGACAACGATGCCGGCGTCCTCGACGAGGTGGTGGGTATCCACCTCCAGGTCGCCCGACCCGCGCAAAGTGAGGTCGAAGCCGCCGTAGCGCGCCACCTGCTCGACCATGTGATCGAGAAACGGCAAGCCGGTCGCGACCTTGATCCGCCCGCCGCCTTGAAGATCGACCTTCGCCGCCAACCGTGTTTCCTTGCTCTTGCGCGCGACCTGACCCTTCCGAGCCCTGGTGTTCAAGCCTCACCTCCTGGCGCCGCCGGGTTGGCCGGGGTCCCCCCGGCCATGACTTTGTTCTCTCCACTGCAGAGCACGGCGATGTCTGCACACTGCTCAAATAAGTCCCATCCGCATACCGGAATGGGAGCAGCCCGGCGCGTAGCGCCCGGCGATGAGGGAAAACCATCCGGGTTTTCCCTCATATTTCTACTCAAAGCGAACCTCCACTGCATGCGCGTGCGCTCCCAGCCCTTCCAGCTCCGCAAGCCGCACGCACGCCTCGCGCAGCATCTCGAGGTCGCCGCGATTGAGGCTCAGGACGCTGGTCCGCTTCAAAAAAGTGTGGACCCCGAGCGGCGAACCGAACCTCGCGGCTCCGGCGGTCGGCAGCGTGTGATTCGGGCCGGCGACGTAATCGCCCAGCGGCACGGTCGCATACGGCCCGACAAAAACAGCGCCCGCGTTCTCCACCTGGGTCGCCCGGCGGCTTGCGTCGGCGGTGACGATCAGCAGGTGCTCGGGAGCAAAGTCGTTGGCGAGCTGCATCGCCTGGTCGAGGTCGTCGGCGACCACCACGCAGCAGTTGGCCTTGCGGATGATCTCCTTGCGCTCCAGGCCCCTCACCAGGCTGTCGAACTCTTCCTCGACGCGGTCCGCGAGGTGCGCCGAATCGGTGATCAACACCGCCCACGCAAGTGGATCGTGCTCCAGCTGGGCGGCCAGGTCCGCCGCCACGAAATCAGGTCGAGCCTTTTCGTCCGCGATCACCATCACCTCGGTCGGGCCCGCGATGCCATCGACCCCCACGGCCCCGAACACCTCACGTTTCGCGTGAGTGACGTAAATGTTTCCCGGCCCGGCCACGACGTCGACCCGGGGGATCGTCGCCGTCCCATACGCCAGCGCTGCAATCGCCTGTGCGCCTCCGACCCGGTAGACCGCATCGACGCCCGCGATATGCGCGGCCGCGAGGATGGCTGACGGCACGGTGCCATCTGCTCGGGGCGGCGTCGCGAGCACCACCTCGGGCACCTTCGCGATCCTGGCGGGAATCACCGTCATCAGCACCGTCGAGGGATATGCCGCCCGGCCTCCGGGCGCGTAAAGACCGGCGCGGTGGACCGGCCTGGTGAGGAGCTTGAGGCCGGGCAGTCCGCTCGACGACGGCTGCAGCTGCTTCTCGTGAAACGCGCGGATGCGCTCCGCCGCGAACTCGAGGGCCGCTCGATCCGCGGGGTTCAGCTTGGCAGCCGCCGCGACCAGCTCGCGCTTCGGCACCTCGAACGTTTCGCCTGCTTCCGGCGCCCAGCCGTCGAACTTCGTCTCGAGCTCCCGCAGCGCATCGTCACCCTCGGCCGCAACGCGGGCGCAAATGTCGGCCACCACCGCTCGCTCCTTTGCGAATTGGGACAGGTCGAGCCTCCTCCGCGACATCGGAGAGTCAAGCCACGAGCCGACGTCAAAGCGCTTAACGCTCATGCGCCGCCTCGCGCAGCCGCCCGACCGCCGCCTGCACGGCGTCGGTTCGTGTCTTGAGGCTCGCCTGGTTGGCGATCAACCGCGCCGTCGAAGACCCCAGGACCGCCGTGACCCGCAAACGATTCTCCTTCAGCGTTCGACCGGTCGCCGTGAGGTCGACGATCGCGTCGACCAGGCCCACTTGCGGCGCGAGCTCGACCGAACCATGCAGCTGAACCACCTCCACCGCCTGGCCGCGCGCTTCAAACCACGAGCTGGCGGTACGCGGATATTTCGTCGCGACCCGCAGCTGCGGCGGCCACGTTTCGGGACCGTTGAGCCTCGACGCGAGCGGCACCGCAAGCACCAGCCGGCACCCGCCGAACTTGAGGTCCACCAGCTCGTAGTGCGCGCCCGGGGTCTCCCAGAGGATGTCCTTGCCCACGATCCCCAGGTCGGCCGCCCCGTGGTCCACGTAAGCGGGGACATCCGCCGGCCGCACGAGGATCACTCGGACGCCCGAGCGATCGATCATCAGCTGGCGCCCAAGCTCCTCGGCGCCGAGGCGGGCCACCCCGGCCCTCGCCAGTAGACGCAAGGCCCCCGGCATCAACGCCCCTGTCGGCACCGCGATCGAAACCTTCCCGGCCACCGCCGCCTTTCGCGGCGTCACGCCAGCCCCCCGGCCAGGCGCCCGGCCACCTGCTCAGGCGGAAGCCGGCGCGTGCGCTGCCCGCGCGCGGTCCAGGACACGTTCGACTCGTTCCTACAGTGGATGAGGTTGACCGCGCCGACCGTGCGCCACCACGCTTTCGAGGCGGCCTGGTCTCGCGCCTGGGTGTCGACGACCGCGCGCATGCCGAACAGGCGAAGTGTCGAGCCGAGCCTGAGCGCGGTCTTCAGCCCTGAGCCGCTCCACGCCACGGCCGCGTCGATCCGGGGCAGCGCCGGAGGCCGGGCGGCCCGCGTCAGCATCTCCCAGACGAGGTCGAGCTGGACGACGAAACCGGTCGCGGGGGCGGGCCGTCCAAACCGCTCAAGCAGGCCGTCGTAGCGCCCGCCCTGGGCGACCGGGCGTCCGACGTCAGGCCCGTATCCCTCGAAGATGATCCCGGTGTAGTAGTCGAAGTCGCGGATCGCTCCAAGGTCGAGGCTCATCACATCGCCCAGGCCATGCGCGACCAGGAGCTCTCGCACCTCGGCGAGCTCTGCGAGCGCGCGCTCAGAGCGACGGTTGCGAACGAGTCCGCCCGCCGCCTCCAGGATCTCAGGGCCGCCGCGAAGAGCCGGGAAGCGCAGCAGGAGCTCGTGTTCGGCCGAACGCAGTGGCGTCTTCTCGAGCAGCGATTCGAGAGCCACGAAATCCCTGGCTGCCAGCGCGACGCGGACGGCGGCTTTGACTTCGTCGGGCAGCTTGACCGCGTCCATGATTCCGTGGAAGAACTCGGCGTGGCCGACGTCGACCTGGTAGCGCTGCACCCCGCTCGCCTGCAGGCACCGGGCCGCGAGCGCGATCACCTCGGCGTCGGCCACGGTGCCCGGCGCTCCGACAAGCTCGGCGCCCACCTGGTAGGTCTCGCGGCGCTGGTGGAACCGGCCCTCGTCCGTCGAGAGCACGGGACCGGCGTAGCAGAGCCGTAGCGGCAGCGCCGATCCCCTGAGCTTGCCGGCGACGAGCCTAGCCACGGGCACGGTGCGCTCGCCGACCAGCCCGACGACCTCGCCGCGCGTATCGGCGAACTTGAAGAGGCGGCGTCGCTGCTCGGCGCCGATGCCACGCTCGAGCACCTCGGTGCTCTCGATCATCGGCGTGATCACGTGGCGGTAGCCCCAACGGCGCATTTCGGCGAGGACGGATTCCTGCGCCTCACGCAGCACCTCGGCCTCGTCCGGCAGACGGTCGCGAAACCCTGGGACACCGCCCAGGGGAACTACTGCTGACTCGCGACTACCGCCGGTGAAGAGACCTCCGGGCCGCGGCCACCTGAGATTCGCTAGCTGTCATCTTCATCCTCGTCATCGGTGTCGGCGTCGGCATCTTCGCTGAAGTCGACCGGCTCGGCATCGTCCTCGACCGCGTGCATGCCCTCCTCGAGGTCATCGCTGACCGCGGCTTCGACCAGTGGTTCCTCATCGTCGTCCTCGCCGGCGAAGACTTCGACCTCACGCGAGAGGAGGCTCTCCTTGGTGTACGGCCGGAACTCGACCTCGCGCTTGCGGCGCATTGGAAAGCTGGGCTTGCCCGCGAACTTCGGGTCCTGGTAGGTCTCCCGAACGATCAGCTTCACGGTGCTGCCGTCGCACGCGGTGACCCCACCCTGGTACCGGTTGCCGCCGCGCATGAACTTGATCAAGCGCCGGGCCAGTTTCGCCTCGAGTGTGCCCAACCGGACGCCGCGCGACGTCTCGGCCACGATGCCGTCGTCGTCGACCTTCAGCTCGGCGACATCGCCCGCGGCGACTTTGGAGCAGATGTCGGGCGACGCGCCCTCGAGCGCGGTGATGATCGTCTTGCCCATCTCCTCTACGAAGAGGTTCAGGTCGACACGAGTGCCACCGACCTTGAGGCCTTCCTTCTGGTGGAGCAGCGTGTTGAGGCGCGCCGCATTCTTCTTCGCGATCGAGTTCATCGGGTTGAGCTTGAGGGCGGCCTCGTAGGCGGCCTTCGCGTCCTTCAGCTTGCCGAGCTCGGAAAGCGCTTTTCCAAGACGGTTCTGCGTCTCTTCGTCAGCGCCAAAACTCTCGACGATTTGCTTGTTCAGCTTGACGGCGTCGTCCCACTTGCCTGCAATCGCCAGCTGGACGGCCTCGTCCGCATACTGCGATCGCGGCTTTAGGTGCTCACCGGTTTCGGTCTTCAAGTAGTGGCGCTCCTGGAGGAAATGCGCCGGGCGGCATGGTGCATTGCCCGGCTGGGAAGGAAGTACGAGTATAAGAGCCCCAGCAAAGCGATAGAGCATCGCGGCCGTGGACAATCACCCGGTGCGGTCTCTGCTGAGGACGTCGGCGGTCGCGTGCGGTGCCCTCCTCTTTGCCCTGCCGGCCTGCACCGGCGACAGCACCGGGGCGGTTTCCGATCGGACGATCACGATCGGCGCGGACCTGCCCCTGACGGGAATCGAAGGCCGCGCCGGCAAGTCGACGCTCAACGGCGTCCGATTTTTCGTGCAGCGCCACCCGGTCCTGGACGGGTTCACCATCACCGTCGACGCGCGAGACGACCCCGCCAGCGCGTCCCGCGATACCGCGCGGGGCCTCCAGAACCTCAACTCCCTGATCGCGCAGCCTGGGGTCCTGGCCATCGTCGGGCCGTTCGACTCGAATGTCGCCCGGGCCCAGATCCCGGTCGCCAATCGCGCGCACCTCGCGCTGGTCAGTCCGGGCACGAGCAACCGCTGCCTCACCAAGGAGCCTTTCCTGCCGGCGGCCCTGAACCCCGCCCGCGCGCCCATCACGTGCCAGGCCGCAAGCCTCCCCTCTCCGGCCGAGCTCCGGCCGACCGGAGTCAACAACTTCTTCCGGCTTTCGAGCACGGATGAGCTCCAGGGCCCGGCCGCCGCGGATTACGCCACGAAGCAGCTGCACCTCCAGAGAGTGGCGGTGCTCACGGACAGCGAGGCCTACGGGCAGGCGCTCGCCGACAGCTTCACGGCCCGGTTCAACCACCTCGGAGGCACCGTCGTCTCGCACGCGGATCTCGATCCCTCGAAGACCATCGACACCACGGCCTTCCTGCAAGTGGCCAAGAACGACCGAGCGCAGGGGGTGTACTTCGGCGGCACCGCGGCCAACCACGCATGCGTCCTGCGCAGCCAGATGGCGAGCGTGTTCGGGGCCGATGCCACAGCCCCGCTGCTGGGCGGCGATGGGATCGCGCTCGATCCCGCCTGCGTAGGAGACGCCGGCGCGACCGCCACGGCCATCTACGCCACTGTTCCGGCGGGCGACGCAGAGCACATCGACAGCGCCGCCCCGGTGATCGCCGCGTTCGGGTCTCAATACGGACGCCCTGAGGATTTCGGCCCGGGCACCATCGCCGCGTACGACGCGACCGGCGCCGTCTACGACGCCCTGGATCGAGCGATCAAGGCGTCCGCCGGAAACCTGCCCGCCCGCGACAGCGTGGTGGCGGAGCTCGCCGCGACCAGGGCGTACAGCGGCGCCACCGGCGTGTTCGGCTTCGATCCTGAAGGCGACACGACGCTCCGGCTCCTGTCGATCTTCCGGCCGGTGAGCGCGGACCTCGATTCCGGCTGGGCCTGGGTCTCCACCATCGATTACAGCGCCGCACTCCCGTATTAGTACAAAGTCGCACTCACTTCCGGAGGCGGGCGGTCGAGTTCGGCAATCTCACGCTTGACTTGCGGGCTCTGTCGAGTCCAAAGTTCTGACCGGAGTAGTGGTTCGGCCACCCCATGTGGCCGCATTCGTCGCCGGCGCACTCTCGCCCCGACCGCTTTTTAAGTTGGGAAGAGGGCGGCGAATGAGGGGAGGCAGTTGGTCCTGAAGTTTTCGGGCCTCCCTATAAACACAAGGGGGAACCATATGGTTCGAGCGCGAGGACTCGCAGTCCTCATAACGGCGACGTTTGTCGCATTCGCCTGCGGCGGCACCACCGGCGGCGGCGGGTCAAAGGGCGAGATCGACATCGCCAGCGACCTCCCCGTGTCGGGCGCCGACGCATCCAGCGGCCTGCCGACCCAGCAGGGCGCGCAGTTCGCCATCACCCGTGCGGCCACGGTACGCGGCTACACCCTGAAGTTCGTTCCGTTTGACGACGCGGTCAACGGGGCTCACGACGCCCAGAAGGGCGTGCAGAACGTCCAGGCGATGCTGTCGAACAGCAAGATCCTGGGCATGGTCGGGCCGTTCAACTCCGGTGTCGCGAAGGCTGAGATCCCAGTCGGCAACCAGGCGCCTCTGGCCATGATCAGCCCGTCGAACACCAACGAGTGCCTGACCCAGGCCCTCGACTACTGCCAGGCGGCGAACGGGTTCACGCCGAGCAGCCTCCGGCCGACCGGCAAGAACAACTACTTCCGCGTCGCCGCGGCGGACACCTTCCAGGGTCCCGCCATGGCCGACTTCGCGATCAAGGCCGGACCTCCTCCGGCTGGTCTCGGCATCACCAAGGTCGCGGTTTGGGATGACGAGGAGACCTTCGGCCAGGGCGTGGCCAACAACTTCGCCAAGGAATTCACGGCGAAGGGCGGCACCGTCGTCGACCGCAAGAGCTACGACCCCAAGGCGAAGAAGGACTTCAAGGACTTCCTCGCATCAGCCAAGGACAAGGGTGCACAGGGCATCTACGTCGGCGCCACCTCCGCCACCGGTGGATGCATCGGACGCGGACAGATGGCCGGGCTCTTCAACCCCGACATCTACTACCTCGGACCTGACGGCATCGGCGACTCGCAGTGCCTCAAGGACTCTGGCTCCATGGCGACCAGCAACATGTTCGCCACCCAGGGTGTGGCCGACGCCACCCAGAACCCGGACGCCAAGGCCGTCGTCGACGCTTACTCGGCGGCGTACCCCGGATCGTCCAACATCGGCGCCTACACATTCGCCGGCTACGACTGCGCCGCCATCCTGATTGACGCGATCGGCCGCGCCATCGACAAGAACGGCGGAAACATGCCGACACGGCAGCAGGTCATCGACGCCGTCGCGTCGACCTCGAGCTTCAAGGGCCTGACCGGAGTCATCACCTTCGACGCAAACGGCGACCCAACCCACCCGACCTTGCAGCTGCAGCAGGTCAAGAGCGGGGCGTGGGTCTTCGTCGCTCAGTTCTCGCAGGGCGGATAGTCGCCCTGATTCGGTAAGACGACAAATTGAGGAGGGGGCGGTGACGCCCCCTCCTTATCATTGGGTCACCTTGGGAGGGGGAAGCACTTGATCGGAGCCCTGGCCCGAACCCCAGCGACACTGCGCAATTTCGGGAATTCACAGTTCGCCACGCTCGCCGGGCTCTTCGTCGTCGCGGTTGCGGTCGTCCTCACGATCCAGCACGTGCTGCAGCACGACCCCTCGTACTTCTTTCAGATCCTGACCATTGGAGTCGCCGACGGCTCGATCTACGCCCTGATCGCCCTCGGCTACACGATGGTCTATGGAATCATCGAGCTGATCAACTTCGCTCACGGCGATGTCTTCACGCTGGGAGCGTTCATCTCGCTGGCCCTCTTTCCGATCTTCGGCATTGCCGAAGGCGGCAATGGTCTGGGTTATGTCCTCCCACTGCTGGCAGTAGCGGTGATCACCATGGGTCTTGTCGCGATGATCAACGTCACGATCGAACGCATCGCGTATCGACCCCTTCGCCACGCGCCACGCCTGGCACCGCTCATCACCGCGATCGGCATGTCCTCGATCCTGGAGGGGGCGATGTACCTGTGGAAGGGCCCGTTCAACCTCCACTACCCCGACCTCCTGCCGACCACACGCTTGAATATCAGCGGCGTGTCGATCGGAGCCAAGGACCTGATCGTCTTGAGCTTCGCAATCGTTCTCGTCGTCGCCTTCACCCTCTTCATCAACCTCAGCAAGCTGGGCAAGGCGATGCGGGCGACCGCTCAGGACCGCGACGCGGCTCAACTCATGGGCATCGACATCAACAGGACGATCGCTGCAACGTTCTTCATCGGTGCGGTGCTGGCCGGGGCCGGCGGCATCATCTACGGCCTCTACATCAACAATGTCGCGTTCGACCTGGGGTTCATCACTGGCCTGTTCGCATTCACGGCAGCCGTTTTCGGAGGCATCGGCAACATCCCGGGCGCTGCTATCGGGGGATTGCTCATCGGTATCATCGCGGCCTTCAACAACGGGTACTTCGACTCCGCCTGGACGGAGATCGTCATCTTCGGAATCCTCATCGCGACGCTGGTGTTTCGGCCCACCGGCCTGTTAGGCATGCGGGTGCCGGAGAAATGACACGTCTGCGCGAGTTGATTCGCGAGAATTCGCGCAACCCCAACGCGATCGCCTACGCCGCGATGGCGATAGCGGCCCTCACCTTCCCGGGCATCGCTCAGTTCGCCACGGGCGGAAACGCCGACTACCTGGTCAGCCTCGCCGCCGACGGCGGGGTCTTCATCCTGCTCGCGATCGGGCTCAATGTGGTGGTCGGGTTCGCGGGGTTGCTGGATCTCGGCTATGCGGCGTTTTTCGCGATCGGGTCCTACACCTACGGAATGCTCGCGTCGCAGCAGCTCATCAGCTCCCCCATCCACCACGCCCTACACGTCCCGTTCTGGATCGCGCTGGTGCTGGGCACGTTTATCGCGGCCGGGGCCGGCGCCCTGCTCGGTGCTCCGACGTTGCGGCTGCGGGGCGACTACCTCGCCATCGTGACGCTCGGCTTCGGCGAGATCGTGCCGAGGTTCTTCCGCAACATGAAGGACTGGACGAGCGGGGTGAACGGCATCAGCGCGCTCGACATACCAACGCTGCCCTTCTGGATCACCGGGCCGTGGGCCAACGCACAGCTCGGCATCGAGCAGAACTTCCGGTTCGTTTCATTCAATCCGACCGCCTGGTACGTGCTGGTCATCATCCTTGTCGTGGGGTCGGTGATCGGAGTCAACAACCTCTACGGCTCGCGCCTCGGGCGCGCCTGGATGGCCGTGCGCGAGGACGAGACGGCGGCGGCGGCGATGGGCGTGAACACGGTGAACACCAAGCTGCTCGCGTTTGCCATCGGCGCATCGTTCAGCGGGTTCGCCGGAGCTTTTTACGGCGCCAAGCTTTCGCTGGTCAGCCCTGACAGCTTCGGGTTCATCGTCTCCATCACGATCCTTTCGATGGTCGTGTTGGGCGGCATGGGTAACATCCCTGGCGCCATGATCGGTGCGCTGCTGCTGTACTGGGTGCTGTACAAGTTCCTACCTGACGCTCCGCAGCAGGTCGCCGCGCTGGCCGACAACCTCGGGTTCCACGGTCTCAACACCGTCACGCCCAACTGGCCCGGCATCGCCGAGTTCGTGTCGAGGCTCAAGTTCATCCTGTTCGGTTTGATCCTCGTGAGCATCATGCTGCTGCGCCCGCAGGGCCTCCTGCCAAGCCGGCTTCGCACTCAGGAGCTGAAGCGCGGTGTGCACGACGAGCCGGTGGCGGCGCCAACGGTATGAGCACTGACCAGAAGCCGATCCTGTCTCTGCAGGGCGTGATCAAGCGATTCGGCGGCTTGACAGCGGTCGACCAGGTGAGCTTCGACGTCGCGAAAGGCCAGGTCTTCGCGTTGATCGGGCCCAACGGCGCCGGCAAGACGACTCTGTTCAACTGCATCACCGGGATGCACGTCCCCACCGCCGGCAGGGTCGTGTTCGAGGGGCGCGACATCGCCGGCTCCAAGCCGTACAAGACGGCCCAGCTCGGGATCGCTCGCACTTTTCAGAACATCCGCCTGTTCGAGTACATGAGCGCGCTCGACAACGTGAAGGTTGGCGAGCACGTGCGGATGAAAGCCAAGCTATGGGACGCGATTTTCCGCACGCCCTTTGCTCGGCGCGAGGAGCGCGAAGTCAGCGAACGCGCGATGGAGTTCCTCAAGTTCGTCGGAATCGAGCGCCACGCCGACAACTACGCGCGCAACCTGGCATATGGCCAGCAGCGCCGCCTCGAGATCGCGCGAGCCCTGGCCACCGAACCGCATCTTCTCCTGCTCGACGAGCCGGCGGCCGGCTTCACCCCGCAGGAGAAGGTCGAGCTGATGAAGCTGGTGGACAAGATCATCGCCCGCGGGATCACGGTTTTCCTGATCGAGCACGACATGAAGGTCGTGATGGAGGTCTCTCAGCGCATCGTGGTCCTCGACCACGGCGAGAAGATCGCGGAAGGCCCCCCCACCGAGGTGCGCAACAACCCGCGCGTGATCGAGGCCTACCTGGGCAAGTCGGCCTAGAACGAATAGATGGCGCTCCTCGAGATTTCTGGCATCGACGTCTTCTACGGACGTGTCCAGGCAGTGCGAGGCGCGTCATTGACGGTCGACAAGGGAGAGGTCGTGGCGCTCATCGGCTCGAACGGCGCCGGCAAGACGACGACTCTACGAACCATTTCCGGGCTCCTCCACCCTGGCGCGGGCACGATCACGTTCGACGGCCAGGACATCACCCGCACCGAGCCTCAGAAGATCGTCGACCTCGGCATCTGCCAGTCCCCGGAAGGCCGCCGTCTGTTTGCGCGCATGACGGTGCTGGACAACCTGCGAATGGGCGCGTACACGCGCAAGAACGCCGCCGACATCAAGCGCGACATGGACCGCGTCTTCGAACTGTTTCCTCGCCTTAAGGAGCGCCTGCACCAGATCGCCGGCACGCTCTCGGGCGGCGAGCAGCAGATGTGCGCGATGGGCCGGGCCCTCATGGCCTCCCCCAAGCTGCTCATGCTCGACGAGCCCTCGCTCGGCCTGGCGCCGATCCTGGTCGAGACGATCTTCGACATCGTGCGCGAGATCAACTCACGCGGGATACCTGTGCTGCTGGTCGAGCAGAACGCCAACAAGGCGCTCGAGGTGGCGCACCGCGGCTACGTGCTGGAGACCGGGGTCATCGTCAAGACGGGCACAGGCAAAGAGCTGCTCGAATCAGAGGACGTACAGAAAGCCTACTTGGGGATGTAGGTCAAGCCGGTTTCGGAACTGGCCAACCCTCACCGGGAATCTTCAGGACGACGACCGGAAGCCGGAAGTCCAGCACCACATCCAGGCACTCGCCGCTCGGGACGAGCAATGGCGCCGAGCGCGAGTCGCCAGGCAGTTGAAGCCGATATGTTCCGGGGTCCAGCCGAGCCACAAACGTACCGTCCGCCGCCACCTCAACTCGATCCGCTGTTTTCGACCCCACGGCACCGATCAGCAGATACGGCGGCGGTTTTCCAATTACATCGATCTTGCCGGCAATCCCGGTGCCGGCGAAGAAATGGATGATGCGCTGATCCTCTCGGTACCCATGCAGGACGGCCACCGTCAACAGACCTGTTGCCAGAGCGACAAGGAAACCAAGTAACAGAAGTCTCACGCCGCGCTCCGTCGCAGCAAACCAGGCGTGGCGAGGACGAACGCAAGCAACGCCGCCAGAATCGCGAGCAGCACCAGCGCCGGCAGCGAATCGGTGATCGTCCGAGTCCAGAGCACGGCCGCCAGATTGTGCAGGTACAAGGCGGTCTGCGGCGTCACCACTGCGAACCGCATCTGCCCGACGTCGACGACGGTTGGACTCTGAGATCGCTGTGAGACGAGGACCAGGCTCACGAACGCGATCGCCTGCAAGAGGACGGCCACACAAACTCCGTGAAGGTAAGCCGCGGCGCTGCTGAGGATTCGATTGCCGCGAATCGCAGCCGCATAGGCTGCCCCGGCGCCGACCAGGAGGTCCATAGCCACCCCAAAGCCGGCGGGCATATCTTCGACGAGGGCCGCCATCTCAACGCTGTACCGCTTGCGCCAGGACGGAGGGTAAAGGCGAAGGAGGCGCTTCACGCGGAGAGCCGCCAACGACGGAAGGTCCAGGCTGCGCTGGCGAGCCCGGATGCTGCGGTGAACAGGACCACCGCAACCGCGGTAGGACTGTACAGCTGGACTATTGGTCCGGCGCCGGGACCTGATGAGAAGGTAGGCCCGATGAAGCCGAGCCCCAGTGCGACGTCAATTTTGAGCACATAGCTGAACACGACCAGGAGCGCTGCGAGACCAGATTCGGCTACCGCAAGGATGAGCAGCGCGAGCAGCAATGCGGAAGTGCCGGCCCAGGCGCGGCGCAACTCAAGCCCTCCTCAGGCGGCGCAGGCCGACCGCGACGAGGCCCTTCATGCCGCCGATCTCAGCTTCCAGGTGGCGACGCCCGGCGGAGGTGATCTGGTACGGCCGGCGGCGATCCTCGCTTTGCAGTGCCTCGATCATCCCGTCGGCTTCGAGGCGGGCGATCGCCCCATAGAGCGTTCCCGGTCCCAACCGAGCGCCCGTGATGGCCCTGATGTCCTCGATCATCGCGTAGCCGTGCTTGGCGCCGCCCGCAAGGCTCGTGAGAATCAGGAGCGAAGCGTCGTCTTTGAGTGCCATGTATCGCCTCTCGCTATATCGTGACACGATATAGCGAAATGTCAAGCCCGGATGGAGTTATCTCCCGGGCTGATAGCTCGAAACGAAGAGGTAGACCAGCACCACCGCGAAGGCGCCGTACTCGAGCACCACGTTGCGGGTGAAGCTGTCCTCGACCGTGTGCCGCACGAGGCCCCGGTTGATGTACCAGGCGAACAGCAGCATCACCGCGAATGTGCCTTCGTTCACGACCAGGTAGATCGCCAGCGCGGTGATGGCCCAGGCCAGGAACGTGACCACCTGGGCGACGAACAGGGCGAAGATGAACGCCCTCCGCGGGTGGATGGCCGACCCGTTGATCCGGAAGCTTCGGTAGGAGGCCAGGAACGTGATGGTGAAGATCCAGAACAGCTGGAGGATCGCGTTGAAATGCAGCGAGACCACCACCAGGTACGCCCCTGCGAGGGCGAGGATGAGGATGGTCTCCTGGAGCACCACGTGACCGCGCTTCTCTTCGTCGCGCAACCGCAGGTAGTCCAGGCGCGCTGCCAGGACGAAACCTGTGCCGAAGACGGCCGTCAGCACCAGGTACTTCCAGAGCTCGGGCACGAGCAGCGAAAGCCCGGCCAGCGTGATCGCGCCCAGCGCGACGGGGATGTAGTGCTCGATCCGAGGGAACTCCTCCATGCCGCGCAGGTAGCCGAGGAGAGCGGGCGCTGCCACGACCACCATGCCGAGGCTCAGCGCCCAGACCTGGCCCTGGCCGAGGAGCTCGGACTTGAAGCCAAGGGCGATCGCGACCAGGACCACGCCCGTGAAGAACAGGAAGCTGCGGTCGCGCTCTGACCTGGTCGCCGTCGCGGCGGGGCTCAGCCTTTCGGCTGGAATCGGTGGGTTCTTCATTTGGTCGGTGAGAGTCTAAGTCCCTGCACGGCCATAGCGATCCTCCAGCCGCACGACGTCATCCAGCTCAGGCGTTGACACCTCGAAGATGTCCGTGTCTTCCACAGCGGTCATCCGGTGTCGAGTCCCCGGAGTGATGTGGAGCGTGTCGCCCTCCTCCATGCGGTGTTTGGTCAGCACGCCGTCGGGGCCGCCGAGCTCCATGTCGATCGCGCCCCTGACGACATACAGGAACTCGTCCTTGCGGTCGTGGTACTGGAGAGACAGGGCTTCGCCTCTCGTGATGTGCAGGACCTTCCCGGCGTAGCGTTCGGTGACCCCCCACCGCAGCTCGTGACCCCACGGCTTGTCGACTCTCCCCGCCTCCGCCCGGCCGATTTCAGGAGTGGGCATATTGCCGGATCCCGACGATGTCCTCCAGCGCCGCGAGCCGCGCCTCGACCGCCGCGCTGTCGGCCGCCTCTGCGTAAATCCTGATCAGCGGCTCGGTCCCGCTCGCCCGCAGCAGCACCCAGCTGCCGTCTTCGAGGTAGAACTTGAAACCGTCGTCGGAGCGGACGCGCTGCACGCGCACCCCCGCCACCTCCTGCGGTTCGTTCTTCTCGAGCGTGTCGAGAATTCGCTTGCGGTCGGTGTCATAGGTCTCGCGAGCCAGGTGGATGTCATGCCGTGCGTAAGCGTGCGGTCCGACGCGCCGCTCGAGGTCGGTGAGGATCGAGGAGAGCGGCTTGCCCGCCTTGACGATCATGTCGGCGAACAGCAGGCCGACGAGGATCCCGTCGCGCTCGGGAATGTGGCCGCGGACGCCGAAGCCGCCAGACTCCTCGCCACCCAGCACGGCATCCGTCTCCATCATCTTCGGAGCCACGTACTTGA
The DNA here is from genome assembly GCA_035260405.1 of Candidatus Dormiibacterota bacterium. Classification (GTDB taxonomy): domain Bacteria; phylum Chloroflexota; class Dormibacteria; order Dormibacterales; family Dormibacteraceae; genus Palsa-870. Next base: position 22,103 of record DATFVI010000108.1, read on the forward strand.
ACCCGACGGGCACCTCGAAAACCTTGGCGCCGAAGTCCGCCCCGAGCTTGTCGACCATGGCGGTCATGTTCACCGTCTTGATCACCGGGCCCCGCATCCCGCGGACCTCGAAGAGGTAGAGCATCAACAAGGCAAAAACCTGGAGCTGATTGATGAAAGTTCCAGTCTCGTCGATGATCCCCACGCGGTCGGCGTCGCCATCGGTGCAGATGCACAGGTCGTGGCCGCCGACTTTCATGAAGGCGAGCGCCGAATCGATATTGGGGCGGATCGGCTCGGGGTTCATTCCGCCGAACAGGGGGTTGCGCTGGTTGTGCAGCTCGGTCACGTTGGTGCGCCCGGTGCCGATCAGGTCGCCGACGTACCCGTAGCCCGAGCCGTACATGCACTCATGGACGACTCGCAGCCCGGCGTTTCGGATCGCGTCGACATCGACCATGCGGGCGATCTGCGCGTAGTAGGGCTGGCGCGGGTCGATGGTCGATACCAGCTCGCGTGCGGCACGGTGGTCGATCTGCGGCACACCGGACAGCGCGTTGATGCGGCTTTCGAGGTCCGCGATCACCTCGGTCGGCGCTGAGCTGCCCGTCTCCGGCTTGTACTTGATCCCGTTGAACTGGTACGGGTTGTGGCTGGCCGTCACCACCGCGGCGCCCGTGGCTTTGCGATCGATCACGGTCCACGACGCGACCTGCGTCGGCGATGGACGGTCGAAGATCACCGTGCGCACGCCGTTGGTCGCGAATATCTCGGCGACGGTGCGGGCGAAATCTTCGGAGGCGAAGCGGCAGTCATAGCCGACCACCGCCTGCGGGTCGGGCGAGCGGGACTTCATGTACTCGGCGGTGCCCTGGGCGACGCGCCGAACGTTTTCGTAGGTGAAGTCGTCGGCGATCACACCCCGCCAGCCGTCTGTCCCGAACTTGATCGGTGCGCGCTGCATCATGCGTGAAAGGTTAGCTAACCGGGGTCCCCGCGAAGTCGAAGACTTCGTGGGGTGGTTATAGGTAGCGGGTCTTGCGCGCCCGCCTCAGCGCCTCGACCACCTTCCGAACGTCCTGTGCACGACTGCGCGGAACTACCAGGAGCGCGTCTTCCGTATCGACGATGATCAGGTCCTTGACTCCAATCGCGGCGATCAGTCTTCGATCACCAAAGATCAAGCTGCCGGTCGTGTCGACGAGAACTGCTTCACCATCGACGGAGTTCCCCTGGGCGTCGGCCCGGACGCGATCCCCAAGCTCAGTCCAACTGCCGATGTCTGACCAGTCGAACGACGCGGGTACCACAAGCAAGTTTTGAGTCTTTTCCAGGACGCTCCGATCCACGACCTCGACCGGCAGCCGCCGGTACAGCTCCGACGCCAGGTCCTCGTTGCCCGCTGCGCGCGCCTCGACAACCTTTCGCAGCCCAGCCTGATGCCTTGGCGCGTACATCTGCATCTCCGCCAGGAAAACGCTCGTGCGCCAGGCGAACCAGGCGACGTTCCAGTAATAACCACCCGATTTGAGGAACCGCGTCGCCGTCTTCAAGTCCGGCTTCTCAAGGAACTGTTGGACGCGACGAGTCCCAGCCGGTCCGGGCCGAGATGCGTGCAAATAGCCAAGGCCCGTCGACGGGTATCTCGGCTTGAGCCCGATCGCGATGAGACTGTCCGTGACGTCCGCAGCGCGAAGAGCTGCGCGCAGTGCGCGTGATATTTCAGCTCGTCCTCTTACGACGTGATCAGACGCCATCGCCAGCATCACGGCCGTCGCGTCGAGCCGGTGCAGGGTCAACGCCGCCAGCCCGTACGCGTTGGTCGTGCCGCGGGCTACCGGTTCGATGATCATGTGATCGGAGTCGACTTCAGGCAGCACCGCGTTGATGATTTCGCGCTGCGTCAACTCCGTAACAACGAAGACCTCGTCAACCAGGCCGCGTACCCGGTCGTATGTGTCCCGAAGCAGACTTCGGCCGCCGCTGGCCAAAGGCAGCGTGTGCTTCGGCGTGAGCCGGCGCGAGCGGGGCCATAATCGCGTGCCAGCTCCACCGGCTGGAATTACGGCGTAGTTCTTCTGACTCAAGCCCGTTGCGCGAGCTCTTCGGCCAGCTCTTTGGCCCGCGCGGTCGACTCCCAGGGCGCGTCGATGTCGGTGCGGCCAAAATGGCCGTAGACGGCGGTCTGGCGGAACAGCGGACGACGCAGGTTGAGCTCCTTGATGATGCCGAGCGGGCTCAAATCGAAGAGCTTGCTCACGGCGCTCGAGATCGCCGAGTCCGGAACCTTGCCGGTGCCGAACGTATCGATGCGGATCGCGACCGGCTTCACGACTCCGATCGCGTACGAGATCTGCACCTCGCAGCGCGTCGCCAGCCCGGAGGCGACGACATTCTTGGCGACGTGGCGTGCGCCGTAGGCGCCCGCGCGGTCCACCTTCGTCGGGTCTTTGCCCGAGAAGCAGCCGCCCCCGTGGCGGGCG
>DATFVI010000109.1:0-21077 GCA_035260405.1 Candidatus Dormiibacterota bacterium
TGTCCCATCGGCATCGCCGACGTCGCGATCCAATCGGTCAACCAGGGCCTGCTGACTTACGTGTTCCTGGTCGCTCTTCTGTCGGTGGCGCTCGGGTTCACGAACCTGCTCCCTTTGCTTGCTCTCGATGGCGGCCGCATCGTGGTGGTGATCATCGAGTGGCTTCGCCGCAGGCCGTTTGACCGCACCGCGGAGATGAACTTTCAGCGGTGGGGCCTGGTCGCTCTGATCGCCCTTGCCGCGGTGATCAGCTTCCTGGACATCCAGCGACTCGCGACGGGGCAGTTCCTCGGGATCAAGTGATGGTCACCAGACGTAAGTCCATCCCGGTCAACGTGGGTGGCGTGGTCATCGGGGGCGCTGCACCGATCGCGGTCCAGACGATGACCAAGACGGACACTCGCGACGTGAAGGCAACGCTGCGTCAGATCCACGAGCTGAAAGAAGCGGGCTGCGAGATCGTGCGGCCCGCGGTCCCGGACCGCGAGGCGGCAGAGGCGTTGAAGGAGATCGTCAAGGGCTCCCCGCTGCCGGTGATCGCGGACATCCACTACGACCACACGCTCGCCCTGCTGGCGATCGAAGCCGGGGTGCACTGTCTGCGCCTGAACCCGGGCAACATCCCCGACCGCGAGAAGGTGATCAAGGTCGTCAATGCGGCCAAGGAGCGGCAGATCCCGTTTCGCATCGGCGTCAACGCCGGCTCGCTGCCCGAAGAGGTGCACAAGAGCATGCGCGAGGATCACGCAATCGATCGAGACAACCGTGAGCAGACCGCCGACCGCATGGTCGAGGTCGCGCTCGGCCACTGCAAGATCCTCGAAGACCTCGACTACGGCCCGGGGTTCATCAAGGTCTCTTTGAAATCGACCGACGTGTGGACCAACGTCATGGCGAACCGCAAGTTCGCCGCTGCCCGCGCCTACCCAATCCACCTCGGCGTCACCGAGTCCGGTCCCGTGGAGGCTGGCAGCATCCGCAGCGCAGTGGGCCTCGGCATGCTGCTCGGCGAGGGCATCGGCGACACGATCCGCGTCTCGCTGGCGACCTCAGATCCGCGCGAGGAGGTTCGCGTCGCGCATGAGATCCTCAAGACGCTTGCCTTCCGCAACGAGAGCGCGACGCTGGTCGCGTGCCCGACCTGTGGCCGCCTCGAGTACGACACGGTGCCGACGGTCAAGGCGGTCGAGGCGCACATCGCCAGGCTCAAGGTTCCGATCACCATCGCGGTCATGGGCTGCGTGGTGAACGGACCCGCGGAGGCACGGCACGCCGACATCGGTGTCACTGGCGGCCGCGGCAAGGGCGTGATTTTCAAGAAAGGTAAGATGTACCGCACCGTGCCACAGGAAGACCTGTTGCAAGTGCTGCTGGCCGAGATCGACGCGATCGCGGCAGAACCTCAGCTCCCGCGCTAGCCGCCTCCGGCGGGGCGGCCCCATGCGATTTCATCGATCACTAAACGGGAGCTATTGCCATGAAGCAGGAAATTGAGGAGCAGCAGGATTTCGTGAAAGACATCACCAAGATGTCCGATGACTTCGACCGCTGGTATACCGACGTCGTCCGCAAGGCGGAGATGGCGGATTGGTCCGGGGTCAAAGGCATGATGGTCGTCCGCCCTTACGGCTGGGCCATGTGGGAGGCGATCACGCGCGCCTTCGACGATATGATCAAAGAGAGCGGCCATGAGAACTGGGCGTTCCCGCTGCTCATTCCCCGCAGCTTGCTCGAGAAGGAGGCCGCGCACATCGAAGGCTTCGGGCCCGAGGTCGCGTGGGTGACCAAAGCGGGAGCCGCGATGCAAGAGCTCGAAGAGCCGCTCGCGGTTCGCCCCACCTCCGAGACGATCATCGGGCACCTCATCCGTCGCTACATCCAGAGCCATCGCGACCTGCCCAAGCTCACGAACCAATGGAACAGCGTTGTGCGCTGGGAGATGCGCTCACGGCTCTTCCTTCGCTCTCGCGAGTTCTGGTGGCAGGAAGGACACACGTTCCACGCTTCCGCGCAGGAGGCGATGGACGAGGTCGAGCTCATCCTCGGCTACTACCGTTCGGTCGCTGAGGAGTGGTGCGCGGTTCCCGTGCTGGCAGGGAAGAAGTCGCGTTCGGAGACTTTCGCCGGCGCTGTCCACACGCTGACGCTCGAGGGGCTCATGCGTGACGGCCTCGCGCTGCAGATGGGCACATCGCACTATTTCGGGCAGAACTTCGCCCGCGCGTACGACATCTCGTTTTCGAACAAGGACAACGAGCGCGAGCTGTGCTACTCCACCTCGTGGGGCATGAGCACCCGCATGGTCGGCGCGCTCGTCATGGCGCACGGCGATGACTCCGGCCTGGTCATGCCACCCAGGGTTGCGCCCATCCAGGTCGTCATCGTTCCCATCTATCGAGATGCGGACAGTCGCGCGAAGGTCGAGGCGTTCATCGGCGGTTGGACGCCAGAGCTGAAGGCGGCCGGCATCCGGCATCGCATCGACTGGCGCGTGGAGCGGCCCGGCGACAAGTACGCGCACTGGGAGCTGAAAGGCGTTCCCATTCGCCTCAACGTCGGCGCCCGCGACGCCGACGCCGGACAGGTGGAGATGGTCGACCGCCTTTCCCGCCAGCGGGTCAGCGTTCCCGTGTCAGGCATCGCCCACCGCTTGAAAGACGAGCTCGACGCGTTCCAGAAAAAGCTGTTCGACCGCGCCCACGAGTTCCGCAAAGAGAACACCTACGAGCTGTCGACCCTCGACGAGGTGGTGACCCACTTCAAAGAACGCGGCGGCTTCGTCTGGGTCCCATGGTCCGGCGACGCCGAATGCGAGGACCGCGTGAAAGCCGAAGCGGGCGGCGTGACCATCCGCACCCTGGACGCCGACGAAAGACCCGCCGGGAAGTGCTTCGTGTGCGGGAAGCCGGCGATATACCGGGTCTCGCTCGCCAAAGCCTACTGAGGACAATCCTCGCGATTCCGCACGGCTGGCGCCAAACGTCCCGATAGCCCGCGGTCGATGCGCACCGGTGGCGCCAAGCGTGCGGAATCCTGGAACTAGGCGGTCGGGTTCTCAAACGCTCCGACGGCCGGCGCGTCCGCGTACATCGAGGTCTGGGTGATCAGCTTGAACGTGCCGTTGGTAACCGCGTCGAGCACCGCCTCGGCCACGTCCGGGTGGAAGTGCGTTCCCGCTCCGGTCCGCACCTGGTCCACCGCGATCTGCAACGACATGCCTTTCCGGTAAGGGCGGTCCGACGTCATCGCATCGATCGCGTCGGCGGCGCTGACGATCCAGGAGAACATCGGCAGCTTGTCCCCCTTCAGCCGGTCGGGATAGCCCTTGCCGTCGTACCGCTCGTGGTGCGACCGCACGATGACGAGCTCGTCGGTGAGCATCTTCAATCCGCTGAGGATGTTGAAACCGACCACCGGGTGCTCCTTCATCTTCGCGAACTCGGCGTCGGTGAGCTTCCCCGTCTTCTGGAGGATCGCGTCCGGCACGCCGATCTTTCCAATGTCATGCAGGCGCCCGCCTCGCTCGAGCCGCGACCACGCGCTCGGCTCCTTCGGTGCGTATTTCATCTGCCGCGCGATCATGAGGGAGTACTGCGTGACCCGCTCCGAGTGGCCGCTCGTATAGGGGTCCCGGGCGTCGACCGCGTTGGCCAGCGCTTCGAGGGAGGCAATGATGACCTCTTCGCGGTCTTTGAAGAGACGGGCGTTGTCGATGGCGACCGCCGCCTGGGCCGCCAGCTCCGTGACCAGGTTGCGGTGGTCGTCGGTAAACACGTGCCCGACCTGGTAGTTGGCGAGGAAGAGGACGCCCTGCGGCTTGCCACGCAGCGTGATCGGCACACACAGCACCGCTCGCGGGTTCAGCGGGCTGTCGACGCCGGAGTCGTGGCCCATCGCCTGCATCACCGGGGTGGCGGTGCTCATCACGTCTCGGCAGATGTCGCCGCCCAGGCCGAGAGCCAGGCGCTCGGCGGTGACGAAGTCCGTGCCAAAACCGCCCTTGAGCACGAGCCTGCCCGAGTCCTCCAGAGCGAGGCAGCCGATCTGGGCCGACGAAGCATTCGCGGCCCCGGCCACCACCTGCTGCAGGACCTGGTTGAGGTCAAGGGTCGAAGTGGCGGCCTGCAGCGCTTCCTGCAGGTTCTTCAGCTCCCAGATGCTGCGCTTGTTGTTGTCGTAGAGCTCCGCGTTCCTGATGGCGACGACGCCCTGGTTGCCCAGTGTGGCAAGCACCCGCTGGTCGTTCGCCGTCCATTCGCGCTTCTTGACTCCGAACACCGAGAGCGTTCCCCACAGGTGCTCGTCTTCCAGCATCGGCACGCAGATCGCGGACTGAAGGCCGTACGCGGCCAGGTCTGGTGGCGCCTGCAGGTCGAAGCTCGTCGTGACGTCGGGAACCGCGGTCGGCCGGCCGCTGAGCATGACCGCGCCGACCACACCCTGCCCGTTCTGGAACTCCGTCGCGCCGACCTCGGCGGGAAACCCGAGCGCCATGATCACCCTCTGCCGTCCTTCGGGCGTCGTGCGCGTGAGCAGTCCCGCGGTGCCCATCGTCACGCGGACCGCGGCTTCCAGGGTCTTCTGCTGCAGGACCTTCGAACCCTCGGTGACGGTGGTGAGCGCCTGAGAGATCTCGCCCAGGGCGTCCAGCGTCGTGTCGAGCTTCGAAGCCTGGCCGGTGACCGCCTGCAGGATGCGCGAGTTCTCGAGCACGACCCCGGCCATCGAACCCAGCTCGTCCAGGGCCGGCACATCTGGCTGCGTGAAGCCGATCGCCCCGTTGCGCCCGAGGCAAAGGGCGCCGATGATCCCGCCGTTGCCGTGAATCGGCGTCAGGGCCTCGTTCACCGCTCCACCCGCCGTCTGGGGTTGTATCCCGCTGTAGATGTGCTCGTCCGCGGTGATGAGGCTGCGCAGCACGGGCTGCCCGTCGCGAACTTTGGCCAGGGCGCCCTCGATGGGGGCGGGGTCGGTCTGGCCACCGCCCCACGCGCGCCCGGCTTCGCCGAGCACGACGTACGTGTCATCGCCCTGGAAGAGGACCGCCGCGCCGGTGTCGTATCGGATGACCTGTTTGCCCTTGTCGAGCACGAGCTGCAGAGTCTCGTCCATCGTCTTACCCGACGCCTCCTTGATAAGCTCGGCCATCAACGAGTAGCGCGCGGACTCCCTGCGCGAAGCCGCCACCGCGTGGGCGCTGGCAAGCTGCGCGCCGGCGCGCAGCGTCAGGGTCACTGCGAGCCTGCGGTCGTCGTCGTCGAAGTCGCCTTCCTTCTTGCCGAGCAGGATGAACCCGCCGATCTGGTCGCCTATGCGCATCGGCACCGCCATCAACCGCGCCACGTGCAGGTCGTCAGGCAGGTAGTGGACCAGCTCGGAAAGCGCTGTCTGATCGTTGCCGATGTACTCCCTGCCCGACTCCACGGAGCTCAGCAGCGGTCCCGCGTTCTTGGCGTGGCGCACCACCGGGAGCGGATGGAGGCGGTCGAGACCGATCCCCGGCGGTTGAGGAACGAACTGCTTGCCGTCGGGCGACGACGCGTAGTAGCACGCGAAGTCGGCGCCTGCCTCCCGCGCGATGATCGCGAAAGCCGCGACGTCGCCGGGGTGCTTGGTGTGGTCGGCGTCCGCCGTGGCCGCCATGAACGCCCGCTCCTTGGCCAGGAGCTCGATGCGAACCGCTTCGAGGTCGACGGTGTGGGTGCTGATCGCTCGCGAGAAGCTGCGGTAGGCGATGCTGCCCACGAAACCCCCGATCCCGAGGAGCAGCAGGCCGGCCAGCTGGAGGACGAGGGCCGGGTTGCGCAGGTCGAAACGGTCCGAGAGGAGGGTGACCAGAACCGCGGCAATGCCAAGTGGAACGGAGCCCTGCCAGCTTACGTTGAGCGCACCCGAACCGAGCGCGAGCAAGCCCGCCACGACGGCGAAGAACGCGTCCGCGCCCGCGTGGCCGGTGACGTTCAGGGATGCGCCGACCAGGACGATCGCGGCCGCCGCGGCCGAAAACCCGACGCGGAGAGCAAATATCGCCCGTTCTGAGTTCACTGGCGATGGGTAAGTCTAGGAGCGTGTCAAACAACGGGAACCCAGATACGGCGCGCGAGCGCGACCAGGATGGGACTTACCGATTGCAGGGCCTCGGAATCGGCCTTCTAAACTTCTCACCGAGCACCTGGTGACGGTTTCAGAGCTTCTGCGGGTCGCCGACCACCTCGATCCCAAGGGTCAGCAGATGGTCAGGAAAGCGTATGAGCGCGCCGCGAGCGCCCATACGGGACAGCGGCGGCTGTCCGGCGAGGACTACGTCAACCACCCGCTGGAGGTCGCCGCCATCCTCGCCGACCTGGAGCTCGACGCACCGACGATCTCGGCCGCGCTGCTCCACGACACCGTGGAGGACACGGCGCTTACCGCCGACGAGGTGGAGCGTGAGTTCGGAGCAGAGGTCGCGCGTCTCGTCGATGGGGTCACCAAGCTGGGCCGGATCGAGCTGCGATCCGACCAGCAGCAGCAGGCCGAGAACATCCGCAAGATGATGGTCGCGATGGCGGAGGACCTCCGGGTCGTCCTCATCAAGCTCGCCGACCGCCTTCACAACATGCGCACCCTCGATCCGCTGCCCGAGGTGAAGCGCCGCAAGATCTCGCGCGAGACGCTCGACATCTACGCGCCGCTCGCGCACCGGCTCGGGATCGGACAGATCAAGTGGGAGCTAGAGGACCTGGCCTTCCGCCAGCTCGAGCCAGAGGCCTACGAGGACGTCGACAAGCGGATCGCGCGCGAGCGGCCCGATCGGGAGACGCTGGTGTCCGACCTGCGCGAGATCCTGGCGCGCGAGCTGGAGAAGGTCGGCATCCAGGCGGAGATCACGGGCCGCCCGAAGCACATCTACTCCGTCTGGCAGAAGATGACCCGCGAGAACAAGGACTTCTCGGAGATCTACGACCTCTCGGCAATCCGCGTGCACGTCGACTCCGTGCGCGACTGTTACGGCGTCCTCGGCGTGGTGCACTCCCTCTGGAAGCCGGTGCCCGGCCGCTTCAAGGATTACGTGGCCATGCCGAAGTCGAACGGCTACCAGTCGCTCCACACCACGGTCATCACGCACACGGGCGAGCCGATCGAGATCCAGATCCGCACGCAAGAAATGCACCGGGTCGCCGAGTTCGGCGTGGCGGCGCACTGGACTTATAAGGAAGGCGGCAAGGACGCGAGCTTCGACCAGAAGCTCTCATGGCTGCGCAGCCTGCTGGAGTGGCAGAACGAGGTGGGGGACGCCGAGTCGTTCCTCGACACCGTCAAGGTCGACCTGTTCCAGGACGAGGTGTACGTGTTCACCCCGAAAGGCGACGTGCTGAACCTTCCGTCCGACTCGACACCGGTCGACTTCGCGTACCGGATCCACACCGAGGTCGGACACAGGTGCATCGGCGCCAAGGTCAACGGGCGAATGGTTCCGCTGGACTACGCGCTCCAGAACGGTGAAATCGTCGAGATCCTCACCTCGAAGGGGCCGCACGGGCCGAGTCGCGACTGGCTCAACTTCGTCAAGAGCGCATCGGCGAAAGAGCGCATCCGCAAATGGTTCAAGAGCCAGCGGCGCGAGGAGAACGTCGCCAAAGGCCGGGACCTGCTGGACAAAGAGCTTCACCGCATGCACCGCATCAACCTCGCGGACCTCGACGAACAGAAGTTAGGGGAGATCGCGGCGCTGCACAGGTACAACGCTATCGACGACTTCCTCGCGGCGATCGGCTACGGCGACCTCTCGCCGCACTCGGTCGTGATGCGCATGGCGCTCAGCCTGGAGGAGCCCGGCGGAGAGCTTCACGCGATCCCGCTCATTCCGAACGTCCAGCCGACCCCACGAGTGCTGGTGCGCGGTGAGAAGGGAATCCTGACCAAGATCGCTCCGTGCTGCCAACCCGTGCCGGGCGACGCGATCGTCGGCTACACGACGCGAGGCAAGGGCGTCACGGTGCACCGCGTCGACTGCATCAACGCCGTCAACGCGCAGGACCAGGCGAGGGTCGTGCCAGTCGATTGGGACTCGGAGGCCACGCATCTCTACCCAGTCGCGATCAAGATCGAGGCCTGGGACCGGCAGGGCCTGCTCCGCGATATCGCGACCGTGGTCGCCGAGAACCGCGTCAACATGTCCTCGCTCGAGGTGCACGTCTACGACGACAAGACCGCGGTGGTCTCGACGACGGTGGAGATCGACTCGCTCGCGCAGCTCTCGCGCCTCATGGAGAAGCTCGAAGGTGTCAAGGACGTGCATACCGTCGCCCGCGAAGCTTCATGACTGTCCGCGTAGAAGCGACAGCGGACCGGCAGTTTCGCACCAACTCGTACCTGGTCGAAGACGACGAGACGAGGGACGGGGTGGTTATCGACGCCAATCTCGAACCTGAATCGATGATCGACCTGGTGCGCAAGCGGAAGGCGAATGTCAGGGCGATTTTGCTGACGCACACTGACGTCGACCACGTCGGAGGACTGTCCGCGCTGCTGGATGCGTTCGGGCCGATCCCCGTCGCGGTGCACGAAGCAGAGCGGCACGTCGTGAAGGAAGGGCGGCCGCTGCGCCGCGAATTCGGGGCTGCGACCCATCCCATCGACAATGTGGTGAATCTCGTCGAGGGCGACACGTTTCGTGCCGGCTCACTTGCATTCGAGGTGCTGCACACACCGGGCCACAGCCCCGGCGGCGTCACCTTGAAGATCGGGGACAACCTCTTCACGGGCGACGCCCTCTTCGCCGGCTCGATCGGCCGTTCCGACTTCTCCAACTCAAACGGAAAGGCCCTGCTGGAAGGGATCAACGCGAAGCTGCTGAGCCAACCTGACGACGTAACGGTGTACAGCGGCCACGGCCCCGCCACCACCATCGGTCGGGAAAGAAAAACAAACCCTTTCCTTAGTTAAGTCACTTCCCCGCCGCCGGAGCAATCAGTTGCTGGATAGGTAAATAGATAGGTCACTTCCCCGCTCGCGGGGAAGGTGGCGCGCAGCGCCGGATGGGGAGATCCAAGCCCTACTGAGCGACCCAGCGAATTAGCGACTCAACGTCAGCGCGACGATCAGCGCCGGCCCGAGGAGGATCAACCACAGCGTCGGGAACACACATCCCACGGTGGGCAGGAGGATCTTCAGCGAAGCGCGGGCGGCCTCGGTCCGGATCTTGAGCCGCCGCTTGACCCTCATCTGGGCCGAATGTGCGGCGATGGTGCGGGCGATCGGCACCCCGGTTCGCTCGGCGTGCAGGATGCCCTTCACAAGCGAGGTGAAGTCTTCGACGCCGGTCGCCGCGGCCATCTCTTCGAGGGCTTCCGCCCGCGGCCGCCCGAGCTCTATCTCGCGGAGGGCGCGCGCCACCAGCAGCGTGAGCGGACCCTCCTGGTGCCGCACCAGCTGCTCGAGCGCGCGGTCAAGACCAAGCCCCGCCTCCATGCTGATGGCCACCACGTCCAGCGCATTCGGCAGGACCGCCTCCAGCTCCGCCCGTCGCTGACGCACGAGCTGGTCGAGCCAGAGCACCGGCATGTAGAACCCGATCGCAACCCCGATGAGGAGAGCGACCCCGATCGCGAATGGCGTACCGATCAGCACGCCCATCGCCACGCCGAGCGCGCCCAGCCCGGCGGCTGCCGTGATCCGCAAAGCCTGGAGACCGGCAGGGTCGAGACCAAGGGGACCGCCGACGAAGTCGAGCTGGCGGCGGAAGTTCGCCGCCTGCGCCGCCGGAGTCAGCCTCGTCATCTGGCGGTCGAACCAGCGCCGGGTGGGCGCCAGGAGTCGCTCGAGGAAAGGCCGCTCGAGCTCGAGCGCCACGGCGCTCTGGCCGAGACCGATGTCCTGGCGCGCAAGTCTCTGCCTGGCCAGCATGGTCGCGTCGCCCGCGCGTGACGCGACGACCCCGGCCGCCAGCAGCCATACGCCCGCTGCGGCCGCGACGCCCAGAAGAAGCGGCAGCCAGATCATGTGATGGCCGTCAGGCGGCGGATGGCGAAGTTGCCGATCCCAAGCATCACGGCCGCGATTCCGAGCAAGAACCAGCCCAACGGGTTGGTGAACATCGGACGGAAGTAGTTGGGAACCAGGAAGTAGAGTCCAAGGGCGGCGGCGATCGGCAGCAGTGTGATGATCAGCGACGAAGCCCTGGATTGCGCCGTCGAGGCGAGCACCTCAGCCCGCATCTCGGCACGCTGCTTCATCGTGTCGCCGAGGCTGATCAGGATGGCGGGCAGGTCACCGCCGACCGAGTGCTGGATCGTGATCACCATGACCACCAGCCTCAGGTCGTTGCTGCCGATTCGCTTGACCATGTTGGTGAGAGCGCTCTCGACCGAGGCGCCAAGCTCGATCTCCCTGCGGGCGAGCCCGAACTCGTCGGAAACAGGTGGGCTGGCGTTCTCCACCACCGCCCGCAGCGATTGAGCGATCGACTGGCCTGCTTTCATCGAGTTCGCCATCAGCTCCATGGCCCGCGGCAGCTCCGCTTCGAACTGCGCGAGCCGGTGGCCGCGCCGGTTGCGGAGGTAGAGCGCGGGAAGAGCGAAGCCGATGATGGCCAGGATCACGACGGGAATCGCGATCCCGAAACGGAGCAAGGCGACCAGGGCGAACACCAGGGCTGACGCGGCCTGGACCAACCGAAACTCGTACGGGCGGAGCTGAAGGTCCGCGCTCGCCAGGTCGGCCGCGAGCGAGTTCGCCCGCTGGCTGGTCGCGATCCACACCGGTGCGCCAGTCGGCTCGAACCTTCTCCTCAGCTGCTCGCGCACGTCGGCGAGCGTGCGATACGTGACCCGGGCGCTAGGAGCTCCGCCGGTCTCCGCGCGGCCGGCGCCGAGGATTCCGAACATGACCAACCCGACGCCGATCGCCGCTGCCGCCGCGATGAGGATGACGCTGGTCGACACGGCTCAGCCGGAGGTGAAGTGCCAGCGCTTGTCCACTTCTCTTGGTCCGACTCCGCCGGCGGACGAGTTGCTGGGGCAGGCGGGATCCGGCTGGTTGGGGGTGGCTGAGTAGTCCTTGGGCGACTCGAGCGTGTACTTCAAGGCGGCGTTGTTGAGCAGCCAGAAGAGATACTCGGCATCGCACCCGTTCATGAGCAAGGTGAGGCTGCTCGAGACGCCGGTGGAGTTTTGGGCCGCGACCGGTCCGACTCTGAGGATGTCTACATTCGTGAAAACCGTGCGGACGACGGGCACCGGCGCCCCGGACCCGAACACCGACGTGTTGACCGTGGCGAGCATCGTGAGGCGATCCCCGACCTGCGGGTAGCCGCCCACTCCCACGAGCTCGCCGGTGGGCACCGTCAGCGCGACGTAACCGGACGGGATGGGGAGGAAGGCGACGTCGCTCGTGCTGAGCAGATCGCCGCCCGGCGCAATCAGGTTGGCGCTCACCGGGTCTCCCGCCGGGATGTCGACGCGAGCGCCCTTTCCGACCACCTCGCTGATCGAGGTGAACGCCTGCTTGGGTGCGGGGTTGACCGCGCTCAGCTGCAGGTCGGAGGCCTGGATCTTGGTCCTGGCCGCGATGTCGTTCTTCGCCACGACGACGCGGGCCCCCGACGAGTTTCCCGGGAGTAGCGAAAGGCTGGCCAGGCCAGCCGCGGCTGCAAATGCGAGCACGGCGAGGACGGCTCCGATGATGATGTACAGGCGTCCCCGCCGCGGGCGAGCGACATCTGCGCTGGTACTTGACATCTAGCTGGGCACGCGCAGCTTGGCATGGTGCGCGGATTGGTGCAACTTATTCGACGAGAATCGCCTCGACCAGCGAGGTCGCGATCCCATAGTCGCCGCCGATCGCTGTCCCCGCTCCGGCCCCGGCTGAGATCGACAGGCTGCCGCAGGAAACCGTCCCGGCGATCGTAGAGGTGCCGTTGACCGTGTCAGTGCAGGCTCCAGGCCAGTAGATCGAGCCCAGCAGCCAGTGCTTGGCGTTGGGGCCCTTGATCGCGATCTGCCCGGTGCTGCTGGACCAGATCAGCACGTTCAGGCACGCGCGGTCGCCGTTGGTGCACCAGCCGGGCCCGGGGCAGCTCGTGTCGCCGGCCGGGGCCAGGCTGCATGGCGCCGAGAACCAGGTCAGGCTGGACGAGGAGAGAGGCGCGTTGGGCGGGCACGCAGAGATCGAGCAAGGTGTGGAGCCGAACTGGCACGGGCTGCTGCAGCTGGCTCCCCCCCCGGCCGTGCAGTCGCCGGACGTGAAGCTCGCCTTGTTGACGAACTCGAGGGTCGTGTCCTGGGCCAGGAGCGTGCCACCGTTGAGGCAGATGCCGCCATTTGTAAATGCGGCGCCGTCGTAGCCGTTGAAGTAGTAGAACCCCGGGTCGAACACCGCTCCCGAGCCCCCGCCGCTGGGCTTGAAAGCAGCCATCACGATTCCCCAGGTGGTCGTCACGCTCGCCGTCTCGGTTTCGCTGGCGATGGCGGCGCCCGGGAGGTCGAGCCTGTATTCCGACGTGAACCCGTCGGTGGGATCGTTGGCCAGGCTGTTCCAACCGGCCGAGTTGGAGATGATCTGGCCGGCCTGCCCCTCGAGGATGCCGTCGTTCGTGATCACGAGGTCGTTGGCGGCGCTGGTGTTTCCGGCGGTCGAGACGGTCGCGGTGAGCTGGTTGGCGCCGACCGCGAAGTTGCCCGTGGTGTCGACCGGGTTGACGCTTGCCACGTTGGCCCACTCCGAGACCTGCGCCGTGCTGTCGATGTTGGCCGGCGTGATCGTGAAGGTTATGGGCCCGACCCAGACCGGGTTGTTCTCGTAGTACCAGATCTCTGTGCGTGGGCTGGTACCGGCCTGGCTGGGGACACCGGCTTCGGTCCAGCCCGCGGGCGCGGCGAACCTCGTCGGCGTCGCGTCTGACCGGATCGTCGCGACAAGCAGAGTTCCCGCCGTGGTTGGCCCTGCGAACGTCGGGGTGATGAAGTGTTTCGCGGTGGCGACCGGCCCCACCTGGACCTTTGAGATGCCGGCGTTGAGAGGCCCGATGTTCAAGTAGCCGTAGCAGCTGGGCTTGAAGTGGTAGTAGCCGCCGACGAGGGTCGGAGTCGAGAGTCCGGTCCCTACGGTCGCTCCGTTGACGACGATGTTCGCGTAGGCTCCGGCCGGCGAGCAGGCGGCCCCGCCAGTTCCTACGAGCTGAGCGATCGCTGTCGGATCGGTGTTGGGCTCTGGTGGCAAGGTGGTGGAGACCGGCGGAACCGGCGGCCGGGCCACGCCCGCGGCGCATGGATTGGGGTTGATCAACGCGTCTCCCACGGAGAGGAAGGCGCTCGTCGTGCCGCAGGTCGGGGTGACGTGGCCCGAAATTTCGGAGCCATCGGCGCAGATCGCGTTCGTGGAACCGCTGCTGGCGGCTGGCGTGCAGTTCCCGCCCCCGCCGACCCACGCCTGGCCGTCCGCATAGACCGATGCGTTGCCCAGGTCCGAATAGGTGCTCGAGGCCGCATCGAACCGGGTGTGGGCGTACACCGCGCAGCCACCGCTCAGCGTGACCGCGTTCTGCGCGACGACGCTTCCCGCGACGTTGACCTGGCCGCCGGTGCAGGTGAGGGTGGTGGCGGAGAGCGCGGGCACCGAGCCCGGCAGGGCCTGGGCGACCGCTCGCCGGACCACCGTGGTGCTCGACTTGCCCACGACGGTCCCGAAGGAGATGGGAAGGGTCAGGGTCAAAATTACCTCGACCTGCTGCTGGTGCGCCCGATACGGGTAGTTGATCGCCGCGCTCAGCGCCCCGTTGGAGAAAGTCTGCGAGGCGCTGTAGCCGGCGGCGCAGGGACCGCCCCCGACTCCGCTGTATGCGCCAGACGCGGTGCGCTGCTTGCCGATGGATGCGTCGGCGGCGTCGATCACGACCTTGGCCTTGGCCGCGTCGCATCCTATACCGATGCTGAGCGCCGCCTCGAGCGCCGCCTGGTCGGCCACCTGCTGGAGCTGGTTTTTCTGCCATTCGGCCGACCCCGCAAGCAGGACGAGGGCAGCCGAGCCGATGAGCGCGATCAGCGACACCGCGACCAGCACCATGACCTGGCCGGATTGGGATTTGGGTTGCCGCGTCATCAGAACTCCATCCGGATGACCGTCTGCGAGTCGAAGGTGATGACGGTAGGTATTCCGAGGAACTTGGCTAGCACCGGCTGCCACTGGAGCTTGAGGTCGACGACGGCGAGCTGGTGACCGGGTGTGCGCACCGCCGCGCCATCCGCCGCCGCACACGACGGGCAGCTCCATCGCGGGTTGGTGCCCGACAACGAATCCAGCTCATAGATGAAGACGTAGACGGTGTTGGCGCTGGGGCTGACCAGCGTTATCGTCCCCGGCGAAGTCGTGGTGCCTCCGGAGTAGCTCCCGTAGCCGGATGGAGCCGCTGAGATCGAGCCCGAGTCGTTGTACACGACGGTCGCGCCCAGCGAGTCGAGTAGGTGGGCGCCGTTGACGATCGATGTTCCAGAGCACGGGGTAGTGAGCGCGGAGCAGTCGGGCGGCAGGCTGTTGGAGCCGCTGTAGTAGCCAAGCGCGGCCTGCCGCGCCATGTCGCGCGATGCCCCTTGCAGCAGCGCGTACATCAACATCCCCCGCCCCATGTCCACGGTGCCCCCGATGATGAGCAAGACCACCGGCGCCACCAGGGCGAACTCCACCATCGCTTGAGCACGCGAGCGGAATCTCACCAGGACGTGATGGCGCGGCTCGAGCCCGAGATCGTGATGGCGCCTCCCAACAGGTTCAGGTCGCTGAACCCGTAGTAGACGTACACGTCGACCTCGGAGTTGGTGACCGAGGTCACCGAGCCCTTGCAGTCGACGCTCGCTCCGCAGTACACGGCAACCACGGCCTGTCCCGCGGCCGGCGCGGTGTAGTCCGCGGGGGCGTTGAACGGCGGCGCGTGGCCGACCGAGGTCGCAGGACAGCTCACAGTCGAGGTGATCGCCTTCAAGTCCGCGATGACGAGCGAGCAGATGGCGCCAAGCCCGGGTCCGTTGGTGGTCGCGGTCTTGCCTGCCGCGTAGCGGGCGCCGTCGCGGGCCGCGTCGGACGTGGCGATGGCGAACACATACCCTCGGCCAAGCTCGAGCACGCCGGCGACGAGCAGGACAAGGATGGGGAGGGTGATCGCAAACTCGACCATCGCCTGGCCGCTCTTGCGTTTGTTCGCGCTAACCATCCAGCTTCAAGTTGGCAACGATCACCTTTGCCAGGTCGGTCGCTCCGCGCGCCACCAGCGAGTTGGGGTCGCGGGCGAGCACCAGGCCGCCGGCCAGTGCCGCGTCCTCCGGCCGCGAGTCGTCGAAGCCAACCGTGACGGACATCTTCCGGCCGAGGATCGTCTCCACCGCCGCGCGGTCGAGTGGGGGGTGCGGCACCCGCTGGTTGAGCACCAGCTCGATGCGGTTGTCGTTGATGTTGAGGATGTCGCGGAACACGGCCAGCGATCGCCTCGCGTCGGTCATCGCCGCGATCTCGGGCGGAATCACGATGACCACGCACTCGGAACGCTCGAGCACCGCCAGCGCCGCCTCGCCGAGCGAGGTTCCGAGGTCGACGACGATCAGCCGCTGCCAGCTCACAACCACGTCCAGCACCCGTCCCGTGAGCTCGCCCGTCATGAGGTCGACCTCCTCCGGCCGCAGCGTTCCAGGCAGGACGCCCATTCCCGACCGGTGGTTGACGATGTTGCCGCGCAACACCGTCTCGAAGTCGACCGCCGACGCTTTGGACGCGCTCGCGATCGAACCGGTCGCGATGAGGTCGGCGAAGAGGGCAGCGTGGCCAAACGGGGCTGACAGGTCGACCAGGAGCACCTGTCGCGGGTATTTGCGAGCCAGGGCCGCGGTGGTGTTGATCGCGAGGGTGGTGGCCCCGGAACCGCCTTTGGCCGAGAAGAAGGCCACGATCGGCCCGGCGGTCCGCGAGGAGCGCTGGATCTCGGCCGCGCTCACCGCCGAGAGCTCCTGCTCCCACAGGCGGTCGAGCGCGAGCGCCACCTTTTCGACGTCCGGGCCGAGGCCCTCGAGCAGCCCGTCGCGGTCGAGGGTGAGCAGCACGGCGTCGGTGAGGCCGTAGATGGCGGTCTGGTAGCGGTCCTTGGTGCGAGGCGCGGGCAGGATGACGAGGTCCCCAGGGGCCGGGCGCCGGGTCAGGAGCACCTTGCCGGTGCCGTCGGTGATCGATTCCTCGACTTGCCCGGACGCAAGGAAGAGGACCACGTCACCTCCCTGTGCTTTGAGGCGCAGAGTGTCGCGGGCGGTCAGCCCGACGGCTCGCATGCGTCGCGCGACCGCCCGGAGCGCCCCGTCGCTGAGCTCAGCGAACACGCTTGACATCTCCAGGATCCGCGCTCTCAACTGCAGGGTTGACGGTGTCTGGTCGTCGGCAGGTCCGCTGCTGGCGCCCACCTGGTGTGGCTCTTCCTCCTGGTCCCGATCGGCTTCGCGAACCTCACCGGGGGTCAATTCGCCGATAATGTACCAACGTCCCCCCGGAACTTCCGGGCATCTCAGTACTAGCTTTGAACACAAGGCCTCCGGCCGAGATCGATCTGCAGCGTCTGACCAAGCGGTCGGGCGGTGCTTCCCGCGCTCCGCGATCTCGCGTGGCGGCCCAGGTTGAGCGGGTCCTTAACGCCGCCCTGGCCGGCGAGCCGCAGGTCGTCCTTAACGCTTCGGCGGCTGAACTCATGGCGGAGCCGTATAAGGTCGGAGCGGTGATAGTGGCGGCTCTCGAGCAGGCGGGACCGGGTTTGACCGGCCAGTGGCGGATCACGGAGCCCTTCCGGCGCTCAGGTCTGGCGGAGGCGCTGCTCAACTCGCTGGTCAATCCCAACCCTCTGACCAGGGCCGCCGCGGCGCGCCTGTGCGGGGCGCTGCGCCTTACAGGGTCGGTGATGTGGCTGGCGGACCTGGTCCAGGACAAGAACCCGAAGGTGCGCGACGCGGCGATTCGCGCCCTCGGCCTGGTCGGCGGGCGCCGTTCGGTCGAGGCCCTGATGTCCGCCGCGGACAAGATTCCGACTCACCGTCTCGCCATCGCGCTCTCGATGGCGGCTTCCGACCTCGACATCGAGGCCTTGATGCGCCAGCCGGACAGCGAGAAGGCCGCCGTCGTCACGGTCCTGGCCTGCGGCTTGCGCCGCGATACCCTGCGCGTGCCACCGCTTCTGGGCATCGCGCACGATCGGCGCTGGCCCAAAGCGGTCCGGATCGCGGCCTGCAAGTCGCTCGGGATGATCGCCGACCCGACGTCGGCCGACGGCCTTCGCACGCTGGTGCAGAGGGAGCAGGACGCGGACGTCAAGCAGGCGGCGATGCGCGCCCAGCGGCGGCTCGGCGTGCCGGCCAAGCCGGAGCCGGCATGAAGCTCTCCGAGCGGTTCGACCGCCGCTACCAGCAGGGGCCCGCGGTCGCCACGGCGCCGGGAGCACCCTCGGCACCGGCGACCGACGGCGCCGTCACCGTGGCGCCGGCCGAACGCCGCATCGTTCAGCGCGAAGGCGTCGCGCCCCCTCCCGAGCCGGCCACCGAGCAGTTTCGCGTTCCGGAACCATCGGCGCTGCTGAGCCCGACGCTTGCTTCCGCTAAAGGCGAGATTCATGCCCAGTTGCTGAGCCGCCACGCGGCCGCGATCGACATCAACAACCGGGCCGGCATCCGCCGCCTCCTGCTCCAGCTGACCGAGGACCACTTCCGTTCCAAGCCGCCGGCCGCGCTGATCACGGCCGCGGACAAGGAACGGCTGGTCGAGATCCTCTTCGACGAGGTGATCGGGCTCGGCCCGCTCGAGGCCCTCTTGCGTGACCCGGAGGTCAGCGAGATCATGGTCAACCGGCCCGAGCAGATCTTCGTCGAGCGCCGCGGCCGCATCGAGCTGACCAACCTCGCCTTCGAGGACGAGGACAGCCTGCGCCGCGTGATCGACCGGATCGTCTCGACCATCGGCCGCCGCGTCGACGAGTCGGAACCGATGTGTGACGCAAGATTGAAGGACGGATCGCGTGTCAACGTCGTGATCCCCCCGGTGGCGATCTATGGGCCCTGTCTCACGATCCGGAAGTTCGGCCGGGAGGTGCTGTCGCCCGAGAAGATCGTCATGACCGGTGGGGCGACGGAGGCGATGATGGAGTATCTCGATGCCGCGGTAAAGACGCGGCTCAACATCATCGTTTCGGGCGGAACCGGCTCAGGCAAGACCTCACTGCTCAACGTCCTCTCGGGATTCATCCCCTCCACCGAACGCATCGTCACGTGCGAGGACGCCGCCGAGCTCCGGCTGCGCCAGGTCCACGTGATCAGCCTCGAGTCCAAGCCGCAAAACGTCGAAGGGCGAGGCGCGATCTCGATTCGCGATCTCGTGCGCAACTCGCTGCGCATGCGGCCCGACCGGATCATCGTCGGCGAGTGCCGAGGCCCCGAGGCGCTCGACATGCTGCAGGCGATGAACACCGGGCACGATGGTTCGATGAGCACTCTGCACGCCAACAACCCGCGCGACGGCCTCGGCCGTCTCGAGACCCTGGTGTTGCTCGCGGGCACCGAGCTTCCATCGCGCGCCATCCGCAGCCAGATCACGTCCGCCGTCAACGTGATCGTGCAGACCGAGAGGCTGCGCGGCGGCGCTCGCAAGGTGGTGAGCATCGCCGAGGTGATGGGGCTGGTCGAAGGCGAGATCGCGCTGCAGGAGATCTTCGCCTTCCACCAGGTGGGAGTGACGCCTGACGGGCGCGCCGTCGGGTATCACAGCGCGACCGGCACGAAGTCGATCTTCCTCGCGCACATCCTGTCCAACGGAGTTCAGTTGCCCGACACGATGTTCGTGCCCACGAACCAGCCGCCGGCGGAGATGCTCAACTGATGAGCGAGCAGGAGGCGAAACCATTGGAAGAGGGCGCGCACGCGAACGGCGTTCCGCAAGCCGGTGTGCTGGATGCCGAGCTGCTGGCGGATTTCGGTCACCAGGTGCGCAACCAGCTCAACGCCGTCGTAGGCGCGGCCGGACTCCTTTCCGCGAGCGCCGCGTCAAATGAAGAGCGCGAGCTGGCCTCGATCGTCGAGATCGGTGCGGAGCAGATCGCGAGGTTGGTGGATGACGTGCTGGACGCCGCCACCATCCAGGGCGGCGCGTTCGAGCTCGCCCTGCACCCATTTGATGTGCGGACGAGCGTGGAGAGCTGTATCGGCCTCGTGTCCGACGCGGCCGGCGCCAAGGGCCTCGACCTTTCTTTCCAGGCCGCCCCGGATGTTCCGAGCGTCATCGTTGGCGACTCACGGCGCCTGGAGCAGATCGTGCTCTCGCTTCTACACGGAGGAATCGAGCGCACGTTCCGCGGCGGTGTCGGGGTCGAGCTTGGCTTCGAGGACCGAGGCGGCCTGGTCGCATTGAGCTTCACAATTCGCGACACCGGACGCGGGATCCCGGCCAGGATCCTCCGCGGCGGTCTCGACGGCGTCTCCAATCCTCGCGACCGGCTCGAGCCCGGCGACCGCCTTGCCGTATTGAGCCTCGCGACTACGAAGCGCCTCGTGGAGATGATGGACGGAGAGCTGCGCGTCGAGCAGGGCGGAGTGGAGGCCGGGCCCGACGCGGGCACCTCGTTCCAGTTCACGATCCTCGCCGAGGTGCTTCCGGCGTCAGTGACCACCTCTCAGCTCACGCTCGAGGCCATGCGGGTCCTCGTAGTCACGGCCGATGCGACCGAACGGCGAGTGCTCGCGCTTCAGTCTGAGCAGTGGGGCGCTACGGCCACCGCCACCACGCCTGAGGAAGCGCTGGAGGTCGTGAAGGCGGGCCATCCATTTGATATCGCCGTCGTCGAGCACAGGCCACCGGTCCTCGACGGACTCGCTCTTTCGGCGATGCTCCGTGCGCAGAAGCGAGCCGATCAGCTGCCGATCGTGCTGATCGCGGTCGCCGCGCCGGGGCCGGAGGTCGCCGAGGCCGCCGACAGCGGCGTCATCCAGGCCACGCTGACCAAACCGGTGGCAGCCCGGACGCTCCACGACGTCATGGTCCAGGTGGGAGTGCATAAGGTCGAGGCGCCTAAGCCGGCCGTCGAGGTTGTCGCGGGCGCGCTGCGTGTGCTGATCGCCGACGACAACGCCCTCAACCAGAACCTCCTCAAGCGCCTGGTCGTGAAGCTCGGCCACAACGCGGACGTCGTGTCGAATGGGCGTGAGGCCGTGGCCGCGGTCGCCCAGGAGCCATACGACGCGGTGCTCATGGACGTGCTGATGCCGGAGATGGACGGCCTCGCCGCGGCGGAGGCGATCTGCCGGCGCTGGCCGCGCGGAAGCCGGCCTCGACTCATCGCCCTCACGGCGATGGCCGGTCCAGGAGACGAGGAGCGCTGCATGAAGGCAGGGTTCGACGACTACATGAGCAAGCCGGTCCACCTGGACGACCTGACGGAAGCCTTCAAAGCGGCGGCGGGCTATCGAACGACGAGGGAGAAGGCGGGATTGTGATCCCCCTCTCCCGCTACGCGGGAGAGGGTCGGGGAGCGGGCCGAGAAAGAAGTCCTAGCCCTTCAGCCTCGAATCCAGCCGATCTTCGCGCCCGGCGAGCCGCGACGCACGTGCCTCGAGCAAAACCACCACGATCACGATCACGCCGCCCAGGACCATCAATCCGCCGAGCGCCTCGGCCTCCACGCCCTGCGGCTGGCTGATGATCTGGATCATCGCCGCGCCGAAGACCAGGATGTAGCTGAGGCCCAGCAACCTGACCCGCGGCGCAACGCTGGTGTTCTCTCCACCACGCCACGGGCGCTTGCCGATGATGAGCAGGTAAGCGCCCATGATCAGGGCAAGCACGGCCAGTACCAGCGCGACGATCTGAACGAGGGGCGTAGCCACCGGCGACTGATAGTAACCGTAGGTTCTTACAATCGTCACTCTTATGACTCGTTCCCAGCCGATCAAGGCCGTCCGCGGAATGCGCGACATCCTTCCACGCGAACGCGCGATCTGGCGCGTCGCCGAGAAGGCCGCCGGCGACGTGGCCCGGCGCTTCGGCTACGAGGAGATCGTGACGCCGGTGATCGAGCACGCCGAGCTGGTGGAGAG
>DATFVI010000110.1:0-6635 GCA_035260405.1 Candidatus Dormiibacterota bacterium
ATCGGAGGTGCCGAGGTCGACCGGTTCGGGAACCTGAACACTTCCTACATCGGCGAGCCGGCCCACCCGACCGTGAAGCTGCCGGGGAGCGGGGGAGGAGCAGACATAGCGATCCTGAGCCGGCGCTGGGTGACGCTGATGAGCCACGAGCGGCGGCGCCTTGTCGACCGCGTGTCATTCATGACATCACCCGGCTACGGCGACGGCACCCCGCATTGGCGAAAACGAAACGGGCTGCTGGGCGGCGGCCCGGCGGCGATCATCACGACGATGTGCGTGCTGCGCTTCCCGGAGCTGGGAGGAGAGGCATACCTGGCGTCGGTTCATCCCGGGCACACCGTCGAAGAGGTGCGTGCTGAAACGGGATGGGACCTCAAGCTAGCTGACGAGGTGTCCGAGACCCCAGCGCCAACCGAATCGGAGCTAGGCGCTATCAGGCGTTTCGACCCGGAAGGCTTCTGGACGAGGTCGGCCTAGGCCGCCCAGCGATAACCCGGTCCGCGCGCCCGCCTCATCACCACCCGCTCCGGCGGCAGGAACTGGAACTCGCGACCGACTTTGACCACCTGCCAACCACCCTCATGCACCAGCCGGTGGTGAAAGAAGCAGAGCAACACGAGGTTCTCCAACTTGTCCGACCCGCCTCGCGACTTATAGACGATGTGGTGCGGGTTCGACCAGTTGACCTGACGGTCGCAGCCGTGGAACCGGCATCCCTTGTCGCGAACCCGCAGCGCCCGCATCCTCGGCGCCGAGACCGTGCGCGTCGCTCGCCCGACGTCGATCACCATCGAGTCCGCCAGCAGGACCCGCGACATCGTGCAGTCGCAGGCCAGGCGCTCGGCGGTGCGAACCGAGATGGGGAGCGAGAGGTCGAGCTCGGCCGGCGGCACACCGAGCTCACCCTTCAGGCCTTCCAGCGTCATGGTCAGGTTGAGGTGCGGCTTGACCGAATGGCGGCGAGGCAGAGTGCCCTGGTCCATCGCGTGCATCGAGAGCTCGCCCACGGCATCCGCCCGGCGCTGTTTGGCGGTGCGCTCGTCTTCCGCTCCCTGGGGCTTGGCCAGCACATCCACTGCCGTCTTGAAGGCGGCGCCGCCCACCGGGTCGAGCACGCCGTCGACCGCGACCATGCCGTCCGGGAGCTGGCTGATGTGGAAGTAGCGCCGGGTGAAGTCGGCCTCCGCCTCCTTGAAGAACCCATCGGGGTTGGCGACATGCCAGGCGAAGCGGCAGAGCTTGCGTAGCTCGGAGACGGAGAACTCCCGCGCATAGCCGAGCATCTCTTCTTCGTCGAAGCCGTCTCGATGCTCACCCAGCCGCTCGTGCAGGTGGCAGAGCGCGGAGGCGGCTTGAAAGGAGATCTCGCCTGAGTTGAGCGCCGCCGCCACCTTGGGCAGCGACTCCAGCTGCTCGCCGACACAGACCCGGTCAGCGGCCGAGCTGATTGACATGCCGCAAGTGCGCGCGATCCAGGAGGCAGCGGTGATGTTGCCGGCGACCAGGTGCTCGCCAGCCTTTTGAGCATCGCGAGCTACGGTGGAGAAGTCACCATCCAGGGAATCGATGACCGCGCGATAGCGCTTCGGATCCACACTCCGCTCGTCACGGGCGAGGAATTTGCGAGCCGCTGCTTCGAACTCTTCGAGGGGTGTTCCCCCCTCCCCCAACATGAAACAAGCTTAGCAAACGAATGTTCGTATGTCAAGGCCTAATTTACACAAAGCCAAAACTCCCCGCGACCCTCCACCCCTCCGAGGCCCCACCCCAACTCCCTTTTCCCAGTCCGTCACCACCCCCGCCTAGACTGCAGGCGTGATTACGGGCACCCACATCGTCATCCACACCAAAGACGCCGAAGCCGATCGCACCTTCTTCAAAGAAGTCTTCAGCTTCGACTCGATCGACGCGGGTCACGGATGGTTGATTTTCGCCCTCCCGCCCGCAGAGGTCGCCTTCCACCCCGCCGAAGCATCGAGCCACGAGCTCTACCTGATGTGCGCCGACCTGGACACCACCATGTCGGCCCTCGAGACCAAAGGAGTCGTTTTCAAAGGACCGATCGACGACCTCCGCTGGGGACGCCTGGCTCACCTCGAGCTACCCGGCGGCGACACCCTCGGCATCTACCAACCCAAGCACCCGGTGCCGCCCCAGGGCCCGATTACAAAAGACTGACCGCGCCCCCATCACCCTCTGACACCGCGACCTCATCGTGATCGTCGATCCGACAACGGATCGAATAACGAAGAGAGGTGTTCACGATGACCCCGTTTGCAGCAGTCGCCGTCAAAACCGTGAGCGCGGCCGCCGCCGCAGCCATCCTGGGCCTGGGCGTCGTCCAGGCCGCGAGCCCGACCCCGGCTCCCACCCGGTCCGCCTCCACGAAAGCCCCGGCGGCTCACGACCGAGCCGACCGCCGCGCCATCGCCCGCGCCGTCTTCGAGTCCGAAGCCGACGTCCTCGGCATCACGCCCGGCACGCTGCGCTCCGACCTGAGGAAGGGCCAGAAGGTCTCCGACCTCGCCAGGGACAAGGGCATGACCAAAGAGCAGTTCGAGACCAGGCTCATCGCCAGCGTGAAGCCTCGCCTGGCGGCGCTGGTCGAGCACAAGGTCATCACGCAGGCGCAGGCCGACAGGGCGATCGACCGCCTCGCCAAGGGCTACATCCCGTTCTGGGACGGCCTCCACCGCGCGGCGCCCTCCCCGACCAAATAGCTCCTCCCCCTTCAAGCTGGGCCTGGCGCTCGAGCCAGGCCCTTTTCCTTAACGCACGTTTGGCGCCACCGGTGCGTCTTAATGCGTCGGATTCCGAACGCTTGGCGCCAAGCGTGCGGTTTGCTCAGAACCGGACGCGGACCTTGTTTGCGACCGCGATCTGCTTCCACTTCTTGCGCTCTTCGAGTGCGATGCGCGCGTCGGTCTTGGCCGCCACCGCGCGCAGCTCCCTCTGGAGCTTCCGGTAGCTCCGGAACCTGTCCGCTTCGAGAGCTCCCGCGTCGAGCGCGGCCTTGATCGCACACCCCGGCTCGGTGGCATGCGCGCAATCGGTGAATCTGCAGGTCAGCGCCAGCTCTTCGATGTCTTCGAAGACGTTGACCAGCGCCTGCTCGCCCTCCCACAGCTGCGCCTCGCGCAACCCGGGCGTGTCGATGATCATCCCGCCCTGGGGCAGCTGCACCAGCTGGCGGTGGCTCGTCATGTGTCGCCCTTCACCCGAGCGGTGGATGAGGCGGGTACGCATGAGCTCGCTGCCGACGATTCGATTGATCAAAGTCGATTTGCCGGCGCCCGACGGCCCGAGCAGCACACCCGTGCGCGCCGGATGCAGCTCCCGGATGATCTCGTCGACCCCGTCGCCGGTCACCGCGCTCGTAACGATCACAGAGGTACCCAGCGAAACCGCCTCGAGCTCGGCGCGCATCTCGTCGAGCTCGTCTGCGATGTCCGCCTTGGTCAGGAGGACAACCGGCGTGGCTCCGCTCTGCCACGCGATGGTGAGATAGCGCTCGATGCGGCGCGCATTGACATCAGTGGCTGCGGCCACCACGAACGCGACGTCGACGTTGGCGGCGAGGACCTGTTCGCGGGTTTCGATTCCAGCGGCTTTGCGCGTGAAGACGGTTCGCCGCTCCACGACACCCCGGATCGCGCCCACCGTCTCGCGTTTCACCACGGAAACCCAGTCGCCGACGGCCGGCATCGTTGCTCCGTCATGGCGAAGGTTCCGGCCCACTGAGGCGCGGCTCGAATCGGCGCCGTCGTGCACGAGGCACTCGACACCGTAGTCCGCGACGACGCGCGCGGGAATGCCTCCAAGAGAGGCGAGATGTTTGAACTTTTCGTCGAAGTAGGAGTCCCAGCCCAGCGTCGCGAGCCGGGATGTGAAGTAAGTGGACAACACCGAATCCTCCGGTCAACAAAACGGTGGGCGGTATCGGTCCGCCCGGCGGAGGATGGGCTCCTTTTGTTTAGGAGCGCGCTCCAGAGGCGGCCGACGGCCGGAAAACGGTCATTTCAAGCTCATTCATTCGAACGCCACCTCCTTCCTTTGATTCGTGGGCCGCAGCCTACCACGAGTCAGCGGCTCTTGAACTCCGGCTTGCGCTTTTCCTGGAACGCTTTGATGCCCTCGTCCGCGTCCTCGGAGACGAACACCCGGCCGATCGCTTCGCGCTCGATGGCGAGCCCCAGGTCGAGCGGCCCGCCGTAGCCCTGCGTGATCGCAAGCTTCGCGTGGCCGATCGCGACGCCCGGGCCGGCGGCGAGCTTGGCCGCGTACTCGATCGCGGCCGCCCGGCAAGCCGCGGCGTCCGGGTACAGCCGGTCAACGATGCCGGCTTCCTTCGCATCGGCCGGCTTGAGCGTGGTCGCGGTCGCGATCATGTCCAGGCCCCTGGACAACCCGACCAGGCGCGGCAGCCGCTGCGTTCCGCCCGATCCCGGAAACAGCCCGAGGTTCACCTCTGGGAGTCCGATCTGGTACGCGCCCTCCGCGGCGAACCGCAGGTCACACGCGAGGGCCAGCTCGAGGCCGCCGCCCAGGCAGTGCCCCGAGATCGCGGCGATGAAAACCAGCGGCGTGTTCTCCATCTTGCGAAACGTCTCGTGCGCGAGGAGCGCCAGCATGAAGCGCGAGCGGGGTGACCCGCCCGCGAACACAGCCACATCCGCGCCGGCGGAGAAGAACCTTCCGGACGCGCTCGTGATTACGATTGCCGATTTGATGCTGAGGTCGATGCGAGCGTCGTCGATCACGCTGGCGAACTCACGCAGGAAGGCGTAGTCGTAGCTGTTGGCCGGCGGCTTGTCGAGCACGATGATTCCAACGCCGCCTTCCTTCTCGAGCCTCACCGCCATCCCAGAGCCCTCCGAACCCCCGAATCCGCTGACGCCGATAATTGAAGCACTGACCAAATATGTGAAGAGGGGTGCCCGCACGAAATGGCGACGATGATCATCGAAGGCGACAGGACCAAGGCCGCGTCCGGCAAGACGTACGAGGTCCGCAACCCGGCGACCGGCGAGGTCGTGGACGAGGTCCCGGCCGGCGGCCCGGCCGACGTCGACAAGGCCGCGAAAGCGGCGGCCAAGGCATTCGTCACCTGGTCGAAGCTCCCGAACAACAAGCGGGCCGAGATCCTGCACAAGGCCGCCCACCACATGCTCCAGAAGGTCGAGGAGATCGCGGTCATCCTGACCAAGGAGCAGGGGAAGACCATCCTCGAATCGAGGATCGAGGCGCAGCGGTTTGGCGAGAACATCGCCTGGTTCGCCGACCTGGCGGACAAGATTCACGGGTCTCACGTTGCCCTGCCCGACACGACCACCTATGGCCTCGTCGTGCGCAAGCCCATCGGGGTGTGCGGCGCGATCGTGCCGTGGAACTTTCCGCTGACCCTGGCCGCCAACAAGGTGGCCCCCGCCATCGCGGCGGGAAACACCGTCGTGCTCAAGCCCGCCAGCACCACGCCGCTGTCGACGCTCGCGTGTATCGAGGCGCTCATCGAAGGCGGTCTGCCGGAAGGCGTCGTCAACGTCGTGCTGGGTCAGGCGACTGGCGAGGCGATCGTGGAGCACCCGCTCATCCGCAAGATTGCGCTCACCGGATCGACACCGACGGGCAAGAGGGTGATGGCCAAAGCGGCCGAGCAGCTCAAGAAGATCACGCTCGAGCTGGGCGGCAGCGATCCGTGCATCGTGCTCGACGACGCGGACATCGAGGCGGCCGCCAAGGCGATCTCGATCGGTCGTTTCTTCAACTGCGGCCAGGCATGTCTTGCGGTCAAGCGCTTGTACGTGCACGAAGGCGTCTACGACGCTTTGATGGAGAAGCTGGTCGCGAGGGCGGCCAAGCTCAAGCCCGGAAACGGTCTCGAAAAGGACAGCCGCATGGGTCCGATGCACACGGAGACGCAGCGGGCCGAGGTGGAGGCGCAGGTCAAGGACGCGATCCAGCGCGGGGCCCGATTCGTATTCGGCGGAAGCCGGCCGAAAGGCGACGGCTACGAGAAGGGATGGTTCATCGAGCCGGCGATCCTCGAGAACGTCCCCGACGGCGCACGGATGTGGACTGAGGAAGTTTTTGGGCCGGCGCTGCCGGTGCGAAAGATCAAGGACCTCGACGAGGGGTTGCGGCTTGCCAACGATTCCCCGTTCGGGCTCGGCTCGTCGATCTGGACCGCCAGCATGCCTGCCGCGTATCGCGCCGTTCAGGAGCTCGAGGCCGGATACACGTGGGTCAACGCGCTCCAGATCGCGCACGACGAGCTTCCGTTCGGCGGGACCAAGCAGTCGGGCTTCGGCAAGGAGCACGGCGTGGAAGCTTTCCTGCAGTACACGGAAGAGAAGTCGGTCGTTTTTGGCGGAGTGGGGTAACCCACGTTGGTACCCCAATCCATGAGAGCCGGCATTGGCGTCTTTGGAGTCCTGATCGTGCTCGCCGGCGCGGTGTTCGCCGGGCAGGGCCTTGGCTTCATCCCAGGCAGCTTCATGAGCGGCAAGATGGAGTGGTTCTGGATCGGCAGCGTGATGGTCGTGGGCGGCCTGGCGCTGGGCGCCGCCGGATTCCTGGGTCGGCCTAGGAAGGCCTAAGCGCCCATTTCTAGCTAGGCCGTTCTTCCGTTGAGGCGG
>DATFVI010000111.1:0-25804 GCA_035260405.1 Candidatus Dormiibacterota bacterium
CGCGTGCAGAAGACGCCGTCCGGGACTTCGTTGGAACAATGGTCACACCGCACCGGCTATCCTCCCGTCCGAGCTGCGGAGATCGATCCGCTCGCTGGGCGGTAAGGATAGGGCGCGGCGCCGCCGTTTAGTACCCGGTTAGCGGGCTGGTTCTGCCTCCGCCGGCTGCTTGGGCACCCATCCGCGGATGAAATGGCACGAGTAGTGGCCTGAGTGCTTGTCGAAATAGTGCTGGTGATACTCCTCGGCGGGCCAGAAACGCGCCAGCGGCACGATCTCGGTAACGATCGGCCGGTCGAAATAGCGCTGCGCCTCCTCCTTCGACTTGAGCGCGGCCTTCTCCTGGTCGGGGTTGTGGAAGAAGATGGCCGACCGGTACTGATGGCCGTGGTCTGGCCCCTGGTAGTTGAGCGTCGTCGGATCGTGCATGTTCCAGAAGGCGTTCAGGAGCTCGTCGTACGAGACCTTGGCCGGGTCGTAGGTGACCTCGACCGCCTCCGCGTGCCCCGTCCGGCCCGAGCAGACCTGCTCGTAGGTCGGGTTGTCGCGATTGCCGCCGGAGTACCCGGAGACCGCGTCGATCACGCCCGGGATCTCGTTGAAAAGGTGCTCTACGCCCCAGAAGCAACCGCCCGCAAAAGTAGCTCTCTCTTCCATCTCGTCTCCTTGATGCGCCCTGCGGCGCCCGGCGTTGAATACAGCCTGCGCTGCCTCTACTGTGCCCAAAATCGGCCTTTCGTTACCATCTGGCGCCTCGCGATGAACGTCCCGCACACGCCGCCACCCAAACGTCGATGGCTCCAGATGGTGACCGTCGATATCACGCCGCTGCGGCGTCACCGCGATTTCCGCCTTTTGTTCATCGGGCAGCTGGTGTCGTTCTTCGGCACCATGATCACGTCCGTCGCCGTCCCGTACCAGGTTTACCAGCTCTCTCACAGCGTCCTGTTCGTCGGCATGCTGGGCCTCGCCGAGCTGGCCGCCATCCTCATATTTGCGCTGCTCGGAGGTGCGCTCGCCGACGCCGCCGATCGACGATTGATGGTCCTTCTCACGGAAGCGGGTCTCATGGCGGGCAGCCTGGTGCTCGCCGGGAACTCACTTCTGGCCCGACCCACGCTCTGGCTGATATTTGCCATCGTCATCGTTCAGGCGTCGATCGACTCTCTGCAGCGACCGTCTCTCGGGGCAATGTTGCCAAGGCTCGTGGATCGCGACGAGCTGCCCGCCGCCGCGGCCCTGGGCAACGTGAGAGGAACGCTGGGGATGATCGCCGGACCTTCCATCGCGGGGGTGCTGGTCGCGGTGGCCGGGTTGCCTGCGACGTACGTGATCGACGTGGCGACATTCGTGGTCGGGCTCACCTGTCTCGCACTCATGAAGGAAGTGCCGCCGCCGGCCGGCGCCGAGCGGCCGGGCCTGCGCCGAGTTGTCGAGGGAATCCGGTATGCCCGCAGCCGCCCTGAGCTGATCGGCACGTACGTGGTCGACATCGTGGCGATGCTCTTTGGCATGCCGATGGCCCTGTTCCCGGCGATCGCCCAGACTCTCGGCGGTCCCAGCGTGCTCGGTTTTCTTTACGCCGCGCCATCGGTGGGGGCGTTCGCGTTTGCGGCCACGAGTGGATGGACGCGAAGGGTCCACCGTCACGGCATGGGAGTGATCGTCGCAGCGACGGTTTGGGGACTTGCGATCATCGGTTTCGGAGTCGTCCCGGGCCTGGTGGCCGCCCTCGTATTCCTGGCGCTGGCCGGCGCGGCTGACTCCATGAGCGGAGTGTTCCGGCAGACGATCTGGAACCAGACCATCCCCGACTCGTTGCGCGGGCGCCTGGCCTCGATCGAGCTGCTGAGCTACTCCGTCGGGCCAACGCTGGGCAATTTCGAGGCCGGCGTGGTGGCCTCGCTGACCAGCATCCGATTCTCGATCGTTTCCGGTGGCGTCCTGTGCGTCGCGGGTTGCGTGTTGTGCGCGCTGGCCTTGCCGGCCTTCCGCAGCTACGACGCTCGGCGCTACCATCAGGCGCCAGATCCTCCTACCAAACCCGTCAAGCCGGAGTAGCAATGAGCTCAGAACAGTTGTTGATCGGGCTGGCAGCTGTGGTGCTGGCGCTGTGGGCCGCAGTGTTCGCGACGCGTGCGGACATGGCCTCCCGCCGGGCCATCAAGGCTGCCGATGCCAGGTGGGAGGCCACCACGCGGCCTGTGCCGCACCTCACCTTCATCGGCTCGCCGGCTGCCGGCCAGCCGATCGAGCTCGAGGTGGAGAACCTGGGCGGAACGCTGACGGCGGGCGGTGTGATCGTCCAGGCATCGGACGACCTCTACGCCGGTGAGCTGACCTTGCCGGAGAAGGCGCCGCCGCGCCGGATCGTGCTCCAGCCCGCGATGAAGGCCTGGCAGCGCAGCCTGGAGCCGCGCTGCCTCCTGCTGGTCGCCCGCGATGTCAGCGGCAGGACCTGGGATTGCGTCGACGGCAACAAGCCCATCAAGGACCCACGGAAGTGGCTCTCCGGCCAGCTCAAGGAGCTCCGGCTTCAAGGCGTCGTGGACTTTCCGGGATTGACCGGTCCGGCGCGTTAAAGACTGTGACCTAGTGCTCTAGGTCCAGCCGCGCGTTGAGCTTCAGGGCGACGTTGCCGTGCAGCGCCTTGGAGATCGGGCAACCTTCCTTGGCCGCTTCTGCCTCCTTCTGAAACTCGGCGGCATCGATGCCGTGAATGTGGCCGACCGTCGTCAGGGTGATCGTCGTGATGCCTGTGCCAGGCACGAACTCCACCTCGGCGGTGGTGTTGAGGCGCTCGACCTTGTGGCCGGCCTTGCTCAACCCGTTGGAGAAGGCCATCGAGTAGCACGCCGCGTGCGCGGCGGCGAGAAGCTCCTCCGGGCTGGTGCCACCGTGGTGGCGCTCCGCGCGGGCTGCCCAGGTGACCGGGAACTCATCGAACGTGCCGCTGGCCACCTTGACCCGCCCCTTGCCCGTGGGCAGGTCGCCCTCCCAAACCGCATCCGCACGACTCACTGCCGCCATGGACTTCACCCCCAAATGAGAAAAACGGGCAATCTGCCGTTCGCCCAAAAGTACTACTTCCCAAACCCCGGAATTCCAGAGGCGGTCGGCCCGAGAGGGACCCCTTACAACTCTTAACGAGTTATTTGAGTATGTCCGCGAACCTGAGCCTAGGCTGACGTCCTCATGATCGGCGCAAACCCTACGTTGCAGCCACCCCAGATCTCGCCGGACGGCAAGTGGATCTGGGACGGGCAAAATTGGCAGCCCCTCCCCGAGACCACGTGGGAACCGGCCGCCGAGGCCGTCATTCCAGAGGCGGTCGCTGTGACGGCTCCGACCAAGTCCTGGGTTCAGCCCGGACCACCCGAGGTACACCCACGGCCCGCAATTGCCAGGAACCCCGTGGCGAATTCACCCGCGGCCAGTTACCCCGCGGCGAGTTACCCCGCGGCGAACTATCCCGTGGTCGATCCACCGGTCACACCTCTGTGGGCGGAGCCCGCGGGGTCCAACCGCACCATCTACATGTACGCCGGGACGGCGGCGGTGCTGCTGGTCATGCTCATGATGGTCTTGAACTCGACGAACGTGATCCAGCTGCCGTGGCCGGGCAGCGCATCGAGCGCCGCCGGGTCGACGATTCAACCCTCGCCCACCCCGAAGACCTCGGATTACGCGCGAGCGGATCGTTTCTTGAACGTCTTCCTCACGCCCGCGCTTCCCAGCATCGGCCATACCTTGCCCGCGCTGGAGTCAGCCTGTACCGGCACCCTGTCGAACGGCTGCCTCACGGCGCTCAACACAGCCAGGCAGCAGATGACCGACATCCTTTCGACGATCGATCACGGGGACGTCCCGCCCTGTATCGCAGCCGGCGCCAAGGCGACACGATTCGACCTCCAGAGCATGGCCGACGGTCTCGACTTGTCCCTCAACGGTTACCAGGACAACAGTGGCGCGGAGATCTACCAGGGCATCAACCGATTCGCCTACTTCGGCCGCTCACTCAAGCCGGACGCCGCCGCCATCAATGTCCAGAAGGCGCACTGCAGCAAGGTGCTCCCCTCGTGATGATCGCCCCATGAGCGTCGGACTCGGCCCTCCGCAGGTTTCGCCAGACGGGAAGTGGATCTGGGACGGCCACAAGTGGCTGCCGATCCCGCCGGCGGAGGCCGGCGAGCCTGCCGCGGCGATTGGTTACCCGGCGCCCGCACCCGAGCCGGTGGCGGCCGTCTATTCGCCCGCCGAGATGAACCCGCCGCTGTGGCAGCAGCCGGCCGCTCCGACTCAGCTGAGCCCCTACCGGATCGGGGCGGCCGGTGCGGTGGTCTTGCTCCTCATCGTGGTGGGGCTGAACGCGACCGGCATCATCTCGATCCCCTGGCCCTGGATACCAGCGGGCCCCACGGTGACCATGATTCACGCGTCGCCGAGACCGATCGTCTCGGATTACGTGCTGGCCGATCGCTTCCTGAACCTGGAGGTCGGACCGGCGATCGTCAGCCTGGCCAACACTCTGCCACCGGTGCAGGCTTCCTGCGCTCCGGCGACGAACCTGTCAACTGCCTGCCACAACGCGATCAACGCGACCAACACGCAGATGCTCAACATCCTGTCCGTGATCGACCATGCGGGCATCCCAAACTGCATCGCGGTCGGCACCAAGGCGCTGCGGAACGACCTCCAGGGCATGTCCGGCGGTATTGGCGTTGCGCTTCACGGGTTTCAGGACAACAGCAGCGACGAGGTCAACACCGGGATCGTTCATTTCGCGATCGTCGCCCAATCGCTGCAGGCGGACGCGAACATGATCAACGCCGAGGTGCCAACGTGCCCCAAGGTTCTCCCCTCCTAGAGCGCGCCTCTACGCACGGCCTCTAGCGGCTGGGGTGGGCGCGTGGCGGAAGCCGCCGCCACGCGCTGCCCGACACGTCATGAATCCGCGCGCTTGCCCTCCGCCGCGGGCTTGGCCACCTCGGCCCCGTTCGAGCCGTGGTTGCCGTTCAGGGTGCGCATGAAGGTGGCCGCGAGGCCCTCGATCGCGCCGCCGCCTCCGGTCACCAGGACCTCCGGCACGACCGTGATCTTGCCCTCCGAAACCGCGTTCGCGATGGCGACGGCCGCCGTGGGCCCCGCCCCGAGGCTGCGGATCTGGGCTTCGTAACCCTTCGCCCTGGCCAGGCCGAGGGCCTGGGTCGCTGCGGCATCGCCAAGACCGATGGCCCGCCTGCGCGAACCCTCGGCGGCTCCGGTCAGCTCTACGAAAGCCGCCTCGCCGTCGGCCTCCGCCTTGCGGGCGTCGGCTCGGGCACGATTGATGTCGACTGAAACCTGCGCCTGGGCGAGCGCGGCCTGCATGTCGGCCGTCCCGCGGGCCTTCTCGAGGTCGATGCGGATCGTCTGCGCATCCTTCTGCTGCTCGTAGGTCGCTTTTTCCTGATTGGCGATCTCCCGGCGCGTGAGCACACCGACGAGTTCCTCAGGGAATGTCACGTCCTGGATGTACACGCCACGAGTTTCCACCTCGTAAGCCGCGAGGTAGCGCGAGATCGCCTCCATCGCGGCCGCCTGCACCGAGTCGCGGGTCTCGATGAAGCGGACGGCCTCGAGGCCTTGGAGCGTGTTTCGGAAGTGGTTGCCGACGGCGGCCTGGAGCACCTCGTTCACGAGGTTCTGCATCGAACCGACCATCGAGATCACCTTGGGCGCCTTCGTGTCGGGCACGTGGATCTGGACCTGCAGGTCGATCGTGAAGATGAAGCCCTCGCGGCTCTTGCCTTCGATCGGGCTCAGCTGCGCGTCCAGGTTGTGGGCCACGGAGCTCGCCTCGGCCCAGTTCAACGTCAGGATGAACGTCGGAACCTTCTCAGCCGCGTAGATCCGCGGGTTCAACGGGTACTTACCCGTTCTCAGCGCCTCGCGCCAGATGCCGCGATGGCCCGGTTGAACGATCGAGCCGAACTTGAATTCCGGACCCGATGTATCGAGGGTGGGGAGCCCTACGTAGCTCTTGATCACCGCGACCTCGCCCTGGTTGACAACCAGCATCCGAGCGGGTTCGACCCGAACCAGGAACGGGTTGAGCAGGTAGGCGCCGTACAGCAGGGGATCGTGCTGAAGGCCGATCCGGCCGCCGCTGTCCAGGAAGGCCTGGAAGTCCTGGTAGTTGTTGTGAAGGCCGTTCTTGGCGCCCAGCAGCCTCTCGATCAGCTCCGAGTCACTCACGCTCGCTTCCTTCTCGAGCGCCTCGATGTCTGCGAAACCACCGATCCGGCCGGCTATGTCGGCCGGCGGCAGCGGCGCACCGTCCAGGGTGGTCACGATTCCAACAAGGTCCTGATCTCCCTCAGGCGCGATGACGGTTACCTTCAGCTGCTTTGGCAGCAGGCCAAAGGACTCAGCGTTCAGAGGGCCGCGCACGAGCAGCTGCCTATCGATCGGCAGGCCGTACGCCTTGCTGGCCGTGATGACCAGGAACGCGACGGGATGGACCGGGATCAACGTACCCGGAGGCAGCACCGGCCGCTGAACACCTTTCTCTCCGCCGTTGTCGAGAAACGCGCGCAGGTCGGAGAAGTTGCCGAACTCTGGCCGGTACGCAGCCGACTTCGCGCCAGTCGCCAGGGGCTTGCCAATCTGCGAGATGACGACGCCGATCTCGCCGGCCGGAACCTGGACCCACGGGTACTTTGCAACCGAATATGTCGGCCAGAGCTTGAACCGCACGCCCGGCATCAGAAGGTCTGACTGGTAGCCGGCCTCGCCGGCGAATGCAACCGGGTCGTCCGTCGCGTTGTGACGGGACGAAAGCCTCCTGGTGACCAGCCCGACCTGCGCGGGCCCGATCACGATGAACGACCTGGCAACCGCGAGCAAAACAACCAGGGCCAGGACCGTCACTGCAACATCGAAAACCAACACCAAAAAGGCGCTCATTTCCGTGCCTCGATTGGGCTTCTATCAGCCCATTGAAAGGCCGGGTCGAATAGGCCCGGTCGATCAATTGTTTATTCCCGGAAGCGGCTCAGATCAAGCAAAAATCGACAGGGTTGCGCGTTTCCTTGATACGCACTGCCGACAATGCCACTAACGTCGTTATGACCTTCATGGAGCTGTCCCACCCGCAATGAGTGCCTACGCCGCCGGCTTCCGCTCGTGGGCTTCGCGCGCCTCCGGCATGCGCAACGTCAGGATCGCGGGCGTCGCGATCCTGGTCTCCGCCGCCATCGTCGTATCGGCGATCCTGCAGGGCGACGTTCCGGACGTTGTGGAGTGGGGTGTGTTCTGGATGAGGCACATCCTCCATCGCTACACCTACCTCGCCAGCTACGGCCTTCTCTATATCGAAGAGTCGGGGATCCCGCTGCCGGCGCCGGGCGACGTATTCGTGATGTACGTCGGCGCGCACGTTCCCCGCCACCTCGCCGCGTGGCTGACCGCCTGGCTTGGCCTCATCGGCGTGGTCGTGCTCGGCGCGACGAACCTGTTTTTCATCTCGAAGCGCTACGGCCGCCGGCTCGCCGAGGGCCGCCTGGGCGAAGTGGTCCATCTCAACTCTGAGCGGCTGGCCAGGGCCGAACGCTGGTTCAAGCGCTACGGCGTGTTCGCGATCATCTTCGGCCGGCACATCCCAGGTTTCAGGGTGCCGATCACTGTGGCGGCCGGCGTTTTGAGAGTGAGGTACCCGGTGTTCGCGGCCAGCGTGGCGGTGTCGACCGCGATCTGGGCCGGCATCGTCATGGTCATCGGGATCAAGTACGGCCCCCGCATGGAAGCCTTCCTGAACGTCCACCGCGTGACGTACTGGATCTGGGCGGGCGTGGTGCTGGTGATGATCGGCGTGATCGTGTACCGCGTCCAGCAGGCTACTCCCGCCAATCGGCGGTCGGCCTAATCGTTCACCGGGACGCGCTGGGCGAACTCGCTCAGCTCGTCCAGCCGTTCCGCCACGAGCGCAAATCCCCGCTGCAGGCGCCGATAGAAGGTGGGCCGTGACAGGTGCAGCCGTTCCATGATCACCTCGTGGCTTCCCACGCGCTTGACGTAGTAGTCGAGCAGCAGCTTGCCCGCCTCGGCGTCGCGCGGTCCGCTGGAGGTCGCCAGCTCGCCGATCACGTCCACCAGCACCGCCCTGAGATCGGCGGCCGCCGAGCCACCGCGCGAAACCCCCGGAAGCTGACCGAGCGGGCTGCGTCCGAGGGCCTCCGGGGTGCCGAGGTCGTCGAGCGCTGCCCGCACCAGCTGCGGGCGGATCGTGCTCTCCGGATCACGGGTCCATCGCACCCCGGGCGGCGCCGCTGAGCTACCAGGGACCACCTCCAGCAGCGGAGTGATGGCTGCCGCCGAATTAGGCATGCCCGCCCGCAGCAGACGGCCGATCGCCCAGCTCACGATCGTCGCGGCCAGCACTACGCCCGCCCATAACGACCCGCTCCAGGCGCTCCCTACGAAAAACAACATCTCGATCATGTAGGTCAGGGTGAACGCCCCCGCGATCACCGCACACAGCGATGCGGTCGGACGTCCGGCCCGGCGTGCCGACCAGGCCAGCCACGCGTCGCCTGCCAGCCCCGCCGCCACGGCCGCCGGCAGGAGGTAGAAGTGCGTCTTGGTGACGACGACCAAGAGGCCGTTGACCACGAAAACGAGGGTTAGCGACCCAGGGCGCAACCGGAAGGTGCTTTTCAAAACGAGGCCGGTGACCGCCAGGATCGTCGACTGGACGAGCAAAGCGGATACACCGAGGTCTTGAGCGACCCAGCTGTCCACTCGCGCCGGCATCTGAGCCGGGTCGTTGGACGACCATGGGTCGATCAGCGGGTGGATGAACTGCGTGGCAAACGTGAAGACCGACAGGAGCAGCGCCGCTGACAGAAGCGTGATCACGCCCGCGGTGGCCTGGCCACGCCGCGCCGCCGAACGCAGCGGTCCGCTCACCATCACCGCCGCCGCCGCGATCTTGACGACGTTGGGAGGGGTGAAGAGTACGTCGAGCCCCAGCGCGTTCCTGGGGCCGAATGTCCAGTTGTAGTCGGTGATCAAAGCCGCCCCGAATACGAGCGCCGCCGCAAGCGAGCCCGTGTAGCCATCGGGAAGGGCTCGATTCCAGGGCTTACCCTCTCGAAGGCCCCGGCCAAAGAGGAAGAAGAGGAATCCCGTAGCCACAAACCATGAGGCGGTGAGCCCCGCCTGGCCGGCGTGCGCGGCGTCCTGGATGACGGTGCCGGGCACCTTCACTGTCGCGTATGCGTCGAGGTAGGC
This sequence comes from Candidatus Dormiibacterota bacterium, assembly GCA_035260405.1. GTDB lineage: Bacteria > Chloroflexota > Dormibacteria > Dormibacterales > Dormibacteraceae > Palsa-870. The sequence goes on from DATFVI010000111.1 coordinate 9,274, forward strand.
GCTGAAAACGAAGCAGGCCATCAAGAAGACGACCACCGCGTCGACCGCGCGAGGGTCGCCGAACGGCCGGCGGACGTCACTCACTTCTCGCCCACTCCTTCCCCGGGGCAAAGATACTGCCACCAGCCTGAGTTGAGCCGTCAATTTGAGACTGGTCTGAGACTGAATGTGAGACCGCCTCGGCTGCACGCTGCGCCCTGCAAATGCGAAACGCCCAGACAGCGGCCCCGATCTCCCGACTCGAATGGCTGGCGGCCGGTTGCCTGGCCGCGACTGTCTTCGTGTGGGCTTTCATCGACCTCGGCACCGAGACGCAGCTGCAGTGGCTCACCGAGACGGCATTGCTCCCCGTGGTCGGCCTGGTCATACCCCTGGCCGGATTGATCACGGGCAGCATCGCCGTTCTCAAGGGACGCGGTTTGGTGCAACCCGCGTCCCTCATGGGCGCGTCGTCGCCGATGGTCGCGATCGGAGGCTTTCTCGTGGGTCTGGCGATCGCGATGGCGCGCTTCGAAGCGGTGATCTACGCCGGGCCGTAGGCGGGGTATCGTCTTGTCTTGTAAGTGAGCGCAGCGGAGCAAGCCACCACCAAGCGGCGCGCGCCACGCCCGCTGGTTTACTCGTTTCCTCACACCACGCGCCGGTACTCCGGGCCCTCCGCACTGGCGTTCTCCCCTGACGGGTCGACCCTTGCCTTCGTCTCGCCAAAGGATGGTCCAGCGGTGCTGTGCGAGATCCCCGTTGCCGGGGGTGCGCCACGAACCTCGATCGCGATGGATGGCTACGTCCTTCATGGGCTCGCGTGGTCGAGCTCCGGCGATCTGTACTACTCGGCGGACCAAGGCGGCACTGAGAGGTGGCAGGTCTTCGTGCGCCATCCCGACGGCCGGATCGAGGACTTCGCGGTAAGCGACGGTGATCGCGTGCAGCATCACATGTCACGGAACGCCGTGGCGCCCGATGGGAAGTCGGTGGCGATCAGCACAAACGCACGCGAGGAGGCCGACGTCGACATCGCGGTGCTGGATGCACAGAGCAAGGAGCAGCGACTGCTCGTGGCCGATCCGGCATGGCATGTCGCCGGCGGTTGGTCGCCCGACGGTCGGTGGCTTTGCGCCATGCGCGTCGCGCAGAACACCGACCAGGACCTGCTCGCGATCGAGGTTGCATCTGGCGAGGTGGCGGACCTGACCAGCCACAACGGTGAGATGCAGAACACTCCCGCGGGGTGGCTCGCCGACGGCAGAGTCCTTGCGATCACCGACAACGGAAGCGACTTCCTCCACCTCGAGGCCATCGAAGTCTCTACCGGCGCGCGCGAGGTCTTCGATCAGCCCAATTGGGACGTCGAGCTCGCCGCGACGTCGGCCGACGGGCGGGGCGTTGCGTGGAGCGTCAACGAGAACGGCTATTCCCGCCTCAGGTGGCGGTTCGGCGACAACCCCGCTGGCGAGCGCGAGACCGGCGGATGGGTCGGAGACCTCGTGGTCTCGCAAGACGGGGCCAGGGCGGCTTACACCTTGTCGCCGGTGGACGGCCCGCAGGAAATTCGCATCGTTGACCTGCGTACGGGAGAAGGCCGGATCTTGACCACGGGCGACGCGGCTCCTGCCTACGCCGGGCGCCCCGAGGCGATCCGCATCCCCGGCACCGAGGGCGCCATTCCAGCCTACGTCTGGCGGCCCGCCGGCAAGGCGGCGTGCGGACCCGCGCTGCTTGTCATCCACGGAGGCCCCGAGGGCCAGTCTCGACCCGTGCTCGCGTTCCCGGTGCTGCTCGAGCTGCTCAGCCGTGGTGTGACGATCGTCGTGCCGAATGTTCACGGCAGCACCGGCTACGGGAAGACCTGGCAGACTCGAATCCACCGCGACTGGGGCGGGATCGACCTCGCCGACTTTCGGTCGATCGCGCAGTGGATGCGCGAACAGCCCGAGTTCGACCTCGACCGGTTAGGGGTTTGGGGCGGTTCATACGGCGGCTTCGCCACCTTGACCTGCGTTACGCGCCTGCCCGGGTACTGGCGGTGCGCGGTCGAGCTGTTCGGGCCGTGCAACCTCGTGACGATGCTCGAAAACGATCCTCCGAACTGGCGCCGCTGGAATCGACTCTGGATCGGCGACCTCGAGACCGATCGCGAAAAGCTGATCGAACGCTCGCCGATCACCTACGTCGACAACGTGCGTTGCCCGCTGTTGGTGTTCCAGGGGGACAACGATCCGCGCATCCCGCGGGAGGAGTCCGATCAGATCGTTGGCCGGCTGCGTGAGCTGGGCCGCACGGTCGAGTACGTGACCTTCGCAGGTGAGGGACATGGGTTCACGGGTCGCGACGCCGCGCAGCTCGTGCATGACCGGACCATCGATTTCTTCGAACGCAACCTGCTGGCCTAGCAGTGCGTTCGTGGGGAGCACGACCACTGGTTTCCCATGGCGCTGGACTGTGACATTTGCCGACGACATCCAGGTCGGCGTCGCGTATACCTTGGGCATGACGATCGCAAAGCCGGGCGACGAGGTATACCTCGACGCGCCGTACCTCACGATCCGCTGGCGCAGCATCCCTCAGATCCTCTACGCCGAATGGAAGGGGTTCGCCACCAGCGTCGAATTTCGATCCGCTCTGTTGACCGGAGTCCGCGCCATCCGCGAACGGCACATCGTCGGCTACGTCAGCGATGCGCGGAAGGCGAAGGTTGTGCTCGCTGAAGACGAGAAGTGGGCCAGGGAGGTCTGGCTGCCACACGCCGTGGACGCAGGCTTGAAACGCATGGCGATCGTGACTGCGTCGGCCGGGCTCGGCAAGATGGCCTACGACGACGCGGCAAGTGCGATGGACAGCCACGGGCTGTCGATGAGGACGTTCGACTCAGTCGCCTCGGCGACGACCTGGGCCCTGACCGGGCTGAAGCCCGCCGCTCTCTAACTAATGCCGCCGGCGCTGCCGCCGGAACCGCCCGCACCGTAACGGCGCATGACCCCGCGCACCCAGTCCCTGGTTTGTCCCGTCTCGCGCGCCAGGCGGTCCAATCCCCAGCCCCGCTCCCGGCGGGCCATGAAGTAGTCGGCGAAGCACGCGAACCCGTGACTCCTGGCGATGCTGCGCTCGAGCAGCAGCCGTTCCCGCACCTGCCTGCGGACGCCCAAACCGAAAAGGCGGCCGGCCAGGTCATGGTCGGTGCGGTCGTCGATCGGCCAGCGCATGTCGGTAAAGGAATGCCGCACCTGCCCCATTCCGAACTACGTGCGCCCGCCACATGGGCTGGTTGGCGGTCGCCGTGCGATGTGCACGGCTCTCAAAAATGAGAGACGCGCCAGCGCTCACCGGGACGCTGACGCGTTTCAGTCGATCGGACGCCCGGCGGTTAGCTGGCTTCGGCCGTGACCTCGGCGAGCTCCCTGGGGTGGTAGGCGCTGAGTGCGTTCTCGAATTCAACCATGAGCTCGTCGCCGGCGTCCATGGCGTCTCGCCTGGACCCTGCCTCGACTTCGAAGGTCAGGGTGTAGCGGTAGTCATGCCCGGTCGCCTGCTCGAGGCGGATGAAACCAGGAACGCGCGTGATCGAACGAACATCGGGATCCGACTCGGAAAGCGGTCTATCGATCTCTAGTGGGACGGAAACGAGAAATTTCATGGGCGTGACGATAACACGAAGTTACGTCATTTGAAATTGTGTGAACCACACGTTGTCTTTCCTCAAATGAGGTCTGAGGGACACGAAAACCACCACAAAACACTTCCCCGCTGGCGGGGCCATCAGTACCGGATGGAGAAATCGAATCCCCGCAGACCGGGAATCAGGCGGCGCTGGCGAAAAGGACCATCACACCGCGAGCCTCGTCAAAGGCCATGGGCACGCCGAACGCGCCGGAGCGCGTCAGCGGAAGGACCGGACCCTTCGGCACCGGTACCTGGGCCCAGGCGGTCGAGTCCCATGCCCATGTTGTCGTGTGGCAGGCGGTTCGATCGCAAGCCGAGCTCTCCTGCTGAACGAGCATGACGCGGGCGCTCGTCTCGTCGTACCCCGTCGTTCCCGCCGAGATCTCCGGCTGAGCGTGCCGCTGCCAGCGCGAGCCGTTCCAGGTCCACGTGGCGCGGCTGCCTATGTAGACCAGCTGCTGGTGGGCCTTGTCGTACACAAGGTGGGCGTCGGCGCGGGCCTCGCCGGAGTCGATTCCGCCCGGCACCACTTTCCAGCTACTGCCATCCCACAACCAGGTGGTGCTGGAAAGCACAAAAGCCAAGAGGTCGCGGCCTTCGTCATAACCGGCCACGAACGTCAATATTTGGGTCCCCGAACCCGGGATCGGAATGCTGGGGCCGCTGGGTAGCGCCAGCTGCCCCCAGCCGGAACCGTCCCAGGCCCACGCGTGGCCCGCGCCGTTGACATAGACGACCTGCCCGAGCCGGCTGTCGAACAGCATTGCGCCCTGGCCTGCCGCCGTCGGACTCGATCGCGTTTGGTGCACTGTCCATGCGTTGCCATCCCACGTCCAAGTGTTGTTCACGTGCGCCACGCATCCGCCCTGGAATCCCATCACAAGGCTTGTGCACCCGTGATCCCAGATCACCATCACGGTATGCGTCCGGTCGTAAGCCATGTCCGCGTAGTTACTTGAGGGGCCTATGGCCGGCACCGAATGCATCGAGTACGTCGTTCCGTCCCACGTCCACAGCGCCGCGGGCCCCGGCCGCGCCGCGCCGTACAGAGGAGGCGTGGCTGGCTGCCCGCCCCGAATCGAAAGCCAGGTCGCGATCGACGCACCGACGAGCAGCGCGGCGATCCCGAGAATGGCGAGCACCCGGGAAGCCAGACCGCGGTCCGACCACCGCCTGGGTGGGCTTGATCCGGAGACCTGCGTCGGCCACATTCAACGCACTCTAAGGCCGGCCTTTCTCCGCCGTCAGCGTGATGGCATAACAGTCTTGGCCGCTCTCACCTTGTGTCAAGCACCTGATAAACCCGGGGGTCTTTCCGGTCTGAACCACCGTAGGAGGCGACCCTTGGCCAAAACTAGGCTGCTTTCTCAAGCGAACCGCAAAGCTCGTGTGAAATCGCGAGCGAAATCTTGACCAAGTCTTGGGAGGAGAAGCACTTTGAGTCTTTCTATTTATCTGGATATCGTGCCCACGCCGACGTGGCTGGACCCAGGCCACACGGCCTGGCAGCTGGTCGCCGCAACGCTCGTCGGGCTGATGAGCGTTCCGGGCCTGGCGATTCTCTACTCCGGACTGATGAAGCGCAAGTGGGCGCTCAACTCCGCACTCATGGTCCTTTATGCATTCGGCGCGACCCTCGTCGTCTGGACCTTCTGGGCCTACAAGATGTCCTTCGGAGCGCCCCTGACAGACGTGCTGCATTTCATCGGCACGCCCGGAACGATCCTTTCTCCGACCGACCTACAGGGACAGGCCGTGATCCCGCTGCTGGTCGGCGCGATCCCCGACCTCAAATTCCCTCTCTCGGCCCTCGCCTACTTCCAGTTCGTGTTCGCGGCCATCACGGTCATCCTGCTGGCCGGTTCGATCCTCGGCCGCACGAGCTTCAAGGCGTGGATGCTCTTCGTTCCGATCTGGATCACTGTCGTCTATTCGGTCAACGCCTTCAGCATCTGGGGCGGCGGCTGGATAGGGGCTTTCCCTTCATGGCTCAGCAAGTACGCCGGGGCGGGCGCGCTTGACTTCTCGGGAGGCTATGTAATCCACGTCGCGGCTGGAGTTTCGGGCCTCGTGGCGGCTTCCGTGATAGGCCCGCGGCTGCTCACCGACCGCGAGAACAACCGGCCGAGCAACCTGATCGCTGTGATCACAGGTGCCGGCTTGCTCTGGCTGGGCTGGAACGGTTTCAACGGGGGCGACCCGTACTTCGCCGGCGCCGACGCCTCCGCCGCCATCCTCAACACGAACCTCGCGGCGGCCACGGCGATGATCGCCTGGATGTTCCTGGACGTCTTCATCGTCGGCCGGGTCACCGTCGGTGGGCTGGTCAACGGCATGATTGCCGGCCTGGTCGGCATCACGCCCGCCGCCGGTTACGTGGACGGTTACGGCGCCTTCGCGATCGGCATCGCGGCGGGCGTGATTCCGTTCTTCACCTTCAACTACCTGGTCAAGCTGCCTCCGTTCAACCGCATCGACGACACCCTCGGCGTCATGCACACGCATCTGATCGCGGGCGCGGTCGGAGGGCTGATGGTCGGCTTGCTGGCCGACCCCAACGTGGTGGTCTACCCAGGGACGGGCAAGACCGCCTCGATCGCAGCCACCGGGCTGTTCTTCGGCAATCCACAGCAGTTCTACGCCCAGGTGATCGGGCTGGTTTTCATCCTGATCTGGGACGGCGTCATGACCTTCGCGATCCTGAAGCTGATATCGATTTTCATCCCGCTCCGGCTCACAGACAAGCAGCTGGAGATCGGCGACGAGGCGGTTCACGGCGACGCGGCCTACGAGCTCATGCCGGTGCCTCCCGCGGCGGCCTACTCGGACGCTCCCGCCAGCCACGCGCCGCCGGCAGGGATGCCAACGCCAACGCACGCCTGACGCAAACGCAATTGATGGGCCGGGACCGATGCGGTCCCGGCCTCTTCTATTTAGAGCGCGACCTGGAGGCGCTCGAGACCCACCACCTGCTCGACCGCCACCACGTCCCCAACGACCAGCGTCGCCGGAGCCTCGATCGCCGCCTCACTCGCAAGGAGGGCGATGCGATCGAGAGTCCCGCTGACGCTGCGCTGGTTCGGCAGCGTGGCGTTGCTGATCACAGCGGCCGGACGAGAACCGCCCACAGCCCCAGCAACTGCCGCCGCGACCTCGGACAGCTCCCCGAGCGCCATCAGCACCACGAGCGTGTCAGCGGAGCGCGCCAGGTCCGCCAACCGATCGATTGAGCCGCCGCCCTGCGCGGTCGTGATCGCGACTGATGAAGCAACGCCGCGCTTGGTGACCGGAATCCCCGCCGCCGCGGGCGCGGCCAGCGCTGACGAGACACCGGGCACGATCACGACGTCGATACCTGCTCGGCGCAGCGCGTCGAGCTCCTCTCCTCCTCGGCCGAACACGAACGGGTCGCCGCCCTTGAGCCGCGCCACGTGGTGCCCGGCGCGCGCGAGCTCGATCAGCCGCGCGTTGATGCTCACCTGCCGGGTGCTGGCGCGGCCTCCCCTCTTTCCGACGTTTTCGAGGCGCGTGTCCGGACCGCACAGGGCCAGGGTCTCCGGCGCGATGAGCGCGTCGTGCAGGACGTAATCCGCGTCGGCGAGGAGCTCGCGCGCCTTCACGGTCAAAAGGTCCGGGTCGCCGGGCCCCGCGCCGACCAGCGCAACACGCCCGGCACCATCGCCCAGAGCGGCGGCTATACCGGCGGCAAGCCGGTTGGCTTCAGGAGTTCTCCTGCCACGCAGAAGGGAACGGACATCCGAGTTGAGCAGCCGCCGGTACACGCGTGTCTGTTCCGCGATCGGCAGTCCTTGCTTGCGCAGCCGCCTCCGCACCTCCCCGACCAGCGCGACGAACGGGCTCCACTCGTGGCCGAGCCAGCGCTCGATGCGAGCGCGCAGCATCGATGCGAGGAAGGGGCTCTCCCCAGAGGTCGAGATCGCAATCAACAGCGGGTCGCGGTTCACGATGGCGGGCGCGATGAAGCGGCACTGCGCGGGCCGGTCGACCACGTTGATCAGGATCCCGGCGGCCTCGGCCTCCATCCAGCTGAGCCGGTTGACCTCATGGTCTTCGCTGGCATCGATCACGAGTCGCGCGCCGGCGAGGGCGCCGGGCCTGTAGTCCCGCGATGCGATCACACGCACATTCGCTCCCGCCTCACGCAGGGCGGCGGCCTTCTCGACAGCGAACGTCCCATCACCGAGGACGGTGCACGGCTGGCCTGCAAGGTCAAGAAAGACGGGGTAGTACCTCACACCGTGGCCTCTTCTTTCGCCGCCTCAAGCAGAACGCGAGCGACCTCGGGCCGCGTGAACTCCACCGGCAGGTCATGGCCTTCGGCGAGCAGCTTGCGCACGGCGGTTCCGCTCAAGGTGCGATGAACGTCTGCCGGGTGCGGGCACGTCCTGGTCGATGCCATGCCTCCGCACGCCGAGCAGTAGAAGGTGTGCTCGAAGCGCAGGATCTCGATTCCCAGCTCGCCTGGTGCGTACTGGTCGAAGATGCGATGGGCCGCGTACGTGTCGTAGTAGCTGCCGACTCCGGCGTGGTCGCGACCGACGATGAAATGCGTACAGCCGTAGTTGCGCCGGACAATCGCGTGGAAGACCGCCTCCCTGGGACCGGCGTAGCGCATCCACGCCGGGTTGGTGGCGAGCAGCACCCGATCCGCCGGGAAGTAGCCGCGGAGCAGCTCCTCGTAGCAGCTCATCCGGACCGAGGCCGGGATGTCGTCGCTCTTGGTCTCGCCCACCAGGGGATGCAGGAGCAGCCCGTCGACGATTTCGAGCGCAACTTTTTGCAGGTACTCGTGCGCGCGATGCACGGGGTTGCGGGTCTGGAACCCGACCATGGTCTTCCAACCGCGGGCGGCTTTCACGGCGCGGACCTGCATCGGGGTGAGGTCGTACTCGGGGAACCCGGACGTGGGACGTGCGAGGGCGGTCACCGTGCCGGCCAGCGCCCACCGACCCGAGTCCTGGAGCACACGCACGCCGGGGTGGGCGAGGTCCGTGGTCCCGTAGACGCCCTTGGCTTCCGCGTCAGGCGACGTTTTGAAGACCGAAGTCACGTCCAGGATGCCGGCGGGCTGGTCGCCGATGAAAAGTGCGATTCGTTCGGTGCTCGGCGCGGAATCTGCTCGGAGCACGATCGGGATCGTGAAAGGCTGCCCGCCCGCGAGGCGGCCGGTCTCGATCACAGACTGGTAATCGCGCTCGTCCATGAAGGAGGCTAGAGGCGAGAGTCCGCCGGTCGCGAGCATGAACAGGTCCGAAAGCTCGCGCTGGCCGACCTCGAGTCGGGGCAGCGCCCGGGCCTCGGCGCGGAGGGCGCTGAGCTCGTCGCCGTCGGGCAGTCTCTCCCCCACCTCGCGGTCGAGATGGCCGAGTCGCTCGAGCGCGGCGATCACCTTCGACAGCGATTGGTCCAGCGATTCGCGCGATGTGTCGCACACGACCTCGGCGTGCAGGGGCTCTTCGTACGGATCGCTCACACCCGTGAAGTTCGCGATCTCGCCGGCGATGGCTCTCTTGTAGAGGCCCTTGACGTCGCGTTCGACCAGAGTGTCGAGCGGCGCCCGCGCGAACACCTCCACGAATCCAGGAGTCTGGGCGCGGATTTCGTCGCGCACCTCGCGATAGGGAGAGATCGCCGCCGTGATGGCGACGCCGCCGCTGCGCGCCACCAGCCGCGCCACGTAGCCGATGCGCCTGATGTTGGTGTCGCGGTCTTCCTTCGAGAAACCCAAGCCCTTCGAGAGGTGGGTACGGACCTCGTCGCCGTCGAGCAGCTCGACGTGGCGCCCACGCAGCTCGAACTCGGCTTTCAGCGCGTTGGCGATGGTCGACTTGCCGGCGCCGGACAGTCCGGTGAACCAAACGACGAATCCCTTGCTCACGCCTCTACTCCCACGAGACCCCATCGCCGCCTGATCTCGCGGTCGAGGACTCCGAATCCGCTGTCGACGAGCACCCCGATGACGAAGATCACGATCATCAATGCAATGAGCTGCTGGTAGTCCGAGAGATCCTGAGCGGACCTCAGCTGCTGTCCCAACGAACGCTGCTGACCGGCGAATGCGTGGAGGATGAGCTCGCCGGCCATCAGGCTGCGCCACGCGAAAGCCCAGCCCTGTTTCAGGCCGCCGACGAACGACGGCAGCGCGGCGGGCAGGATCACGTGACGGTAGAGGCCGAGACCGCGAGCGCCCATGACCCGGCCGACGCGAACGAGAAGGGGCTCGACGTGATCGACTCCGCTCAAAAGACCATTCGCGATCGCGGGCGCCGCGCCGAGCAGGACCACCAGGATGATCGCCGGCTCGCTGCGCTGGAAGAGAAGGATGGCGAGCGGGAACCACGAGATCGACGGCATGGACTGCAGGCCGAGAAGGGCCGACCCGAGCGCCCTGCGCAGAAATGTGACTCGGGCGACCAGAAGTCCAACCGCCGTGCCGGCAACGACCGCGATCCCGTATCCGATGCCCGCGCGCAGAAGCGTGATCGCGACTCCGACATAGAAATTGACGCTGGTCAGGTCGTTGAGCAGGCGGTGAAAGACCGGCCAGGGGCCGGGGAGCTGGCCCGACCAGGCGACCACCTGCCACACCGCCACCGCCACGAGCAGCGCCACCAGCTGGGGCCAGAGCGCAGACCAGAACCGGAGTTGACGGGCGCGAGTCGGACGCGGAGAGAGGTCCACGACTTCGCGCGTCTCGAGATCGCGGGCCAGCTCAGCCACTGAGCCTCATCTCTTGCTTCAGCCTGTCGGTGATCCGGCCCGCGATCACTGCGAGATCTGGCGAATCGAGGCTGCGCGGCCTTGGAAGGTCGACGACCACCTCGTGCCCGACCCGCCCAGGCCGGCTCGTGAAAACCAGCACGCGATCACCGAGCCGCACCGCCTCCCGGGCGTTGTGCGTGACGAACAGGATGGTCAGGCCGTTCTGGCTCCACAGCCGCTCGAGCTCCTCGTGGAGCAGGTCGCGGGTGATGGCATCCAGGGCGGCGAAAGGCTCATCCATCAGGAGCACGTCGGCGTCCTGGGCGAGGGCCCGTGCGAGCGCGACGCGCTGCTTCATGCCGCCCGACAGCTCATGCGGCCGGCGCCTCTCCCAGCCGTCGAGATGGACGCGGCGCAGCAGCTCGCCGGCGATCCTCGAGCGCTCCGGGTTCCGGACGCCACGGAGCTCGAGCGCCAGCTCGACGTTGCCCGCCGCGGTGAGCCACGGGAGAAGAGCCGCCTCCTGGAAGATGAGGGCTACGTGGCCATGGGCGTGGGCCCGGCCGCGAGTGGGTTGCTCGAGGCCGGCGAGCAGGTTGAGCAGCGTGCTCTTTCCCGAGCCAGAGGCTCCCACGATGCAGACGAACTCGCCACGCTTGACCTCGAGACTCACGCCTTGCAAGGCGACAAGGAGACGATCGCCGTGAGGGTAGGTCATCGTCAGCGCCTCGACGCTGAGCGAATGCTTTTCCGAAAGCTCGAGCACTTTGGTCACGATGCGCTCGCAGTTGGCGCCGACCAGTGGAGGCCGCATTCCTTGACCTCGTTCTGCTCCCACCACCAGCGCCCCGCGCGCTCGTCCTCGCCGGCTGTCGTGGCACGCGTGCAGGGCTCGCAGCCTATCGAGGTATACCCGGAGTCGTAGAGCGAGTGGTACGGCAGGTCGTTCTCGCGGATGTAGTCCCAGACCTGGTCGTGCGTCCAGGACGCAAGTGGCGCGACCTTGGTCAGGCCTGTGTGCTCTGGATCCGCCGCGACGACCGCCGTTTGCGCACGGGTTGGCGCCTGCTGCCTGCGCAGGCCCGTCACCCACGCGTCGTAACCGGCCAGGGCGCGCGCCAGCGGCCTCGACTTACGAACGTCGCAGCACAGGCGGCGCATCTCCACCGACCTGAGGAAGAGGTTCGCCCCGTGGCTTCCGACCATCTCCTGCAGGTCCGCCGCGTCAGGTGAGACGACCTGGACGTCGATCCCGTACCGGTCGCGGACGCGATCGATCATGTCGTAGGTCTGTTGTGGCAGACGGCCGGTGTCGAGCGTGATGACATCGGCGTCGGGTCGAATGCGGGAGGCCATGTCGATCAGCACGGATGACTCGGCCTGGAAGCTGGCGACGATCGCCATTCGCGGAAATGTTTCGTAGGCCCATCGCAAAACGGTTTCAGGTGCTGCTCCGGCAGAGATTTCGGCTGGCGCGATCACGACATGACCTCGCTCGAGGTGCGAGCGCGGAGGGCCTCGAAGCCCGCGCGATCGACCCAGTCGCCGAACCCTTCGTCCGCACGGCGGTCGGCGCGAAACGCCATGAAAATCGGACGGAGTAAGTCGGGAATGCCCGCGATCGGCACGTTCGCCGAGTAGACGCGGTTCAGGCGCGTGCCGTTGAAATCGCCCGCCAGCATCACGTCGTACTTGCCGAGCGTCGTGCCGACAAACCCGACGTCACCGAGGTACGGCCGCGAGCAGCCGTTGGGGCATCCGCTCATGCGGAAGCTGATTCGCTCGCCCGCGAGGCCGAGCTCGTCGAGCATGGTCGCTAGAGTCCGGATCAGGCCCGGCAGCGCCCGCTCGGCTTCTGCCACCGCCAGCCCACACGTAGGGATGGCTGGGCACGCCATCGAATTGCGTATCGCGTGAGGGATCGATTCGACCGCGGCCATTCCATGCTCCGCCATCAGCTGCTCCACGCGAGGGCGGTCCGCCGGGTCGATGTCCGCGAGGATGACGTTCTGCTGTGCGGTCAGCCGGACGTTCGGGCGCAGCTCGTCGACGAGCTTGCGCAGCCCGGTCCGCGATCTCACCTGGTCGACGTCGGCGATGCGGCCGTTCTCGATGAAAATGCCCACGTAGAGTCGGCCATCGCCCTGCTCGTGCCACCCCAGGTGGTCGTCGACCGGCTTCCAGGACAGCTTCTCCGCCGGTTGGAGCTTGAAGGTCACGCGACTCTGCACCTCGTCGCGGAACCAGTCGAGCCCGCGGTCGGCGATCGTGTACTTGAGCCTTGCGTGCCGCCGGTTGCTCCGGTCGCCATAGTCGCGCTGAACAGCGACAACCTCGCGCGCGAGCTCGACGACCTGGTCGGCCTCCACGAAGCAGAGCGGCAGCGCAGCCGCCACGAATGTCTCGGGCTTGTTGTGGGTGCGCCCCAGGCCGCCGCCGACCAGCGCGTTGAACCCGCGCAGCGTTCCTTCGGCCGAGCGCATCGCGACCAGTGAGAGGTCGTGCGCGTAGACGTCGACGCAGTTATCGCCGTCGAGCGCGACGGTGGTCTTGAACTTGCGCGGCAGGTACTGCTCGCGATAGAGAGGCTCAACCTCAGGCTCCGAGGTCTTCACCACCTCGCCGTCGAGCCAGATCTCGTGATAAGCGCGAGTGCGCGGCGTGAGCTCGGCCACCATCGCGCTTATCGCGCGGTTCACCTCGTCGTGAAAATGATCCGCCACCGGCTCCGGGCAGCACATGATGTTGCGCTCCACGTCGCCGCAACCGCCCAGCGTCGTAAGCAGGGCTTCGTTGATGGCGCGAATCGATTTCTTGATGTCGCCCTTGAGGACTCCGTGGAGCTGGAAGTCCTGCCGCGTGGTGACGCGAAGCGTCCCGTTGGCCCACTTCCGGCTGATCTCGTCGTGTGCGATGTAGGCATCGGCAGACACGACGCCGCCAGGGATGCGGGTTCTGATCATCAGCTGGTGGTGCTTGTCCAGGCCCTTCGCGCGCGCCTCCTTGCGGCGGTCGCGATCGTCCTGCTGGTAGATGCCGTGAAACTTGAGCAGTGTCTCCGAGGCGTCGCCGAACGCGGGCGTGTCCTCGAGCAGCTCCTCTTTGATGAGCCCTCGAAGGTGGTTGCTCGTGGCTTTGACCGTCTCATTTCCCGACATGTCGTCGAGGGGTGAGAGGTTCGCGAGATTCGACAAATGGATGCGCCTCCGGAGAATTAGCTGGTGCCGACAACAACGCGCCCACGGGCGCGGAAGGGGCCAAGAGGCCCCGTCAGAGAGGTCGGCTAGCTACAGAAGCAGCTGGCGCAGAGGACGTAGTCGATCGCTCGTCGCCGAGTGAGGCAGATGTCGCGAGCCATAGATCTACGCACTGTCAAGGTAGCTTAGCCGATCAAAACGCCGATCGGTCTGTCGCTATTCCACTAGCCAGGTAGCTCTCGGCTTGGGCCTGGGATCCAACGCGGCTGCGACCTGTTCGCAATAGAGATGTGTGCCGTCGCGCGCCGACGATCAACGCCGGGCGAGTGAGATCTCACGATGGACTCGCAGATCGATTGTGTCCCTCTTGCGCGAACGCGCAAATCGGCAGAAAACAAATGACCCCAACGGATCGCCTCTCCGACTTCGGTTCCAGTCTTGCGACCAAATCCGACTCCGTCGAACGTGTCCCTCGGGGCCGCAACGAACACTAACCGAAATCTGGAGCTGTGCCTATTCGTGTTTTTTCGGTAGCCAGGCTACTGGCCGGCGGTTTCGGTCGACGGATCTTCGGCGCCCATGCGACCCATCTCCGGGATCTGGGCCACCTGGATCGCCGAATCTCTCGTCGAGGTTTTCGGCCGCGCCTCTAGAGCTCGATCAGGCCGAGTCGGGCGGCCGCGATCACCGCCTGGAGCTTGGAATGCACGCGCAGCTTTTCGATCACGTGCGTCACGTGCCACTCGACTGTGTGTGGCGCGATGCCGAGAAGCCTGGCCAGCTCCTGCGTATCGTGGCCGTCCGCCAGCAGCCGGAGCACGTCAAGCTCCCGCGGCGTGAACTCCGCCAGGAGTTTCTCCCGAGCCTGCTTCTCGTTGCCCACCCGTCGCTGGCGGGCGATCGCCTTGGCGAACAGACCCACCGGGATCAGGACCTCTCCGATGGATGCCTTGCGAACCGCTTCGATGATCTGGTCGGCGGTCGCCGATTTGGTCAGATACGCGATGGCTCCGGCGTCGATGGCGTCGAGCAAAGCATCCTCAGATTCCTCAGCGCTGTGGAAGACGATCGCCGCAGCCGGCACGGCGGTACGGATCTTTGCGGCGGCGGCCGGCCCGCTCAGGTCGGGAAGCCTGAAGTCCATCAGCACGACCGACGGGTTGTGCTCAGCTGCCAGGGTTGCGGCCTCGTCACCGCGCCGTGCGATGCCGACCACGATCACGTCTTCTTCGCTCTCCAGCACGCGTGCGATCGCGGATGCGAGCAGGGGATGGTCCTGCACCACGAGCACCCGAACGGGACTGATCGGGGGTTGGCTCATGCGCGGAACACCGACGAATTTCGGCCGAAGGCGGTGGACACTTCGGAGAAGCTAGTCAAGTTGGCCTCGAATTCACCGTGACCTGCGTCGCAGTTGTGACTTAAATCACGAACGCCCTGACGATCATCGCTAGGCGTTCAGGGTCAAGGACACGGATCAACCCGGGCGCGGTTTCGACAATCCCTTCGGCGCGCAGGTCTCTCAGGGCTCGGCTCATCACCTCGCGTGATGACCCGATCGAATCGGCAAGATCAGCCTGCGTGGCTATGACCTCGAGCCGCCCAACCACGAGCTGCGACTGTGCGGCCCGGTCCAGCAGGTCATAAGCCACTCGCTCCCGGATGTTGCCCAGCGAGCGTACGGCGATCAGCCTGTATGCGTCTCGGATTCGCGAGGCCAGGTGCTTCGAGATCGCCAAAGCCACCTCGACCTCGGTCGACGCCAGCATGCGGAGCTCCCGGGTGTCGAGAGTCAGCAACGTGGATTCTGTGATGAGCTGCATAAAAATCCACGGCACCCAGCCCACCGCAGCAGTTGAACCTACGAGCTCGTTGGGCCGGACGATTGCGATGGTGGTCTGCCTCCCATCGGGTAGGCTCCAGAACGCTCTGGCCAATCCGCTTTCGATGACGTAGCTCATTGCTGGCCCGCTTGGCCGGGCCGCGATCGTACCCGCCGGATGCACGACTCGCTTTGAGCCCTGCAGGACTCGCCGGCGATTGGCGGCGCTCAGCAGGGACAGGAAGTCGACACTGTTTGAAGGGGGGATCCCCGACGGTTGCGAGGCGCCGGCACTAGGACTTGCTGCGTTCACCACTTGAACCTTGAGGACATCAGCCATTACTCCTAGTTCAGGAACCCACCCATGTGCTGCTCGAACATGTCGGGGTGGGACTTGAGGGCCCGCAGCATGATTTCCCCATCGAACTCGCGAGCGTCGTACTGGCAAAGCGTCACCACCGGGAAGCGCTTCGCCATCAGCTCGTAGGCCTCCTCGTAGGCCATCATCGCGGCCTCCGACCCGAACACCGAACGCTCGCAGACCATCTCGCCCACGACCCGAAGCACGGTTGGACCGCCGGCGAGAGCCTTCCCGAAAAGGCGCTCCCAGTTGGAGATGGCTTCCGCGACAGTGGACCCCGGCCCAGGAATGATGGTCAGCCGGCCACCGTTGACGGCCGCACCAACATCGATGCCCTCGCCGGTCAAAGCGTCCACGTAGCGGTCGAGCGGTACGCCGGAGACCACGAGGTAGCAGGGCTGCGCGGCCCGCAGCCCGTCGGCCAGGAATGGAATCGAGAGGCGGAGCTGGCCGAGATCAGAGCTGTAGATCGGGGCGAGGTGAGTCCTGAGCGGAACCGCCGCGCCACCCACGTTCACAGTGGTGACCTCGGGGGCGGTCCCACGCGCACCGCCCGGGGTCTTCTCGAGGAAGCGGCGCAGGTCGTCCTCGGCAAAGCGCCGCTCCCGGCGACGGCCCACTCGCTGTGCGACCAGCAATCCCGCGTCGCTCCAGCGGCGAATCGAGGCTTCGCTGACCCGAAGGAATCGAGCAGCCTCTCTGGTGTTGAGCAGACTATTACTTGCCATCACTTTGCTCTCAACGAGTAGAGTACTGCATAGCACTGGCGAG
>DATFVI010000112.1:0-38122 GCA_035260405.1 Candidatus Dormiibacterota bacterium
CGGATCCTGCGCCTGCGCAGCCTGACGGGCGCGAGTGTCGCGCGCGGCCTCGTGGCCACCGGGATGTTCACGACGTTCTTCCTCGGGGCCCTCTACCTGCAGCACGTCAAGGGCTACAGCGCGTTCAACACGGGCCTGGCCTTCCTGCCTTCGACGCTCACGCTCGCCGTGCTGTCGCTCGGCATCTCAGCCCGGTTGATGCGCAGCTTCGGTCCTCGGGCGCTGCTGGTTCCGGGTCTGGCAACCATCACGGTGGCGCTGCTGCTGATGGCGACCACCGACCAGCACGCGGCTTACTTCCCGGGGATCTTCGGCGCTTATCTGCTGTTCGGAATCGGGGCGGGTATGACGTTCATGCCCTTGACCACGATCATGATGTCCGAGATTCCGCCGGCGGATGCCGGCGTCGCATCCGGCGTGGGGAACGTCACGATGCAGGTGGGTGGGGCATTCGGCCTGGCCGCCCTGGGCACGATCTCGTCCGACCACACGCGCGCCCTCCTCGTGCAAGGACAATCGTTGGCGGGCGCGCTGACCGCCGGGTATCAGCTTGGCTTCGGAATCGCGGCAGCCTGTGTCGCGGCAGGCCTCGTCATCGTTCTGGTGGTACTGCGCTCACCTCGTGTTGCTCGCCCGTCCCAAGAAGCGCTTGTACCTGACGAAATGGAGACGGCTCGGGCCGCCTGACGAAAGATATGGATCGGCCGGGGGTGCCGCTAGGCGGCGTCCTCGGCCCTTTCGGTCACGCCGGCATCCGCCGGCTGATCCCGAAGCACGATTACGGCGATCACGAATGCTGCGATGAGAAGCGCGGCGCTCAGTCCGAAGACCATGCGGAATCCACCCGTCAGGGCGTCCGGCGCGCTGTTGCCCAGTGCGCGCAGGCTCTGTGTTTTCGACGCCGCCAGCGTCGCGAGCACCGCGAGGCCTAGCGCACCACCGACCTGGGCGGTGGTGTTGAGCAGGCCGGAGGCGAGCCCCGAGTCGCTCTCGGTTGCGCTGGACATCGCGAGCGTCGCCAGCGAAGGAAACACCAGGCCGGCGCCTACGCCGAGCAAGACCATTCCGGGCAGCAGGTCCACGAAATAGTCGCTGCGCACGGGCAACCTCATGTACAGGGCGAGCCCCGTGGTGACGAGAAGCAGCGCCGGCAGCAGGACGCGGCGCGCTCCGAATCGGGTCGTCAGGCGCGCCGACAGACCGACCGAGAGGACTCCGATCGTCACAGCCACGGGCAGAAATGCGAAGCCGATCTCAAGCGGGTTGAGGCCGAGCACGCGCTGCATGTACAGCGAGTTCATGAAGAAGAATCCCAGCAGGCCGGCGACCATCAGGAGCTGAACCAGGTTGGCGCCCCAGACGTTGCGAGGTCTGAAAACACGAAGCGGCAAAAGCGGGTTCGCTGCCTTCACCTGTCGCACGACAAAGCCGGCCAGCAGGAGGATCGACACGACACCGAGCCCGATCGTCTGGACCGAACCCCAGCCGACCTGCGAAGTCTCGACGATCGTGTAGACGCCCAGCATGAGGGCGACAGTGACGAGCGCTGCGCCGATCACGTCGGCTCCGCTCCTCAAGCCGATGCCCCGATCTGAGTCGATGAGCCGCACGGAAAGAGCAATCGACACGATGCCGATGGGCACGTTCACGAAGAAGATCCAGTGCCAGCTGATCGCGTGGGTCAGGATCCCTCCGGCCAGCAGGCCGATTGACGCGCCTGCTGAGGCCACGAAGCTGTAGACCCCGAAAGCGCGCGCCTGCTCCGGCTGATCGGGAAACATCGTCACGATCATTCCCAGGGCCACGGCGGAGCTCAAGGCGCCCCCGATGCCCTGGAGGAACCGCGCCGCGATGAGCTCCTCGGGCGTGGCCGACAACCCGCACAGCAGCGAGGCCACGGTGAAAACGCTCAGGCCAACGACCAGCACGCGCTTTCGACCCACCAGGTCGCCCAACCGCCCGGAGAGGAGCAGGAGTCCTCCGAACGCGATCAGGTACGAGTTGACGACCCAGGCGAGGTTCGACTGTGTGAAGCCGAGGTCGCTCTGGATCGAAGGCAGCGCGACGTTGACGATGGTTCCATCGAGGATCACCATCAGGATGCCGGCGCAGAGGACGTATAGAGCCGGCCAGCGCGGATCGCGCGCGGGCGCGGAGACCTGATCGGCTGAGAGTCCCACGCCCCATGCAACCGGCGTGCGGCGGGCCCTAATTCCCCTTTGGCTTGTAAAAGCGGCATGGAGGCGACTCGAGCGTTGTGTGGAAGTTCCAGTGCCGGCACCATGCGGTGCCGTCGAACATCCGGCACGTCCCACACGTCACCCGGGGGTTCTCCACCCGGGTCTTCTTCATGTGATGCTCGGGACGCTCTCCCTCGAAGGGGTCCTTCACAGCTGCGAGCGTACGTCCCATAGGTCTGGGTAGAAACGCTTGCCGAGGGTCGTGCGCAGATACTCCGCGCCGCTGCTGCCGCCGGTGCCGGTTTTCCCCCCGATCTGGCGCTCGACCATCAGCACGTGGCGGGCACGCCAGTGCGCGAATGCTTCGTCGTGATCGAGCAGCGCTTCACAGAGATCGAACAGGTCGCCATGCCGTTCGCGATCTCTGAAGACCTCGAGCAGGGTCGGCGACCCGCGTCGCTGGAGGAGGTGGTGAAAGGCCTCGTTCAGCGAGGGGTCGTCGAGCCGCTTCCTCAGCCGAGCCGCCTCCTCGGCGGTCGCCTCCAGGCGGGCGAGATATTTGGGTTCCTTCAGGCCGGACAGGAACTCGATCTCACGGAACTGCACCGACTGGAAGCCGCTGGCCGGCGCAAGCTGCGAGCGAAAAGCGAGGAAATCCTGAGGCGACATCGTCTCCAGGACATCGATCTGCTCGACGAGAAGCTTTTCGATGACGTGGACGCGCTTCAGGTAGTGGAGCGCAAAGAACATATCGTCGGAATCGATTCGGTCGCGCGCGGCCTCCAGCTCGAAGAGCACGACCTTGAACCACAGCTCGTAGACCTGGTGGGCGACGATGAAAAGCAGCTCGTCATGCTCGGCGCTCAGCCCGTTTTGAAGCTCGAGGAGCTCAGGCACCTTGAGGTATGTGCCGTAGGAGAGCTCGCGGCCCTCTTCCCCGAACCGAGTGCCCACTAATGCTTGAAGTGGCGCTGGCCGGTGACGACCATGGCGATCCCTGCCGCATCCGCCGCGGCCACGACTTCAGCGTCCTTCAGCGAGCCGCCCGGCTGGATCACGGCCGTCACACCTACCCGAATGCCCTCTTCCAGGCCATCAGGAAACGGGAAGAACGCGTCCGAGGCCATCACCGATCCGCGCGCTCGCTCGCCGGCGCGCCGCACCGCGATCTGCACCGCCTCGACCCGCGACATCTGCCCTGCGCCCACGCCCACGGCGGACCCTTCCTTGAAAAGGACGATCGCATTTGACTTCACGTGCTTGACCGCGGTCCACGCGTAGCCCAGCTGCTCCCATTCGGCCTCGGTGGGAGCCCGCCGGGTCACGACGGAAGAGGCTCTTCGGTCGAAACCTGTGCGGTCCCATTCCTGCACCAGAAAGCCTCCCGGCACCGACCTCACGTCGAAGTCGAAGGGATTTGCCCGCGGCGCCTCCGCGGCCAGGACGATCATCGACTTGCGGCGGGCGAGCACGTCCTTCGCTTCATCGAGCACCGCCGGCGCGATCACGACATGGGTGACGATCTGCACGATCTGTTCGGCGGTCGAGCGATCGAGAGGCTGGTTGACGGACACGATGCCGCCGAATGCCGACACGGTGTCGCACTCGTATGCGAGCCGGTAAGCCTTGGCGATGTCGTCCGCGACCGCCAGGCCGCACGGGTTCATGTGCTTCACGATCGCCGCGGCCGGCCGCTCGTAGTCGCGGACCAACAGGTAGGCGGCCGAGGCGTCCTGGATGTTGTTGAATCCGAGCTCTTTGCCCTGAAGCTGCACGGCGCCTCCAATCCCTCCCGGGTTCGGTCCGAAGCGATAGAACCCGGCTCTCTGATGCTCGTTCTCGCCGTACTTCAGCGGCTGGGTGAGCAGCCCCGCGAACGAGATCTCGGGCGGAAAGCCGTCGGGCGCGACGCCGCGTAGGTAGGCAGCGATCCATGCGTCATAAGCCGACGTATGAGCGAACGCCTCGGCCCCGAGTCGCCGGCGCAGGCCTGCATCGACGGTTCCCTCGTTGAGCGCCGCAAGCAGGTCCGAATAGCGCTCGGGCCGCACGACCACGATCACCGATTCGTGGTTCTTGGCCGCGGCCCGGATCATGGCCGGCCCGCCGATGTCGATCTGCTCGATCGCCTCTTCTAAGGTGACGTCGGGCCGCGTGACCGTCTCGACGAACGGATAGAGGTTGCAGCACACCAGGTCGATCTCGCGCAGGCCGTGCTCTGCTAGCGCCGCCAGGTGCTCGGGCCTGTCTCGACGCGCCAGGATGCCCCCATGAACGGCCGGGTGAAGGGTCTTGATGCGCCCATCCATCATCTCGGGGAAACCTGTCAGGTCGCTCACCGGGCGCGCATCGACGGCGGCGTCCTGGATCGCCTGGAGCGTGCTGCCGGTCGCGAAGAGCTCGTAGCCGAGTCGCTGCAGCCCGCGAGCGAAGGCGGCGAGGCCGGTCTTGTCGCTAACCGACAGGAGGGCTGATTTTTTTGTCATGCGCCCTGCCCGCGCCCGGCGAGCCTCGCCTCCATGAGCCGGATCGCTTGCGGCAGGATCCGGTGCTCGGCCTCGTGCACGCGCTGCCGCAGGGTTTCCACGGTATCGCCTTCGTGGACGGGGACGGCCTCCTGCACGAGGATCGGGCCCGCGTCGAGGTCGCGGGTCACGACGTGGACGGTCGCCCCCGTTCGCGCTGCCCGGCTTTCCAGCGCTCGCTCCACCGCGTCCATACCGCCTCCGAACTCCGGCAGCAGCGAGGGATGGACGTTGATGATGCGATCGGTGAAGGCTGCGAGAAAGTTCTGAGAGTGGACGCGGTCATAGCCGGCATCCACCACGAGCTCGACGCGATGGCCGGTGAAAAAGTCGCGCATCGCCGCGTCACGGTCTTCCGCCGATGCGAATGACTTTTGCGACAGCTCCCCTAGCGGCAGTCCATGCTCGCGGGCGAATGCAGCGCCTCCGCAGGACGGCCGGTTGGACGCCACCGCCACGACATCGAATCCGCGCTCGACGAGGTTGCGCAGGTTCGAGCCCCGACCGGAAACGCAGACGCCCAACCTGAGGGTCAGCGGATGACCACCCGATCGGGTCCGGAATGCCCGACAACCTCGCCGACCACCTCTGTACCGGCCGGGACCGCGTCGGGATCGACCACGAGGATCATTCCCAATCCCATGTTGAAGGTGCCGTACATCTCGTCATCGGCAACCCGGCCACGCTTCTGTATGAGCTCGAAGATCGGTTGCGCCTTCCATGCCTTGCGGTCGAGGCGCGCGCCAAGCTCGTCGGGCAAGCACCGCGGTAGGTTCCCGAGGATTCCACCGCCCGTGATGTGTGCCGCGCCTTTCCAGCGGATCCGCCCGAGGTCGCCCAGGTAAGTGGTGTGCGGCTCGAGCAGCACCTCGCTCAGCGGCCGGCCAAGCTCGGGGAACACGCGGGTCAGGGGCACGTCTTCGAAGACCTTGCGCACCAGCGAGTAGCCGTTGGTGTGAAGGCCGCTCGATGGAAGGCCGATCAGCACGTCACCGGCATTGATGCTCGCCACCTCGGGATTCCGGCCGGCCTCCACCAGGCCGACGATGAAGCCTGCGAGGTCATAATCCCCGAGCGCGTAGACGCCAGGCATCTCGGCGGTCTCCCCACCCAGCAGGGCGCACCCAGCGGCCCGGCACGCCTGCGACATCCCCTCGATCAGCTGCGTGAAGACCTCCGGGTCCAGCTTGCCCGTGGCGAAGTAGTCGAGAAAGAACAGGGGCCGCGCGCCGGCGGTCGCGATGTCGTTGACGCAGTGGTTCACGATGTCGATGCCGATCCCGCGGTGTGCCCCGGCCGCGATGGCGATCTTGATCTTCGTGCCGACGCCGTCGGCGCTGGACGCGAGGTGGCCTCCACCCGGCAGGGCGTAGAGACCCGCGAACGGTCCGACCCCGACGGCGACGTCTTTGCCGTGCGTGGCCGCGATCAGCGGCTTGACCCGCTCCAGCACGCGCTCGTAAGCCTCGATGTCGACGCCGGCCGCGGCGTACGACAGTCCTTCTGTGGTCATTTAGATCTTGGCTAGCAAAGGCGACGGAGGTCCCGAGATGTGATCGGATTTCAGGGGAAGCTCGAACTGCATCTTGTCCATCTCGAGCTGCTGCGGCACCGGCACCGGGTACGAGCCGTCGAAGCAGGCGCGGCAGAACTCCTGCGACGTGCCGCGACCGATCGCGCGCATGAGGCCGGGGATGGACAGGTACTGCAGGCTGTCGGCGCCGATCCTCTCGCGCACCTGCTCCACGGTGCGACCTGACGCGATCAGCTCCTTGGTCGAACCGATGTCGACGCCCATGAAGCAGGGGAATCGCATCGGCGGGCTCGAGATCCGCATGTGGATCTCGCTTGCGCCGGCGGCTCGCAGTCGCTCGATGATCCGCCGCGAGGTCGTGCCCCGGACGATCGAGTCGTCGACGGCGATGATCCGCTTGCCCTTGATCGAGCGGGGCAGCGGGTTCAGCTTGAGCATCACGCCGGCCTCGCGAAGCGACTGGTCAGGCTGGATGAACGTCCGGTTTATGTAGCGGCTCTTCATGAGAGCTTCGCGAAATGGGATGCCCGCCGCTTCGGCGTAGCCGATGGCCGCAGGCGTGCCGGAGTCGGGGAACGCGACCACCATGTCCGCCTCGACCGGCGCCTCCTTGGCCAGCTCGTGACCCATCCGGATTCGTGCGTCTTCGAGCTCGCAGTTCTTGAGGATCGAGTCCGGGCGGGCGAAGTAGATGAACTCGAACACGCACATCGCGTGCTTGTTGGAGGTCTGGAAGGTGACGCTGTGGACTCCGTGCTCGTCCATGATCACCATCTCGCCGGGCTGAACCTCGCGCACGAAGTTCGCATTCACCGTGTCCAGCGCGCAGGTCTCCGACGCGATCACATGCGCCGGCTGGCCGGAGAGCGGGATGAAGCCGATGCACAGCGGGCGGAACCCGTACGGGTCGCGCAGCGCGATGAGCTGCTTGGGCGTGATGATTCCACATGAGTAAGCGCCGACCACGCGTGCGAAGGTCCGGCGAATCACGTCTTCCCACGTCTTGCCGTGCGTGTGCTCGATCAAGCGCGCCATCACCTCGGTGTCGAGCCCCGAGTCGAAGGTTGCGCCTTCCTCCTCGAGCTGAGCGCGCAGCGCTTCCGCGTTCAGAAGGTTGCCGTTGTGTGCGATCGCGCCGGGACCGAGGGTCGGATGGTGAAATGGCAGCGGGTGGGCATTCTCGGCGCGGCTGGAGCCGGTCGTCGAGTAGCGCGTGTGTCCGAGGGCGAGGATCGAGCCCTCACCCATGTCCTTGATCTGGTTGGGCGAGAACACCTGCGCCACCAGGCCCATGGCTCGATGCACGCGCACGTTGCTTCCGTCCGACACGGCAATACCCGCGGACTCCTGTCCGCGATGCTGGAGCGAGAAGAGCCCGAAGTAAGTCAGGTTCGCGACGTCGACCCCTTGCTTCGCACAGATACCGAAAACTCCACACATCAGAAGATGTCCCCTTCCCAGGCTTGGCGGATGTCGGCCAGAGGCAAGCGGAACTGGCCCTCGAACTCGATCGTCTCCCCGCCGGCCAGGCCGAGCAGCGAGATCTCGACGTGGTGCCGGCGCGCGAGGGACTGCAGCTCAGGCATCGCGCGCGAGGGCAGGCTCACGATGAAGCGGCTCGGAGATTCGCCGAAGAATGCGGCGTCCATGCGCAGAGGAGCCTCGGGCCTGATCGCCGGACAGCGCACGCCGACGCCGCCGAGCAAGCAGCATTCGGCGAGCGCAACGAGCATTCCTCCTTCCGCGCAGTCGTGAGCTGAGTGCAGCAGCCCGTTGTCCGCGGCTGCGAGCACGAGGCGATGGATTGCGCGTTCGCGCGCGAGGTCGAGCGCCGGAGGCCGGCCCGCAACCACGTCGTGCTCGACCTTGAGGTACTCGCTGCCTCCCAGGTCGTTGTGGCTCGAGCCGATCAGAAGCACAAAGTCGCCCTCGGCGCGAAGGCCGGCGGTCAGGCGCTTGGCATAGTCGTCGATCAGCCCGACCATCCCGACGACGGGGGTCGGGTAGATGGCCGACGTCCCGGACGAGTCGTTGTAGAGGCTGACATTGCCGCTGACGACAGGCAGATCCAGGGCGCGGCATGCGTGCGCGAGGCCCGCGATCGTCTCTTCCATCTCCCAGTAGACCTCGGGCCGGTCGGGGTTCGCGAAGTTCAAGCAATCTGTGACCGCCAGGGGGTGGGCGCCGGTGGCGACGATGTTGCGCGCCGCCTCGGCCACGGCGAGCTGGGCGCCCAGGTGCGGGTCCAGGTGGCAGTAGCGCGAGTTGCAGTCGGTGGTGACGGCCAGGCCCAGGCGCGTGCCCTTCACGCGCAGCATCGCGGCGTCGCCACCCGGAGGGACGACCGTCGCGTCGCCGACCATGTGATCGTAGCGCCGGAAGATGCCGCGCCGGCTGCTGAGGTTCGGGCTCGCGAGCATGCGCAGCAAGCTCGCGCCGGGATCGACCAGGGGCGGAAGCGCGTCGATGTCGAGGCCGGGTGGCTGCTCAGCCGCCACGCCGACGAGTCGCCGCGGCGGCGCGCCGTCGGTGAGCAGGCTGATGGGCACCCGCGCCACGAGGGCCGGTCCGTCGACAACTGTCAGGTGGCCATCATCCGTGACGTGGCCGATCACCGCCGACGTGAGGTCCCAGGCCTCGAAGATGGCCTCGACCTCCGCCTCGCGGCCACGCTCCACGACGACGAGCATTCGCTCCTGCGATTCGGACAGCATCACGTGATATGGGCTCATCCCGAGTTCGCGACGGGGCACGCGCGCGACGTCTATGTGTGCGCCCGCTCCGTTCACCCGACCTGCGCATTCCGCCACCGATGAGGTGAGGCCGGCGGCGCCTAGATCCTGGATCGCGACCACGGCGTCGGTGAGCGCGAGGTCCATGCATGCCTCGAGCAGGCACTTCTCGAGGAACGGGTTGCCCACCTGCACGGCCGGTCTGCGCTCGGAGCTGGTTTCGTCAAGCTCGAGCGAGGCGAATGAGGCGCCGTGGATGCCGTCACGACCCGTGTCCGCGCCGACGAGCATCAGGCTGTTGCCAGTTCCCTCGGCGCGCGCGCGCATGAGCCGGTCAACCCGAACGAGGCCGACGCACATCGCGTTGACAAGCGGGTTGTTGGCGTAGCAGTCGTCAAAGTAGACCTCGCCGCCCACGGTCGGGATGCCGATGCAGTTGCCGTAGCCGCCGATGCCGGCGACCACTCCCTCGACGTGGTGGCTCGACGCGGGCCGCGGTCCGAAACGCAGCGAATCGAGCAGCGCGATCGGCCGGGCGCCCATGGCGATGACGTCGCGGATTATGCCGCCCACGCCGGTCGCCGCTCCCTGGTAGGGCTCGATCGCCGACGGGTGGTTGTGGGATTCGATCTTGAACACGGCGGCCCAGCCCTCGCCGATGTTGACCGCGCCGGCATTCTCACCTGGGCCCTGGATCACCGCGGAACCGGTCGAGGGGAGGCGGCGGAGCAGCGCCTTCGAGCTCTTGTACGAGCAGTGCTCCGACCACAGCACACCCAGCATCCCGAGCTCGACCTCGTTGGGGGCCCGCCTGAGCTCCTCGACGATGACCCGGTACTCCTCGGGGGTGAGCGCGACTTCCCTTAATCGGCGCTCGTCAACCATCCCCAAGCTCAAGAAACCAGGACCTGCATCGCACTCGCCGCGACCGAGCGGAAGAGTTTAAGCCCATCCATCCCGCCGAGCTCCGCCTCGGAACAGCGCTCCGGGTGCGGCATCATGCCGAGCACGTTTCCGCGCGCGTTGACGATGCCGGCGATGTTGTGGGTTGACCCGTTGGGGTTGGCATTGTTCGTGACGCGTCCCCCCGAGTCGCAGTAGCGCAGCACGACCTGGCCGCGTTGTTCGAGTCGTGACAGTGTGGCCGGGTCCGCGAAGTAGTTGCCTTCGCCGTGGCCGATCGGAATGCTGAGCACCTCTCGCTCGGCGCATTGCGAGGTGAACGGCAGGTCCGTCCGCTCGACGACGAGGTTCGTCCACTGGCAGCGGTACTCCAGCGATGAGTTGCGGAGAAGGGCGCCCGGCAGGAGCCCCGCCTCGCAGAGGACCTGGAAGCCGTTGCAGATGCCCCAGACCAGCCCGCCGCGGTCGGCGAACTCGCTGACCTTCTCCATCACCGGCGCAAACCTGGCGATCGCGCCGGTGCGCAAGTAGTCGCCGTAGGCGAACCCGCCAGGCAGGATGATGCAGTCGCAGCCCTTGAGGTCGGCGTCCTTGTGCCACAGGTACCGAAGCTCGCCCCCGAGGACCTGGTCGATCACCCAACCGCAGTCGCGGTCCGACCATGTGCCGGGGAAGACAACGACTCCAAACTTCACCTGCGCTTGTGACCGTCCGTCTCGATCTCGAACCTGTAGTCCTCGATCACGTGGTTGGCCAGGAGCTGCTTGCACATCGCCTCGACACGCTGCCGCGCCTGGTGTTCGCTGTCCGCCTCGAGGCTCACCTCGATGTACTTGCCGATGCGCACGTCGGAAACTTCACGAAACCCGAGCGTCGCAAGGCCCTGCCTGACCGTTATGCCCTGAGGGTCGTTCACGACAGGTTTCGGTGTCACGACAATCCTCGCTATCAACGCTCATACCTTGGCTTTGGTGGAAACAATGGTTTTCCAACCAGGCGCTGATACGCGGTCAGATACCGCTCTCGGGTCTGCGCGACTATGTCGTCCGGCAGCCGCGGCGGCTCCGATTCCTTATCCCAGCCGGCCTTGGTGAGCCAGTCGCGCACGAACTGTTTGTCATAGGAGTCCGGCGAGTTGCCGACCAGGTAGGTCGCGGAATCCCAGAATCGCGAGCTGTCGGGGGTGAGCGCCTCGTCGATCAAAATGAGATCGTCGCCGAGTAGGCCGAACTCGAACTTCGTGTCGGCGAGGATCAGTCCGCGGCGGCCGGCCAGGTCGGAAGCGAATTTATAGAGCTCCAGGCTTGCGTCGCGGAGCCTGGTGGCGAGCTCGTCGCCGAGCTCTTTCTTGAGCTGCTCAAAGCTGATGTTTTCGTCGTGACCGCTCTCGGCCTTGGTCGCGGGCGAGAAGACCGGATATGCGAGGCGCTCGCTCTGCCGCAGACCTGGAGGCATCTCCTCGCCGGCCAGCGTGTGCGAGTCCTGGTACTCCTTCCACGCGCTCCCCGCGAGGTATCCGCGGACCACGCACTCGAAATCGATGCGCTTGGCTTTGCGCACGATCATGAACCGGCCGGCGAGGCTGTCGCGATGATCCCTCAGCGCGGCCGGCAGGTCGGGAACCATTCCAGAGATGAGGTGGTTCTCCTGGAACGTGTCGGTTTGCGAGAACCAGAAAATCGACAGCTGCGTCAGGACCTTGCCTCGGTCCGGTATGCCGTTGGGCATGTTGTGGTCGAAAGCCGAGATGCGGTCGGTCGCGACCATGAGGAGCTGGTCCGGCCCGAGCTCGTAGGTGTCGCGGACCTTGCCGCGCGAAAACAGCTTGAGCGGGAGGTCTGTGTCGAGGACCGCGGGACCCGCGATCACTTGGCTTTCACTCCCAAACCCAATCGGTCGTATGCGAGGTCGGTGTGCTCCAGTCCCGCCCACGGATCGAACACCTCGTCGAGCTTCGAACCTATCCGCGACATCACTTCAGTGTCTTTCTCCAACAGTTTGCGAAAGCCGGCTTCGTCTCCGTCCATCGCTCGCATGGCCGCCTTCTGAACGATGAGATAAGCATCTTCTCGGGACATTCCGCTGTCGACGAGCGCCAGCAGCACACGCTGCGAGAACACGACTCCTCCGCCGACATCGAGGTTGCGCAGCATCCTGTTCGTGCGCACCTCCAGCCCGCGCAAGACCTTGGTCATCTCCTGGGACATGTAGTCGACGAGGGCGCAGGCATCCGGGAAGATGATCCGCTCAGCCGAAGAATGACTGATATCGCGCTCGTGCCACAAGGGAGTGTTCTCGAGCGCGGTCACCAGGTGCCCGCGCACCACGCGCGCCAACCCGCACACTCGCTCGGTGAGCACCGGGTTGCGCTTGTGCGGCATCGCCGAGCTGCCCTTCTGCTCTTTGCCAAAGGGCTCGAACGCCTCACCGACCTCCGTCCGCTGCAGGTGACGGATCTCGGTGGCGATCCGCTCCAGCGTCCCAGCCACCAGCGCCAGCGCCGACATGAAGCTCGAGTGCCGGTCGCGCGCCACGACCTGGGTGGAGACGGCATCGGGACGGAGGCCAAGCTCCGCGCACACGTATTCCTCGACTTTCGGATCGATGGTGGCGTGCGTGCCGACCGCGCCGCTCACGCGCCCGACTCCGACCTCGTCGGCTGCGCGGGTCAGCCGGTCCTGGGCGCGGTCCAGCTCCGCAACCCAGCCGGCCACCTTGAATCCGAACGTGATGGGCTCGGCCACCACGCCGTGGGTGCGGCCCGCCATCAGAGTGCGGCGGTGGCGGATCGCGAGGTCGGCCGCGGACTCGCGCACCGACGCGAGGTCGCCGGCAATCAACCGCGCCGACTCGACCAGCTGAACAGCCATCGCCGTGTCGTTCAGGTCCTGGCTGGTCATGCCGATGTGGACGTAGCGAGCTTCGGGCTGGCCGATGGACTCGTTGAGGACCGTGAGAAACGCGATCACGTCGTGGCCAACACGACCCTCCACCTCGGCGATCTTCTCGGCGTCGAAAGTGCCTTTGCGGATTTTCGGAAGGGCCGACGCGGGAATGCGGCCCAGGGTCGCCCAGGCCTCGCACGCGAGAATCTCGATGCGGAGCCACAGCTCGAGTCGGTGCTGGTCGGACCAGACCGCCCGAATCGCAGGCGGAGAGTATCGCTCGATCAAGAAAATCGCCGGCTCCCAATGATCACCGGGGGGACCGGACGATTATACGGGCGGAGGCGCAGAGCAGATCTTGTGGGCCCGAATGTCTTGGGCCCAAGATGCTGTGGGAATGGAACGGCGCCGGGCCGGGTCGGGCCCTCGGCTCGATAATCAAGCCCTTTATGGCCAAAGCTCGTAACCACCACACAAAGGCACCCGTTTGAACGGGCGCAGGCTGAACGGCCAGTGAGCGACACGTCCCGCGACGACGAGCGAGAGCTCGTCGAGCACGCCAGGCGGGATCCTCGCCAGTTCGGGGCGCTCTATGACCGGCATTTTCAGCAGATTTACCGGTTCGTGTATTCAAGAGTGAGAGAACAAACAGCGGCAGAAGACGTCACTTCCGAGATCTTCATGAAGGCTCTGAAGGCCATGCCCCGATACCAGGACACGGGGCGGCCCTTTGCTGCCTGGCTGTACCAGATCGCCGTCAACGCCATCGCGGACCGCTACAGGACCATGCGCCCCTCGCAGCCGCTCGACGATTTCCACGACCTTTCTGTGGCAGGCCCGGCACTCGAAGACCTCGCGGCTCATCGGGACGAGCTCCGCCGCATCTGGGGATTGGTCGAGTCGCTGCCTCACCAGCAGCGCACGGCACTGGTGCTCAAGTTCCAGGAGGACATGAAGATCGAGGACATCGCGGTCGCGATGGGCAAGTCGCCCGGCGCGGTGAAGCTCCTCATCCACCGCGGAGTCAGCCGGCTGCGCGATGAAGCTGACTCTTTGAGGCCGGTCGAATGAACGCGCGCCACGATCCGGAGCTGGACGACGTCCTGCAGGACGAGGAGCTGAGCCGCCTGGCGGGCCTGCTCACCTCGACGCGGCGCGAGGAGCCGCCCCTGGACGACGCCTTCCGGTCCGGCTTGCGGCGCCAGCTCATGCAGCAGGCATGGGAGATGGGTGAGGGCCGGCAGTCGTTGTGGCGGCGAATTTTCGCGCCGCCTGGGCTGGCATGGGTCGGCGCGACCGCCGGCGTGATCCTGATCGCGACCATCGTCATCCTGAACTGGACGCAGCAAACCGGCGGGTTCCAACAGGTGTTCGTCCAGAGCCCGATGGACGGCAGCCGCTCGGTCGCTCTCCAGCAGCCGATCCTGGTCTCCTTCAACCAGCCGATGGATCACCCGTCCACGGAGGCTGCGGTCCAGATCATGCCCGCCACGAACGTCACGTACTCGTGGTCGTCGAACACTCTTGCCGTGCAGCCCACCAGCGGCATCCTGGCGCCGAACACTCAGTACCAGGTCACGATCGGCTCCGGCGCCAAGACTGCCGCCGGGCAGCCCTTGACCTCGGCGCAGACGATCACGTTCGTCACGCAGCCGCCCGCCCCCGCGACGCCTTCGCCTACCCCGCGCGCCCCGGCCACCCCCTCGTCATTGCTCACCGGCGAGCACCCGCTGGCGCAACTGGGGGGAAGCCTCGCCACCTCTACGGTTCAATGGTCCGCCGATTCGTCGACTGTCTATTACATCAACTCGAGGGGTGCGCTCGACGCGGTGCCGGTGAAAGGCGGCGACGTCAGCGTCGTCGCCCCTGACGGCGTCTCGTCTCCGGCGATCGCCCCGGCCGGCGACCGGCTGGCCTACATCCGCGGGGGCAAGATCGAAGTCCTCACGTTCGCTGCCGGAACCACCACAGAGCTGGCTGCGACGCCGGCTCCGCTCCTTGTCGGCTGGGCCAAGGACAGAGTGGTGTGGGCGGCTGCCGGCGGCGTTTACACGCAGGCCGCCGACGGCCCGGTCCGGATCGCGGCTCTCCCGAGCACAGGTGTCCTTATCACCCTCTCGCTCGCGCCTGACGGCACCCATGCCATCTACCGCCAGGACCAGAACCTCTTCCTGCTCGACCTGGCATCGGCCAAGAGCACCCAGCTCGGAGTAGCGAACGCGTCCTTCTTCGGATGGTCGCCTGGCGGATCCCAGGTCATGTACTCGGGCACGGGCGGCAACATCGCGATCTCAGATGTGCAGGGCAACAGCGTCGGCACGGTGCCGGCCGGGGACGCGAGCTGGTCGAGCCAGGACGCGATCCTGCTGGGAAGCGAAACCGACCTCTACCAGGCTCACTCCGACGGCTCGAACATGACGAAGCTGGCCAGCGGAACGTACCGGCTCCCGACGTGGGCGCCGAACGCCACCGCGTTTACGTTCTTCCGCGGCGGAACGCTCTGGACTGCAACGGCTCCTGCGCTGCCGCCGCTGCCGAGCGTGCTGGACCAGGCGTCTGTCGTTGTCAACGCGTTCATGCAGGCGCGCCAGAAGGGCCAGGCCGACCAGGCCGGCGCACTGCTCGACACCGGCGGCAAGCAGGCATATGCGAGCGGCGGCCTCAACCTGATCATCAACGGTGACCCGTTCTTCTCGCGGTTTTACGTCCTCACCCAGGCCATCACCGGCACGCAGCCCGATACCGCGACGTTCGTCCTCCGCCTTGTGCTCACGCACGGCAAGCTCGACGTCGCCGATTACGAGGAGACGCTCACGGTCGTCCGCGACGCGACGACCAGGCAGCTCCTGATCGACCAGGCGATAGCCGGAGCGCACCGCGACCTGGGCAAGGGCGCCGAGGTGGTCGGGGTGGTCGTGGCCACGGACGGCATCCAGGTCACGTTCGACAGCGACCTCGACCCAGGCACGGTGACGGACGCCGTGCGCCTGCTCGACTCCAAGGGCCGGCAGCTCGATGCAACGGCGACGTACTCGAATCGGACGGTGACGATCAGCGGCCTCGACTTGAAGCCTGGGGCTCAGTACAAGCTGGTAGTCCTCACCACGCTGCGCGACTTCCTCGGCCACAACGTGGCGGCCGAGTATGACCTTCAGCTCGTGGCACCGGTCGGCAAGAGCAAGGCGGACCAGAAGAACGGCGGCGTGACGGCCTCGCCGGCCCCGGCGTCGCCAAGCCCAATCCCGAGCCCGACAGCGACCCCGAGCTAGAGGCGCGACCGCAAAGCTAAATCAGGTTCAGGGCTCGGGCGCTCCGGCTCAGCGCGGTGACTGAGCCTGAATGCGCGATCTCGCCGCTCAGCGCGGCTTCGAACGCTTCCTTGAACGGCAGCCGGAGCACTTCCATGTCCTGTTCGTAGGTCTCGGGGTTGCGCTCCGCCTCGGTGATCGACTCGGCGAGAAACATGTGTGCACGGCCCGTGAGAAATGCCGCGCCATGCACAGTGCCTAGCGACGTGTAGCGAGACGCGACCAGGCCAGTCTCCTCCGCCAGTTCGCGTCGCGCGCACTCGAGCGGATCCTCACCCTGGTTGAACGTCCCTGCCGGCACCTCCCAGGAGGACTCGTCCCAGGCATGCCGCCACTGGCGGACCAGCACGGTGTCGCCGTTGTCGAAATACGGCACGACGAAAGCCGAGTCGGGGTTGGCGAGCACCGTATAGATCGCTTCGGCGCCGTCGGGAAACCGGATCACGTCCTCCCGCAGGGTAAAGGGACCCGAGAGGCCTGCGACCGTGCTCGAGACGACCTTGAACGGCCGTCCGTTCTTCGGGTGGCCGAGCTTGGCTATCTGCTCACCACCGCGGCAACCGCGGCCGCCGCCGCCGCAACATGCCGCGGATCCGGCCCGTAATCGAAGGGCGACACGTCGCCGGCCAGCTTGCGGGCCTGCTCGACCAGGTCTGGATGGTCTTCGATGAACCGTGTGCTCAAGTTGCCCGAGCGAAAGTCAGGGTTCTCGAGAATCGCGCGGTGGTAGCTGATCGTCGTAGCCGGGCCCACCACGACGAACTCGCGGAGGGCGCGACCAGCCCGCGCGATCGCCTCCGCGCGGTCGGCGCCGTGCACGATGAGCTTGGCGACGAGCGAGTCGTAGTTGGGCGGCACGTCCGAACCCGGGCCGAACCCTGAATCGACGCGCACACCCGGACCGGCCGGAGCGACCCAGCGGCCGATCCGTTTGGGATTCGGGAGGAACTTGCGCAGTGGGTCTTCGGCGTTGATGCGCATCTCGATCGCGTGGCCCCTCCAGGTCACGTCGGCCTGCGCGAAACTCAGCTCCAGGCCGGCGGCGACGCGGATCTGCTCCTTGACGAGGTCGATGCCTGTCACCGCCTCTGTGATCGGATGCTCCACCTGGAGACGGGCATTGACCTCGAGGAAATAGAAATCCCCGTCGTTGAAGATGAACTCGACCGTCCCTGCATTGACATATCCCGCGGCACGAGCGGCGCGGATCGCGGCCTCGCCCATTTCGGCTCGCAGCTCTGCATTCACCGCAGGCGACGGCGTCTCTTCCATGATCTTTTGATGGCGTCGCTGGATCGAGCACTCGCGCTCGCCCAGGTGGACCGCGTTGCCCTGGCTGTCGCAGATGACCTGGATCTCGATATGGCGCGGCTTGCGGATGTACCGCTCCATGTAGACGGTCGGGTCGCCGAATGCAGACCGCGCCGCCTGGGCGCTGCTTTCGATCGTCGAAACGAGGTCCTTCTCCGACTCGACCACCTTCATGCCGATGCCGCCACCGCCGCCCGACGGCTTGACCATCACCGGGAAGCCGATCGCCTGCGCGGCGGCCAGTGCCGTCGACGCTTCTACCGGGCCGCTGCCCGGGGTCACGGGCACCCCGTGAGCCACGGCGAGCTTGCGCGCGGCCACCTTTGAGCTGAGCGATCGCATCGCGGAGGCGGGCGGGCCGATGAAACGAATGCCCGCAGCCTCGCACGCATCTGGGAACGCAGGCTTTTCGGAGAGAAACCCGTAGCCCGGATGAATCGCATCCGCGCCGCAGTCGTGCGCGACCTTGACGATCCGCTCGAGCTGGAGGTAGGAGTCGGTGGCCGCCGCGCCGCCGATGTGGTGTGCCTCGTCTGCGTAGCGCACGTGGATCGCGTTGCGGTCCGCGTCGGAATAGACCGCCGCGGTCGAGATGCCAAGCTCGCGACATGCGCGCATGACGCGGATCGCGATCTCGCCGCGATTTGCGACGAGGATTTTATTGAAAAGTTTGCTTTTCATCCTTCAGCAGACGAGCTTGCTCTTCAACTCGTCAGCCCACGGCTAGAAGGGGTTGGTTGGGGCTGACGACTTCGCCTTCCTTGACATAGACCTGGCTGACGCGACCGGCAGTAGTCGTCACGATGTCGTTCTGCATCTTCATCGCCTCGAGCACTGCGACCACGTCACCAAGCTTCACCTCGTCGCCCGCTTTCACGGGGATCTTCACGATCAATCCCTGCATCGGAGCGATCACCGTTCCTTCGCCTGTCCTGGGCGGTGGCGGCGCCGGCGCCCCCGCGCTCGAGGCGGGCGTGACGGTCATGCCCGCGCCGGTGACGCGCACCTTGAAGACCTCGCCCTCCACCTCCACGTCGAACTCGGCGGTCGAGACGGCCGGCGCGGCCGGAGGATCCGCGGCGTCGGATGAAACCGGGGCGGGATCGGCTGCCGCGGCCTTACGCGTGGCCTCCGCCGGTGGTTTCGGCGCGGCTTGCGGTGGCGGCCCGCTCAGGTATTCCGGTGCGAGGCTCGGGAACATGAGGTGGATGAGGACGTTGTCGTCGCTCGGCTCGAAACCCATCTTCTTGACCTGCCGGCGGCCGTTCTCAACCTGCGGCTCCAGCAGGTCCGCGGGCCGGATCGTGATAGGTTCCTCGCGGCCGAGCACCAGCCTCCGCAGCTCGTGGTCGGCGGGAACGGGCGGCCGGCCGTACAAACCCTGGAGGTAATCCTTCAGCTCCTGCGTCACGGTGGCGTAGCGCTCGCCACCGATCACGTTGTACACCGCCTGGGTTGCGATCACCTGGCGAACCGGCGCCACCAGCGGCGGGTACCCGAGCTCGCGGCGCACGCGGTTCGCCTCCTCCATGACCTCTGAAAGGCGGCCCCCCGCTTTGTGGGCGGCGAGCTGGTGATAGATGTCCTCAAGCATCTGGCCTGGCATCTGGTAGCGGAGAATGCTGGCGTCCACCCGGTCGGCGAAAGGGCTGAGGTGCTCGAGGTGCCGGCGCTTCAGCTCCTCGACGTCGTGCTGGACGTCCCACATCGTGTCGAGGTCGAGGCCCGTGTCGTACTCGCCTCCGTGGAGGGCGGCCACCACACTCTCGGCTGCCGGCTGAGAGGCGCCCCACGCCAGGGGCGAGATCGCCACGTCCAGGATCTCGGCGCCGGCTTCGACGGCGGCCATGTAGGCCATCGGCGCCATCCCGCTCGAGCAGTGCGAGTGCACATCGATCGGTAGCTGAACCACGCTCTTGAGGGCGGTCACCAGCTCCCAGGTCGCCTGCGGGCTCAGCAGCCCAGAGGTGTCCTTGATGACGATGTCCTCGCAGCCCATGTCGGCAAGTCCCTTTGCAAGCGAGCCCCAGAGCTCGATGTTGTGGGCTGGTGAGATCGCATAGCTGAGCGCGCCCTGCACCTTCTTCTTGGCCTTGAGGGCCGCGCCGATGGCCGCTTCCATGTTGCGCAGGTCATTCAGGGGATCGAAAACGCGAAACACGTCGACACCGCACTTGACCGCGTGCTTGACGAAGAGCTGCACGACGTCGTCGGCGAAGTTGCGCTTCGAGACGAGGTTCTGTCCGCGGATCAAAGCCTGGATCGGCGTGTTCGGGGTGGCCTTGCGCAGCTTGCGCAGGAACTCCCACGGGTCCTCGCGGGCTCGCAGCTGCGTCTCGAAGGTTGCGCCGCCAAAGGCCTCCATCGCGGCAAACCCGATCTTGTCCATCTTCGCGGCGATGGGGATGATCTCGTCGCTGCGCAGGTTGCCGCCGAGAAGCGATTGCTGCGCGTCGCGGAACGTGGTGTCGACGAGGCGAACGCGCGCCCTCTTCTTCGCCATCTACCCGGCTAGCGCCGCGCGCTTTTCGGCGTGGCGCCGCTCGATCGCGTCGTCGCTGAGGCCTAGGATCCGGGCCGCCAGCCACGCCGCGTTCTTAGCGCCCGCCTCGCCGATGGCGACGGTCGCGACTGGGATGCCCGCCGGCATTTGCACGATGGAGTACAGCGAATCGACTCCGCCAAGGTGCTGGGTGGGCACAGGTACGCCGATCACCGGCAGGTCGGTCCAGGCCGCCACGACGCCGGGCAGGTGGGCCGCGCCGCCCGCTGCGGCGATCACGACTTTAAGGCCGCGCTCACGCGCCGAGGAAGCCCACTCCATCACGCCTCGCGGATTGCGATGCGCGGAACAGACCTTTACCTCGTGCTCGATCCCAAGCTCGTCGAGGACCTTCACGCACGCTTCCATCAGCGGCAGGTCTGACTTGGAGCCGAGAATGACACCAACGACTGGGCTCAACTAAACGGCCTCCCCTGCTATGTCGCTCCTGAAGAAAGCCCCCTCGAATCGTACCCGGCGGGCACCGGCCAGCGCCTTCTCGCGGGCCAGGGCCACCGTTTCCCCCAGCGCGACCGACGTCACCACGCGGCCCCCGCTGGTCACCAGTCCTCGACCCGGCTCAAAGCGCGTGCCCGCATGGAAGATGAGCACGCCACGCGGCATCTCGGCCAGGCCGCGAATCGGGAGCCCCGTCTTCATGGCCGCGTCGTCGGGGTAGTGGCCGGACGCGACGACGACTCCGACGCAGGGCAGTGGGCTCCAACGGAGGTCGGGGAAGTCCGCCAGCGTCCCCTTTGCGGCAGCGAGCGCCATGGCGACAAAGTCAGTCTGCAGCCGAGGTAGCACCACCTGCGCTTCGGGGTCGCCGAAGCGAGCGTTGAACTCGATCGTCCGGATGCCGTCGCCGGTCAGCATCAGGCCGGCGTACAGCACGCCTCGAAACTCGTCGCCCCCGCTCGCCAGCTCCATTACCGCCGGGCGCAGGACTCGATCCAGCACCTCCTGGACCACGGCGTCGTCAACCGATTTCGGCGGCGAGTAGGCGCCCATTCCGCCGGTGTTCGGACCGGCATCGCCGTCGTGGGCGCGCTTGTAGTCGCGAGCCGGTGCGAGCACGACCACCTCTTTGCCGTCGGTGACCCCAAAGATCGACAGCTCCGGTCCTTCAAGCAGCTCCTCGACGACGATGGTGGAACCACTGCGGCCGAACCGGCTCTCGACGAGGATGGCATCCACCGCGGCGTCCGATTCCTTGACGCTCCTGCACACGATCACACCCTTGCCGAGCGCCAGGCCGTCAGCCTTGACCGCGACCCGGCCCTCGCGCTCGCGCGCCCACGTCTTGGCGGGCGCGGGTTGGGTGAAAACCTCGAATTCCGCGGTCGGGATGTTGGCGCGCTTCATCAGAGTCTTTGCGAATGACTTGCTCGACTCGACGCGCCCCGCGCCGCGGTTCGGACCAAAGACGTTGAAGCCCGCACTGCGCAGGGCATCGCCCACGCCGGCGTCCACCGCGGACTCAGGCCCGAGAATCACCAGCCCGAGGCGCTCGTGCTTCGCGAAGTCCACGATGCGCACAACGTCGGCGGCGCCGATCGCAACGTTGCGCGCCATGCCACCGGTGCCGCCGTTGCCGGGCGCGCAGTAGACGCGCTCCACGAGCTCCGACTGCACGCACTTCCAGACGAGCGCATGCTCACGAGCTCCCGAGCCGACGACAAGCACCTTCACCGGCGGGCTACTGGTTTATTCCCACTCGATGGTGCCAGGAGGTTTTGATGTGATGTCAAACACGACCCGGTTGACTCCCTTGACCTCGTTGACGATCCGGTTGCTGATGCGCGCCAGCACCTCATAGGGAACGCGGGCCCAGTCCGCCGTCATCGCGTCCTCGCTGGTCACCACACGCACCGCGACCACGTTGGCGTAGGTGCGGTAGTCGCCCATCACGCCGACCGTCTCGAGCGGAGTCAGCACCGCGAACGACTGCCACACCTGGCGGTACAGGCCGTTGCGTTTGATCTCGTCCACCACCACCCAGTCGGCGTTGCGGAGGATCTCGAGCCGCTCGGCTGTCACCTCGCCGAGACAGCGGATCGAGAGACCGGGACCGGGGAAGGGTTGGCGGTAGACCATCTCCTCGGGCATTCCGAGCTCCAGCCCGACCGCCCGCACCTCGTCTTTGAACAGGTAGCGCAACGGTTCGATCAGCTGAAAGCGGAGGCCGGGGGGTAGACCACCCACGTTGTGGTGCGTCTTGATCTTGACCGCCGTGGATGACACGTCGGGAGCGGTCGACTCGATGACGTCCGGGTAAAGCGTGCCCTGCGCCAGGAAGTCGATGTGACCGAGGCTCGTCGCCTCAGCCTCGAAGACGGAGATGAACTCGCGACCGACGATCCTCCGTTTCTGCTCAGGATCGATTACGCCACTCAGCGCACCCAGGAACCGATCGGTCGCGTCGGCGTACCGGATGTTCATGTCCAGGTTGCCGTGCATGACCGCGAGGACGCGTTCCGGCTCCTCCTTGCGGAGCAAGCCGTTGTTGACAAAGACGCACGTGAGCTGGTCCCCGACCGCGCGGTGCACCAGCACCGCCGCAACGGCCGAGTCGACTCCTCCTGACAGCGCGCAGATCACCCGCCCATCGCCCACCTGCGCTCGGATGCTCTCGACCGCCTCGGCAACAAATGAGCCGGCGGTCCACGAAGGCTCGCACTGGCACACGCCGTAGAGGAAGTTGCGCAACACCTCTCGACCGCTCGGTGTGTGGACGACTTCGGGGTGGAACTGGATGCCGAAGATGCCGAGGCCGTTTGTGAACGCGGCCACCGGCGAGTTGCCGCTGGAGGCAAGCGAGTGAAATCCCGGCGGCAGCTGGCTCACGTGGTCCCCGTGGCTCATCCACACTGGAAGCTCCGCGTTCAAGCCCGCAAACAGGGCGTTGGGCTCCCGGACCGCCAGGAGCGCGGGCCCGTACTCGCGGGCGTGCCCTGGGTCGACCTTGCCGCCCAGGTGGTGCGCGATCAGCTGCATGCCGTAGCAGATGCCCAGCACGGGAATCCCCGCCGACAGCGCCTCAGGGTCGACCTGTGGGGCGCCGGGCTCGTAGACGCTCGCGGGCCCTCCGCCGAGGATCAGCCCTGCAGGTGCGCGCTTTTTCAGCTCGGACCATGGAGTGGTGCCTGGCACCAGCTCGCAGTACACGTTGGCTTCTCGCACCCGCCGCGCGATCAGCTGGCTGAACTGCGATCCGAAGTCGAGGACGAGGATCGTCTGTCCCGTCTTGTTCGAGGGGGGGACACCCCCCCTGTCGGCGTCCGGGCGAAGCCCGGCCGGCGACGCCCCCCGGTTCCCGCCCTTGACTGCTTCGCGGTCCTGGGCGGCCGCGGCGGTCATGCTCAGTTCAGCTCTTCCCCATGCCCACGTGCTGGGCCTGCTGGAAGACCTTTCCCTCCGAGGTGATCGACGGAGCGACCACCATCTCCACGTGCTGGAACTCGGTGATGTCGTGCGCGCCGCATACGCCCAGCGCCGAACGCAGCGCCCCGGCGAAGTTCTGGCTTCCGTCGTCCACCCGCGCGGGGCCGAGCAGGATCTCGTGCAGGGTCGCCTTCGTGCCCACGTGGATTCGGGTGCCGCGCGGGAGGTTGGGGTCGGGAGTGGCCATGCCCCAGTTGAAGCCCTTCGAGGCCGACTCCTCGGCGCCCGCGAGCGGGGTGCCGATCATCACCGCGTCCGCGCCCGACGCGAATGCCTTGCACACGTCGGCTCCGATGCGCATTCCGCCGTCGGTGATCACCGCGACGCGCATCCCGCCTCGGCGCATGTGCTCGTCGCGGGCGGCGGCGACGTCCGCAGTCGCGGTCACTTGCGGCACGCCCACCCCCAGCACGCCGCGCGTTGTGCATGCGGCGCCGGGGCCCACGCCGACCAGGATGCCTGCGATGCCGGTATCCATCAGCTCCAGCGCGGTTTCGTAGTGGACGCAGTTGCCGACGACCACCGGTATTTCACACGCCCGCACGAGGTGCTCGAACGAAAGTTGGTGATACGACTGAGACGAATGGCGAGCGGTCAGCACCGTTCCCTGCACGACGAGGACGTCGGCGCCCGCCTTCTGCACCACCTCGGTGCGCTCCTCGGCGCGCGCGGGAATGGTGGAAACCGCACACGGCACACCGGCGGCCTTGATCGCGTTGATGCGCTCGGCGATGAGGTTCGGCTTGACCGGTTCCCGATAGACCTCTTTGAGCAGGGCGTTGATCTGCGACTTGTCCGCCTCAGCGATGCGCTTGATGATCGGCGCCGAATCCTGGTAGCGCGTATGCACCCCGTCCAGGTTGAGGACGGCGACCCCGCCCAGCTTTCCCATCGCGATCGCGAACTCGACGTCGACCACTCCATCCATGGCCGAGCCCCAGATGGGAAGTGGGAGCTTGAAGCGGTCGCCCATCGAAAACGAGATGTCGACCTCGTCGGGATTGAGCGTGACGCCGCCCGGGACGAGCGCTACTTCGTCGAAGCCATATGCGCGGCGCGCGCGCCGGCCGATCCCGATCTCGAGGCCAGACTGCTCCCCGGGAGTCGTTCCGCGGGTTGCGAGCCGGCTCTGATGCAGGGTGTGTTTACTCCAATGGTGGCGGGGTTCGCTGAATTATACGGAATGTCGGTGACGTCCACGTGGGCCGCATAAACTTTTAGTCGTGTATCGGACGCTCGAGTACCTTCGCGGCATCTCCGGCGACGACGTCGCGAGGCTTCGGGCCCGCGGCATTCGGCACACCAACCAGCTCCTGCATCGCACATCGCTTGCCATCGACCGCGACCGCCTCTCCAAGAGGACGGGCATCAGCACCGACCGCCTCTACGAGTTCGTGAACCAGTGCACGTTACTCGAGGTGTCCGGGATGGATCACTTCCTGCCGATCATCCGCCGCCTCGGCATCGAGTCGATGCAGGACCTGCGCGCGCAGGACGCCCGCGCGCTGCACAACAAGGTGGTCGACGCGGTGGGACTGGCGGGCGCGCCGAGCTTCTCGGATGTTCAGTACTGGATCAGCCAGGCGACCGCATTGGACATCGTCGAAGCCCCGGAACCAAGACCGCAACGATCCGTGGTGAAGTAGCCGCCTCCGAACTCGACCATTCGGGCACAGATGGTCGAATTCCGGGCGGCCGTTACGGCCAATTGGGCACAAATGGTCGAATCTCGGGCGGCCGATACGGCCATTCGGGCACAAATGGTCGCCGCGTGATTCTGGACTAGAGGAAGACACCTCTGCGGCGCTTCAGGTTGTCGTAGACGCCCTGCTGGATGGTGTCGCGCACCTGGTCGGCCAGCGCCATCACAAGGTTGTTGTCGGCGGCGGCTTCAGGCGGATTCTCCTCGACGTGGATCGGGGCATGGAACTGGATTCGCCATTTGCTGGGCAGCGGGATCATGCCCAGCGGGCCCAACCACGGCCAGGTGGGCGTGATGGGGAAATACGGAAGGCCGAAGAACTTCGCCACCGGGCCAAGATCGGCGACCATCGGATAGATCTCCTCCGATCCGACCACTGAGACGGGGATGATCGGCGCGCCCGACCTGATCGCCGTCGCGACAAAGCCGCCTCGTCCGAATCGGCGCAGGCGATAGCGATCTTTGAAGCTCTTGCCGGTCCCTCTCACGCCTTCGGGAAAGACCAGGACCAGCTCGTCGCGCTCGAGCAAACGCCGCGTGTCGTCCGGGTGCCCGACCGTCTGCCCCGTCCGACGCAGGAACCAGCTCAACATCGGCATTCCCATGAACAGGCTGGCCACAAGGGCGCGCACATGTCGCGGCTGCGGATGCTCCGCGAACACCGCCGTCTTGATCATGGTGCCATCCCACGGAAGGACGCCGGCATGGTTCGCAACCAGCAAGGCGCGTCCGGTCGCTGGAACGTTCTCGATGCCCGTGGTCTCGACGCGCCAGTAATCGCGGTACAGGACCATGAAGACCGACAGAAACGACTCGGTCCACTGCGGATCGAAGCCGAAATCGTCGACCTCGTAGTTCGCCCCGCGGCGCGCGAGCTCCTGCTGCTTGTACACGAACTGGACGAACTCCATGACCCGGTTCATGTCGATGATTTCTCGTCCTGTCCCCTGGCGAAGCCTGGCTGAAAGTTTGCTGAGCCCCTGTACGGCCAGCAGTGGAGCCTGCCGCTGCAGTCGCTTGACCGACTTCGCGAGCCGCGGTCTCGGTTTGGCCTGAACGATTTCCGCCGGCTTGCTCTCCTTGCGCCGCTGCTTCGGGGTCTTCGCCTGGATCATGGATGCGCCTCGAGGACGGCGCCCGCGCGATGCCCATTCCCGGCGCTGCGCCGCCGGCGCTGAAGGTAGACCTGGAGCTCATATTCCTGCGGCGGCGACGGCGCCTCGATCACCTCGAGAGTCTTGCCGCGGGCCAGGGCGTCCATCACGGCGCGAGAGTTGAACGCCGGTTTCCAGCCGAACTCCGCCTCGAGCTTCGAGCAGTCTGCCACCGAGCCGAACGCGATCACGTCGGCCATGTGCGCCTGGAGCTCCACATGGGCGACAGCCCGCATCGCGAGGCGCCCCATCCAGCGGCCATAGGGAGGCAGGATCGGGGCCGGCGTTCCGCCCATGATCGCGATCGCCTGGCTCAGAAGCACGACACCCCGCGCCGCGACGTTGAAGACTCCTGGGTGCCGCCCGAGCACAGCGCGTTCGATCGCCTCCGCCGCGTCGTCTTCGTGCAGCAGTTGCAGGCGCGGGTCGAAGCCGGCAAACGTCGGCACGATCGGAAGGGAGAGGTACCGAGCCAGCGTCGTATCCTCGCTGACCCGAAACCCAAGACGCAGCACACTGACCTGGCAGGACTCGTTGCGCAAAGCAAACTCGCTGACAAGCTGCTCCATATCGAGCAGGTCACGCGTCACCGAGGACGCCGGCCGCTCCAGGTTGGTCATCTCCTCGGAAAAGAAGGATGGATCGGCCGGTCCGGCGCCGTAGATCGCCTGGCTGGATTTCACGATCAGCCTGCGGACGCGGCTCGAAGGCGCCGAACACCCGGCGAGGACGTTCATCGTTCCGATCACGTCGGTCTCGTGGATCGAGCGCTCGTCGCGGGGCGAATCGACCATCATCGCCAGGTGCACGACCGTGTCGACGTTCAGCTGCCGGATCAGCTTTCCGATCGCGACGTGGCGGGTGTCAGCATGGACGAAGTCCATCTCCTCGAGCGCACTGATCGGATCCCTCAGGTCGCACCCATACAGGTGGGGCACGTGTGGCGCGAGCCGCCGGGCGACCTCGGCGCCGAGAGGGTTGGATACGCCCGTG
The DNA here is from genome assembly GCA_035260405.1 of Candidatus Dormiibacterota bacterium. GTDB lineage: Bacteria > Chloroflexota > Dormibacteria > Dormibacterales > Dormibacteraceae > Palsa-870. The sequence continues at coordinate 27,214 of DATFVI010000112.1, forward strand.
ACGAGAACGCGGTTAGGCCGGGGTAAAGTCATGCGCTCCCAATCTAAACCAGTGGAGCTTTAGCCCGGATTTACTCCGGGCGTCCCCAGGGCAACGCGAGCGCGACTCCAGACAACCTGAATGTCAAAGGGGGTTCCGCGGGGGGATCCTGATCCCCCCGCGCCTTTATGGATAGATCCCGCGAACCGTGGTCGCGTTGGCCACCCGCTGGACGGCCAGGGCGTAGGCCGCCAGACGCATGTCGATGCGCTTGTTGACCGAGGTGTGGAGGATCTCGTAGAAGGCGCGCGTGATCACGTGATGCAGCTTGGTGTTGATCTCCTCCTCCTCCCAGAAGAAGGCCTGCAGGTCCTGGACCCATTCGAAGTAGGAGACGATCACGCCGCCGGCGTTCGCGATGATGTCCGGGACCACGAAGATGTTTCGGTCGTGCAGGATCGGGTCGGCCTCCGGCGCGATCGCCGCATTGGCTCCTTCCGTGATCAGCCGGGCTCGAATGCGACCCGCGTTATTGCCGGTGATCTGGTCCTGCACCGCTGCGGGCACGAGCACCGTCACCGGCAGCTCGATGATCTCGTCGTTGGTCACGTTGTCGGCCTTCTTGAACCCGGTGACACCGCCGCGAACCGTCCGGTGCTCTTCCAGGGCCGCCAGGTCAAGGCCGTTTGGGTTGTACACACCGCCGCGAGAATCGCTCACCGCGACGACTTTCAACCCGGCCTCCGCGAGCAAGCGAGCGGTAGACCGGCCCACCTGGCCGTAGCCCTGCACCGCGACGGTCGGGGTTTCCTCGTCCACATGTAGGTACTTCAAGCCTTCGAGCGTCAGGTAGGTCGCGCCGCGGCCCGGCGCGTCGGTTCGGCCCTCGGAGCCGCCCACGTCCACCGGCTTGCCAGTGACCGAGGCCGTCACAGAGTGGCCGGAGTGCATCGAGATCGTGTCCATGATCCAGGCCATCACCTGGGGGTTGGTGCCCATGTCGGGCGCCGGGATGTCCTTCTCGGGTCCGATGAGAATGGCGATCTCCGTCGCGTAGCGGCGGGTCAGGTGCTCGAGCTCGTTCTGCGACAGCTTGCCCGGCTCACACGCCACGGCCCCCTTGGCTCCGCCGTAAGGGAGACCAACCGCCGCGCATTTCCAGGTCATGAGCATCGCGAGGGCCTTGACGAGGTCGAGGTTGATGTCCGGGTGATAGCGAATGCCGCCCTTTGCCGGCCCGCGGCTGATGTTGTGCTGCACACGCCAGCCGGTGAAGACCCTCACGGAGCCGTCGTCCATGCGGACCGGGAAGTGGACGGTGAGCTCGCGCTTGACGTCCCGCAAGCCGCGACGGGCATCATCGGAAAGCCCGATCACGTCGGCCGCGGCGTCGAAACGCCGCTGTGCGGTCTGGAACGCCGAGGCGCGGGTTTCGACCGCCATTCGGCACACGATCCTACTCCTTGCCCCACGAACTCAGAGGCTGAAGCCGTGAGTTCGCGGGGACCCCTGGAGCCTGTCGCATCAGTCGCCGCACAATTGGCTACCTATGTATCGCCGGCAGCTGTTCAGCATCGGAGCCGTGGCAGCCGTCGCCCTGCTCATGGGGTTTCTGGTCGCCGGGCAGGTCAAGGCGCAGCTTTTGACACCCTCCAACCAGGTGGCCCGATACCAGGCACTGGTACGGAGCGTGCAGGACCTCGAGGCGACCAACGCCGAGTCGCGCCGCCTGATCGCGGCGCTCCGGTCCGAGATCGACGCGCTGGAATCCGACGCCGCGGGCCGGTCGGCCGCCACCCAGGCCTTGCAGAACCAGGTGGCCGACCTCCGCGCGCACGCCGGCCTGACCGCAATGCATGGCCCAGGCGTGGCGATCGACCTTGCCAACGGCGTACCGGGACCCGACATCGGAGCGCAGGCGAGCTACCTCGTCAACTTCCAGGACGTCCAGGACATCGTTAACCTCCTCTTTGCGCAGGGCGCCGAGGGCGTCGCCGTCAATGGACGGCGGATCACGCCGCTCACCGCGTACTCGGGCTCGGCGGGCGAGGTCGTCATCGACGAGGGGCCACCCCTGTCATCTCCGATCACTGTTGTCGCCGTCGGCGACCGCAACCGCATGGTGGCTGCGCTCTACGACGCTTCGGCGCTTCCGGACATCCGCGCGCGCCAGGTCCAGTTTCAGCTCCGCCTGACCTTCGTCGGCAGCCCCGACGTGGCCTTACCGGCTTACGACTCGAGCCTGCAGATTCCCCACCTCCATGCGATTTAGGCCAGGGCCGCAGAGGCGGTCGACGGGCCGGGCGATCAGCGTCTGGGTGATCGCGCTCCTGGTCGCGCTCGTCGCGACTGTGCAGATCCGCAGCCAGGCAGAGGTCGAACGCAGCCTGGTGGGCATCGACACGACCTCGCTCGCATTTCTGATCGACGACCTGCATCGGGCCAACGACTCGCTTCAGGCCGAGGCCGCGGACCTGCAGGCTCGTCAGGCAACACTGCGGTCTGGAACGAGCGGGGCGGCAGACCAGGTCTTGAACGACGAGGCCAACCGGCTGCGGGCGATCGAGGGGCTCGTGCCGGTGCACGGCCCGGGCGTCGTGATCGTGATCGATGCCACCGGGCTGACCGCGCTCGACCTGCAAGACGCGCTCAACAACCTTGCCGCAGGAGGCGCCGAGGCGACTTCAGTCAATGATCATCGCGTAGTCACAGGGGTGTCCATCGAACAGACGACCGCCGGCGTGGTGATTGACGGATCCGTGGTCCCGCCGCCCTGGACGATCACCACGATTGGCGACGCCAACCGCCTCGCGGAGGTGGCGAACCTGATGACCCAGGCGTTGACTGCGGACCGCCGTGTACGAGAAGCGACCTACCGAATGGAGTCTGATGTCGTGATCCGATCGGTCGTCAGCTCGCGGCCTTTCGTTTACGCCGTGGCTTCTTAGCCGGTTCCGCCGATCCCAGCTGTTTCAGCTGTGCGGTGATGCGGTCGAGCCGTGCGTTGATGCGGTCGATGTCGGCTTGACTTGGTATGCGCAGGCGTCGCAAGGTGCCTTCGATCGCCTCGTCCGCCCGCTCCTCGAAATCCTCGCGCCGGCGTTCCATCTCGCTTCTCAAATCGGAAGGAACGTTGAGGGTCTTGCGCACGTAATCCAGCAGAGCCTGGCCGCGCTCGGCGATGGCCTCGCCGCCCGCGTCGACCAGGCGGGCAGGCCCGCGCTTCTCCTGGGAAAGGACGACCTGGGAGAGGGTCACCTGGGTCAGGTCGCGCCCGTTGTCCCGGTCGACGACCTTTATCTCGTGGCCCTCGCGAACTAGCTCCGCGATTCCTTCGAGCGTGATGTAGCGACTCGTGCGCGTGTCGTAGAGCTTGCGATTTGCGTACTTCTTGATAAGGTGTCGCTCGGGGGCTGTCGTCACGGCCGGGCCCATTCTAATGCGGTGCGTCAGACGCTCCGTCCGGCATGTATTGCGGAGGTTGCGGCATGGCAGCGAGGAAGCGTGCATCGTCCCGATCCAGCCGATCGGGTCTGGTCGGACGCGCGGTCACGGCGGGAAGAAAGGCCTTGCGGGACGCTGAGAGGCGCGTGCCGCGCGACGTCCGCCGCCAGCTCGAGCGCTCGATCAAAGACGGCCAAAAGACGTTGAAGATCGCCATCGACCGGCTGCAGGTCCAGGTCCGCCGGACCGCCAAGCAGGCCGACGTGGAGAAAGCGTTGAAGCGCCTCGAAGGCCTGAGCAAGCAGGTTCAGCAAATCGCAAGAGATGCGGCCTCACGCGGCACTGTGTCGACCCGGCGCCCGGCCAAGACCACGCGCCGCACCAAGCCCGCGGTCAAGCGCACGACGCGCAAGGCCGCAACCAAGGCGAAAACTACGGCCCCCGCTCGCAAGCCCGCCGCGGCGCGCCGCGCGGCGCCCGCTGCCGCCGTTACGCCGGCTCGAAGGGCCGCGCCACGGAGATCACCCGCCCGGCGGACCCCAACTCCGGCACCCGAACCAGAACAGGAGTCATTGACGGAACCGGGAGCGACCGGGGGCTAGATCCTCCCGAAGACGCGGATCCCGCCGAGGAGAACCGCACGCGGTCGCAGCGCCGGGCGTTGTGAAGCCGGCTCGGCGATCGGGTCCTGGTCATACACCTGCAAGTCCGCGAGCATCCCCGGTTCCAGGGTTCCCTTGATCGACTCCTCGAAGGTGGCATAGGCGGCAACGGCTGTGTACGCCTTCAGCGCGGCGAGCAGCGAAATCCCGTTGACCTGGTCGTCAACCGCGACCTGGATCCCCGGCCATGGATTGGGGTCGGGCGACACCGGCAGATCCGAGCTGAACGCCACCGGTACCCCGGCGCGGATCAAACGGGCGTGAGGCGCCAGGTCGGTCCGATCCCGCACCGGAAAGAACAGGGATGACGCCACGCGCCCGAACCGTGCCGCCATCGGCTGCATCACAGCCACCATGCCAAGCCTTGACAGCCGCGCCTGCAGGTCCGGTGGGCAGATCGTGCAGTGCTCGACCCGGTGGCGCATATGCTCTCCCCGAGCAGCCTCCACCGCATCGCACATCGCCTCGATGGCGGCATCGCCAATCGCATGTGCGGCGACCTGAAGCCCCGCACGAGTCGCGCGAATGACCAAGTCGCGAAGCTCGGCCGGGGTCGTCCGCCAGGTTCCTCCACCGGATCGCGTTGCGACGCGTTCGGCTCCGCCGTCCACGAACACCTTGATCGGTCCGGCCCGCACGAGCGAGCCCCCGAAACCGGCGTGGACGCCAAGGCCCGCCGTGGCCTCGAGCAGCTCCCACGAGAGAAACTCGTTGACCCGCACCCGCAGCCGTCCGGCGGCAGCGAGCTGCTCGTACGCCCGTAGGTCGTCCGCGAAACCGCGGTTGACCGCGGCGCCCACCGACGTGATACCGCGCGAAAGCAGAAGCTTCTGCGCCAGGCGAACTCCATCCATGCGGTGCCCGAGCGTGGGCGGCGGCTGCACGTCCGCCACGAGGCGCATCGCCGCCTCGAGCAACAACCCATTCGGAGTGCCGTCTGGATCGCGGTCGATCCGCCCGCCATGCGGGTTCTTGGTCTCTGACGTGATGCCCGCCGCGGCAAGGGCCGCGCTGTTTGCCACCCGTGCGTGCCCACCGCGCTCGTCGATGTAGGCAGGCCGCCGGCCGGTCCCTCGGTCCAGCTCGCGCCGGTGCGGCTGCCGGCGTTCGACCAGCTCGTCGGCGCGGTAACCCATGCCCTGCTGCCAGGCCCCCGGCTTCAGCGTTCGAGCGTGCGCCTTCAACCGTTCCGCGATCTCGCGCACGCTGCGAACCCCTCCGAGGTCCGCGCCGAACCTGGTCAGCCCGTAATAGACGACGTGCGCGTGGGCGTCGTTGAAGCCGGGCAGGACGGTGGCGCCCGCCAGGTTGACGACGCGCGTGCGCGGCCCTCGCAGGCCCATCAGCTCCGAACCACCGACCGCAAGCACGCGGCCGCCGGCGATCGCGAGGTGGCTGTATGTCCTGAGGCCGGAGCGCCCAAGTGTCCGGATGCGGCCGCGGGCAAGGATCAAGCTTTTGGCGCTCAAGCAACCGCTAGATTAAGCGCGTGCCCACGATCGACCTCCGCTCGGACACAGTGACGATGCCCACGCCGGAGATGCGCCATGCCATGGCGACCGTTCCGCTGGGCGACGACGTCTTCGGGGACGACCCGATGGTCAACGAGCTCGAGCACGTTTCGGCTTCCATGCTGGGCAAGGAAGCGGCGGTGTTCCTGCCCAGCGGAACGATGGGGAACGTGGTCGGCGTCGCCGTGAACACTCGCCCCGGCGAGGAGATGATCGCCGACGCCGACGCTCACGTCTTTCTATATGAGGCGGCCGGAGCCGCCGTCATCGCCGGCGTTCAGATCAGGCCGGTGGCGACCGCTGCGGGCGTGATGACGCCGTCTCAGATCGAGGCTGCCCTCCGGCCGCGCGACGACTTCCATCAGCCCATCACCGCGGCGGTGAGCTTCGAGGACACTCACAACCGCCACGGAGGAGTTGTGTGGCCGCTCGAGAACTTGCGCGCGGCTGCAGACGCGGCTCGGGGCCACGGGCTTCGTGTTCATCTCGACGGCGCCCGCATCTTCAATGCGTCGGTTGCCGCCGGGACTGATGTCGCCGACATCGCGGCCTGCGGCGACACCGTGACGTTCTGTCTTTCCAAAGGCCTCGGATGCCCTGCGGGCAGCGTGTTCTGCGGGAGCGCCGAGTCGGTACAGGAGGCTCGCCGCTGGCGCAAGCGACTCGGCGGTGCGATGCGGCAGGCTGGCGTGATCGCGGCGACCGGCGTGATCGCGCTGAGGACGATGGTTGACCGCCTGGCTGATGATCACTCCAATGCACGGACCCTCGCCGAGGGTTTGGCCGAGCTGCCCGGCGTGCGGTGCGACCTGTCGCGCGTGCAGACGAACCTGGTGTTCTTCGACCTCGAAACGATGACCGGCGCGAACTTCGAGGCGGAATGCGCGAAGCGTGGCCTTCTGGGAGGGGCGACCGGCTCGCACCGGGTCCGTTTCGTCACCCACTACGGGATCACCCCGGACGACATCCAGTCGACGCTGAAGATCTGCGAAGAGGTTTTGAGCGCATGAGCGCACAGGTTTCACCCGACGGAATGTTCTACTGGGACGGCCGGCAGTGGATGAGCACCCTGTCGCCGGATGGCCGGTCGAGGTGGAATGGGACCGCTTGGGTTCCGACCGGCAGTGCTTTTGGAGCTCCCTCGTCCAGGGCGTCCGGTCAGTCCTCGCGCGAGCCAACGTCGTGGACACACCCGCTGCAGCTCGCGGTCGCCGGCTGGTATGTCATCGAAGGGGTGTATGCGCTCTCGCTGCCGTTCTGGATGAGCGGTCCAATGGCCCAGGCGATGAACCTGAGCATTCAACGCCAGCAGCAGCTGTATCCCACCGACAGTCCGACGTCCGCGGATTTCACGAACGTGATGACCTCAATGGTCGGCGGAGCCCTGTGGGTCAGCGCGGTGTTCGGCGTGGCGATAGCGATCATCGCGGCGATCGGAGCCCTGAAAAGATGGACATGGATGTACTACGCCGTGCTCATCCTGCTTGGCTTTGGGGTGGTCTCGCTTCCGATCGACGTGGTCGACGCCCTCGGCGGCTCGGCCATCTCGTCTGCATCGGGTTTCAGCCTGCCCGTTTGGACCTACCGGTTGGCGCTCGTGGCTGCCATCCCGAGCACGGCGCTGTTCATCTGGATGCTGGTCGCGCTGGTCAAGCGCGGGCCGTGGGCGGCAAGAAAGGTCACGCCACCGCTGGGCTGAGGAGGCCGGCGAGCAGCGTCGGGTCGATATTGCCGCCGCTCACGACCGCGACCGTCGGAGGTCCAGGCTCCAGCTGTTCCAGCGCGGCAAACGTCAAAGCGCCGGCCCCCTCAGCCACGACCTTCGCGGCGGTCGCCAGCTCGGGAATGGCCGAGCGCAGCCGCGGCTCTGGAACCGTGAGCCACCGGTCAACGCATTCTTTCAAAAGCTGGAACATCCTCGGGTCAAAGGGCGCCGTGGTCCCGTCCGCGATCGTGTCGGGCTTGATCGCCGCCGGGCCGCCCGCCTCGAAACTCTTCGTCCACAGCGCATAGCCATCCGACTGCACGCCGATCACCTCGACTTCAGGACGGAGCGCCTTCAGCGCTGACGCGGTGCCGCCGATGAGGCCACCTCCGCCGACCGGGACCAACACACGCGCCAGGTCGGGCACGTCTTCGAGGAGCTCGAGCGCGACCCCGCCGTGACCGGCCATGACCTGCGGGTCGGCAAACGGGTGCAGAAATGTCTCGGGCTCACTACGCCATCCCTCGTCCGTCATCCACTGCAGCATCGCCTCGCGCGGCATCAGGATGGGCGTCGCGCCCCATCGCTTCACACCTTCGATCTTCAGCGCAGGAGCGGTCTCGTACATGACGACCCGGCATGGGGCGCCGAGGGTCTTGGCCACGTATGCGCAGGCTTGCGCGGCATTCCCGGCGCTGACGGTGATGAGACCGCGGCGAAGCTTCTCCGGCTCGAGCGCCAGCGCCGCGGCGAAGAATCCGCGCACTTTGAAGCTGCCGGTCGGCTGGAGGCATTCGAGCTTCAGCAGCGCGCCCTCGACCGGCATCATCGGGCTCCGCAGCACGTGCGGCCGCGCCCGCTCGGCCGCGGCCCTGATCTGGTCGACGCCGATCATTGCCGACATTCGGATAGATAATCGTAGGGATGCCCATCTATGAGTACCGGTGCGAAGCGTGCGGGAAGCGTTCCACGTCGCTGCTCCCGAGCTACTCCTCGCCCGACCCGGCTTGCCCCCACTGCGGGAAGCCGTCGCTGCGCCGTCTGGTCTCGACGTTCGCCACGGTGAGCTCAGGCGAGGGCGACGGTGGTGACGATTTCGACGAGGGTGGTGGCGACGACTTCGGGGGAGGCGACGATTTCGGCGGTGGGGACGACTTCGGCGGCGGAGGTTACGGCGGCGACGACGACTTCTAGGTAGCGCTCAATCCGAGCACGTCGTTTGCGGCACGGATCAGGTCGCCGCGGTGCGCTTCGTCGTGCGCAAAGATCCTGAAGAGGGACATGCGCACGGGCAGGCGCTTGAACAGGTCGAGCACGCGGCTCTGCTGGAAACGATCCTCGAGGGGATCGTAGATCAGGATATCCGCGGTCTCGGTCATCGGGTTGAACGCGCGAGACTCCTCGGCCGCCACGTCGACCTCGAACACGATGTCGCGCAACCCCTCCGGCAAACGCTCCCTCAGCTCGCGCCCGAACTGCTGCCGCGTGGCGGTCAAAGCGCCGCTCGGGATCTGCGTCGCGTCGGTGTGACCCTGGTAGATGAGCTTCCATTTGAGCCTTCGCGCCACCACCTCGCCCCACGCCGCTCCTAGCTCGCGCTGCCGCGCGTCCCCGTAGCCGAGAGCCCAGCGGTCGACCTCTGAAAGCAGCGACCATTCTGTGAGGACCTGGAAGCGGTCGAGCCTTTCGAGCGGGTTACCGCCGAGCATCAGCTCGATCGTCGGACGGAAGACCTCTCGCAGCTGGAGATCGATGCGCCGGACGGTCCGGTGAAAGTAAACCTGGGAGTAGAGGTACAGCCGAGCGCTGAGGAACATGTACAGCGCTTCGGCCCCGTGAGCGTGCAGGGTCAGACCCCGCTCGGAGATGAACGAGTAATGGATGATTCGCTGCACGTCGACCGGCCCGGTCGCGACGCCACATATATAAGAGTCGCGAGGGACGTAGTCCATGTTGTCGGCCGAGTACGCGCCGACCAGGGCCGGCTTCAGTGCAGCCAACCAGGCGGGCGGCTCGAAGCCGGCCAGCTCCGCCGAGCTGATCAAGTAGGCGACCCATCGCGGATCGACCCGCTCACCCGATTCGAAGTCGGCCGAAGGTGAGGCGCCAAGCGAAGCGATCTGGTCGGCGAGCGGGCCGGTGATAAGAGACCTGCCTATGACCTCATGGTCGATGCCCCATGTATCCAGGTAGTTCTCGTCGAAGAAATGGCCGAATGGGCCGTGGCCGATGTCGTGGAGCAGCCCCGCCATGCGCATCGTCTCCTCGACGAGAGGCGCTGAAGGTGTCGGGTCGCAGGCGGCGCTAAGCGATGGATAGAGGTGGCGGGCCCATTCACCGGCGAGGTGCATCGACCCGAGGGCGTGCTGGAAGCGCGAATGCTCGGCGGTCGCGAAAACCCACCAGGCGCTCTGCAGCTGGTGGATGCGGCGAAGGCGCTGCATCCACGCCGTGTCCACGAGGTCTTGCTCCGATGCGCTCCCGGGCGCGCCCCCGGGCCCGCCCTTGGTGATGCGAAGGTATCGGTAGATGGGATCGCTCGAAAGGTTGACTCGCGAGTACTCCGCCGGCACGTGGGTCACCTGGCGATTATCCCCATGAACGCCGACCTCAAGCGCGGCGTCGACCTCTTTAACAGCGGTCGCTACTGGGACGCCCACGAAGCCTGGGAGCACGCCTGGATGCCCGATCGCAAGGGTCCTGACGCGGGGTTCTACAAAGGTCTCATCCAGGTCGCTGCCGGGTGCCTTCACTATGGGAGACGCAACCGGCGCGGCGCCGTGAACAAGTGGACCAGCGGCGCGGATTACCTCCGCCCTTATCTGCCGAAGCACCTCGGGATCCAACTTTCGGCGCTGGTCACGGCCGTGGATGGGTACCTCGCAGCGATGACGCCGCGCGAGTGGCCGGAGCTGACGATGCCGCTTGTCGTCTACGAATAGGGAGGGAAGCGGCGTCCCGCTGACTTCTCGATCAAGCCTCCGTGGCCGAGCCCCGCCAGGTCGATCGGCGAACCCGAGAAAACGAAGGGCAGGACCAGGTCGAGGGAGGTGTTCTTGCCGAAGCCGGCGCAGGACGCGATCCCCAGCACGGCCGCCCGGCCCAGCCGGCCCATCCAGAGCATCGAGCCAGGGTGCGCCGGCATGCCGAAGCGGATCAGCTCGCCTCCAGCCCGCTCGAGCTCCGAATACGCGGGATCGAGCGGATCGATCGACGACGCCCCGGCGAAAAGGACGAGATCGGCGCCCGCCTCGATCGCATGTGCGTAGGCGGCAGCCACCGCGGGCCGCTGTCGAGCGACCTCTTCGACGCCCAGGATTTCGGCGCCATACCAACCCAGCTTGCGCTGGACCGCGTTGGCGAACATCGCGCGCGCGGCCGGTTTGAGCTTCTCGGTCACGACGATTGCGGTCCTCAGCGGAAGGAACGGCAGCAGTTCGAGCACGCGGAACTCCAACGCCATGTACGAGGCCTCGCGCACGACCTGCTCCGGAACCGCGACCGGGGTCACCTTGCACCCCGCGACCTCGTCGCCGGCCTCCACGGCCTGGCCATCAAAAAGCGTGAAGAGAGCTATCCCCGAGAGGGCGTTGATCTTGCCCACGAGC
>DATFVI010000113.1:0-9543 GCA_035260405.1 Candidatus Dormiibacterota bacterium
ATCCTCGGCACCGGCGACCTGAAGAGGAAGCTGACCGTCGAGGCCCACTTCTTCAGCGTCAGCGCCCGCGAGGCGATCGAGAAGGTCGGCGGCAGCGTCAAGGTGCTTGGCGAGCCCCGCAAGATCGGCCCCAGGCGGACGGCGGCCAAGCTGCCGAAGCCGCTCCCGACCGCGGCGGAGGCTGCGCCTGCCGCAACCACCAAGGCCGCAACCACCGAGAAGGCCGAGAAGGCGCCCAGGCCCGAGCGCCCGGCGAAGCAGCAGCGTGAGCAGGGGACCCCCACGACGGAAACAATCCAGGAGGCCACCCCTCCCGACGAGGCTTAGGCTAATCGCATGAACCTGCTAGAAGCGCTGGTCAACGCGATCCGGCTCCCGGAGCTCCGCAACAAGATCCTGTTCACGGGTGGGATCCTTGTCGCGTTCCGGCTCTTCGCCAACGTGGCGGTGCCCGGCGCCAGCCAGGCCGCCCTGGCCCAGCTCTTCAACAACCAGGCCCTCCTCGGTCTGCTCGACCTCTTCTCCGGCGGCGGCCTTTCGCGCTTCAGCGTCGTGGCCATGGGCATGAACCCGTACATCAACGCCACGATCATCATGCAGCTCATGACGGTGATCTCCGAGCGCATCAAGGAGATCTCCAAAGAGGGCGAGATGGGGCGCCGCCGCATCACGCGCTGGAGCCGCTACCTGACCGTCCTCCTGGGCGCCGGCCAGGCCTACGGGTTCACCGTCCTCTTCCAGAACACGAGCCCGGCCATCCTCCCCGCGCTGGACTGGTTCCAGCGCCTGCAGATCGTGCTGGTGCTCACCGCCGGCACCGTGATGCTGATGTGGTTCGGTGAATTGATCACGGAGTACGGAATCGGAAACGGCGTGTCGCTGATCATCTTCGCCGGCATCATCGGGCGCGGGCCGCAGGGCGTCGCCGCGGTGTTCGCGGCCAAGTCCTCCGGCGGCGGCATCGCCGACTACGTGCCCTTCATCATCTTCGGCCTGATCGCTCTCCTCATGACCGCGGTGATCATCGAGGTGCAGCAGGCGGTGAGGAAAATTCCCATCCAATCCGCGCAACGGACGGTGGGTCTGAAGCAGGTGCAGAGCCGCGCCAGCTTCCTGCCCCTGCGCGTCAACCACGCCGGGGTCATCCCGATCATCTTCGCGATCTCGGTGATGTTCCTCCCGACCATCGTCGCCAACTACTTCACCGGCGCGCCGCCCGACACCTGGTACTACAAGGCGGCGGCGTGGGTGAGGGGCAACTTCGCGCCCGACACGTCCAACGTTCCGATGGCGGTCACCTACAACGCCCTCTACTTCGCCTTCACGTTCGGGTTCACGTACTTCTACACGGCGATCACGTTCGACGTGAACGAGGTCGCGGACAACCTGAAGCGGTATTCGAGCTTCATCCCCGGAATCCGCCCGGGCCGTCCGACCGCGGACTACCTCGCCGCGGTCATGAACCGCGTGACCTTCGCGGGCGCGACCTTCCTCGGCTTCATCACGGTGATCCTTCCGATCGCCACGGCCAAGATCTCGGGCATCTCGCACCAGCAGATGTACCTCGGAGGCACAGCCATACTCATCGTCGTCGGCGTCGCCTTGGACACGATGAAGCAGCTGCAAACCCAGCTGGTGATGCGCCAGTACCGCGGCTTCATCAGGTGAACCTGCTCCTCTACGGTGCCCCGGGCAGCGGCAAGGGGACCCAGGCCAACATGCTGCGCTCGCATTTCGGAATTCCGCACATCGCCACGGGCGACATGCTCCGCGCCGAGATCGCCGCGGGCACCCCGCTCGGCCAGAAGGCCCAGCCCATCCTGGCCGCTGGCCACTACGTCTCGGACGAGATCATGATCGCGATGATCGCCAACCGCCTCCGGCGGCCCGACTCGAAGCGCGGCTTCATCATCGACGGCTTCCCGCGCACGATCCCCCAGGCCGAGGCCCTCGACGACATGATGGACGAGCTCGGCCGCCGCTTCGACCGCGTCCTCTACCTCAAGGTCGACCTCGAGGAGCTGCTCCGCCGCCTCTCCGGCAGGCTCGTGTGCCCGGTCTGCCAGCGCACCTACCCGCCGGGAACCGCCGCGTGCGCGGCCGACGGCAGCACACTGGTGCAGCGGGAGGACGACAAGGCGGAAGCGGTCAAGCCGCGGATCGAGGTCTACCTCCAGAAAACCATCCCGGTGCTCGACCACTACCGCGGCGAGGGCCTGGTTTCTGAGATCGACGGCATGGGCACAATCGATGAGATAAGCCGCCAGGTGATGGCCGCCGTGACCGCCCCCGCCGGCAAGAGGCAAACCGCATGATCAACCTGAAAACCGCACACGAAATCGACCTCATGGCCCGCGCGGGCAGCCTGCTCGCGTCCGTGCTCCCTCCCCTCAAGGAGGCGTGCGAGCCCGGGGTCAAGACCATCGAGCTCGACAAGATCGCCGACCGGCTCATCCGGGCGGGCGGCGCCACGCCAGGATTCCTCGGCTATCACGGCTTCCCCCGCTCGATCTGCGTCTCGATCAACGACGAGGCCGTCCACGGCATCCCCGGCAACCGCAAGGTGGCGGCCGGGGACCTGGTGAGCCTCGACCTCGGTCTCGTCCTGGACGGGTTCTGGGCCGACGTGGGCATCACGGTCGGCGTTGGCAAGATCACCCCGGAGGCCGCCCGCCTGCTCAAGGTGACCGAACAGGCGCTCTACGTCGGCATCGACAAGGCGCGGGCTGGTGGCTACCTGGGCGACATCTCCTCCGCGATCCAGAAGCACGTCGAGGAAGCAGGCTTCTCGGTCATCCGCCAGTTCGTCGGCCACGGGATCGGCCGTGAGATGCACGAGGACCCCCAGGTGCCCAACTTCGGCGTTCCCGGCACCCCGCCCAGGCTCAAGGCCGGGATGACCCTGGCGATCGAACCCATGGTCAACGCGGGCTCCCACGAGGTCTACATGAAGCCGGACGGCTGGACGATCTGCACGGCGGACGGCTCCCTCTCGGCCTACTTCGAGCACACCGTCGCCATCACCGACCGGGGCCCCCTCGTCCTGACCGCCAACCCGATGGCTTGAGTTTGGTACAATCGCGGTTCGTGCCCCAACGCCTCCCACTCGTGAAGGGGGTCGTGGTGGAGCCTTTACCCAACGGTGTGTACCGGGTTGAGCTCGAGAACGGGGCGAAAGTCCTGGCTCACGTCGCCGACCGTGCCGGCACCCACTTCACCCGGCTCCTCGCTGGGGACAAGGTGGGCGTCGAGCTGGCGAGCAGCGACCGGTCGCGAGGGCGAATTCGAGAGATTTGGAGATGAAAGTACGTCCGTCCGTCAAAAAGATGTGCTCGAGCTGCAAGGTGATCAAGCGCAACGGGGTGGTCCGAGTGATCTGCTCCAAGACGCCCAAGCACAAGCAGCGGCAGGGCTAAAGGATTAAATGGCGAGAATCGCCGGCGTAGACATACCCCCGCAGAAAAGGGCCGTCATCTCCCTGACGTACATCATGGGCATCGGCAACACGACCGCCAAGAAGCTCGTCAAGACGGCCGGGATCAACCCAGACACCCGCGTGAAGGACCTCACCGACGAGGAGGTCGGCCGGCTCCGCCAGATCATCGACCGCATGGCGACCGCCAAGGAGCTGCTGATCGAAGGTGACCTCCGCCGCGAGGTCGCGCAGAACATCAAGCGCATGACCGAGATCGGCTCGTACCGGGGCTCGCGTCACCGCCGCGGCCTTCCCGTGCGCGGCCAGCGCACGCGCACCAACGCCCGCAGCCGCCGCGGTCCCAAGCGTGCGGTCGCCGGCAAGAAGAAGGTCAAAGCAGGCAAGTAATGCCCAAGAAGAAAGTAGTACGCACCCGCCGCCGCGAACGCAAGAACGTGGTCAACGGGCAGGCGCACGTCCAGAGCACGTTCAACAACACGATCATCTCGATCAGCGACATCGACGGGAACGTCATCTCGTGGGGCTCGGCCGGCGCGCAGGGCTTCAAGGGGAGCCGCAAGTCGACGCCGTTCGCGGCGCAGGTGACCGCCGAGGCGACCGCCAAAAAGGCGCTCGAGCACGGCATGCGCTCGATCGAGGTCTTCGTCCGCGGCCCGGGCGCCGGTCGCGAGGCCGCGATCCGTTCACTGCAGGCAACAGGTTTGGAGGTCAGCGCAATCACCGACGTAACGCCCATCCCGCACAACGGCTGCCGCCCTCCGAAGCGGAGGCGTGTCTAGTGGCCAACTACAGCGGCCCGGTTTGCCGTTTCTGCCGCCGCGAGGGCGCGAAGCTCTACCTCAAAGGCGAGCGCTGCTACACGCCGAAGTGCGCCATCGAGCGCCGCGCGTTCGCGCCTGGAATGCACGGGCAGGCGCGCAAGCGCAAGACGTCGGACTATGGCATCCAGCTGCGCGCCAAGCAGAAGGCACGCCGCATCTACGGCCTGCTCGAGAAGCAGTTCCGCAATTATTTCGACGCGGCGGCCAAGGAACCCGGCGTGACGGGTGTCAACCTGCTGCGCCATCTCGAGCTCCGGCTCGACAACGTGATCTACCGGCTCGGCATGGGCACCTCGCGCAAGCAGGCGCGGCAGCTCGTGTCGCACCGCCACTTCGAGGTCAACGGGAAGACGGTCAACGTGCCCTCCTACCAGCTCAAGGTCGGCGATGTGCTCAAGGTCAAGGGAAGCGACGGCGTGATCGACGTCGTGCTCGAGGCCTCCCGCGTCCGGCCGGTGCCTTCATGGCTTTCATTCAGCGCCGACGACAAGTCCGGAAAGATCCTGGCGCGTCCTGACCGCCACGAGATGGAGACCGGAGTCGAGGAACAGTTGATCGTCGAGTTCTACTCAAGGTAAAGGGAGTACCCAATTGGCAATCGACACACAGATGAGCGTCACCCCGCAGGTCCGGAAGCTCGAGACCAGCGCGAACTACGGCAAGTTCGACATCGAGCCCCTTGACCCGGGATTCGGCACGACCCTGGGCAACACGCTTCGCCGCGTACTGCTCTCTTCGTTGTGGGGCGCGGCGGTCACGTCGATCCAGATCGACGGCGTCGCGCACGAGTTCACGGCCATCCCGCACGTGAAGGAGGACGTGACCGAGGTCATCCTCAACCTCAAGCGGCTCTGCCTGAAGAGCTTCACCGAGGACCCAGTGACCCTGATCCTCGACGTCAAGGGCCCGGCCGAGGTGCACGCGTCGCACATCCAGGCCTCGTCCGACGTGGAGATCGTCAACCCCGACCTCTACATCTGCACGCTGGCGGCCAAGGGCCACCTGCGCATGGAGCTCAACGTGGAGCGCGGCAAGGGCTACGTGGCCGCGGACCGCAACAAGCGCGAGGGCCAGCCCATCGGCGTGATCCCGATCGACGCGATCTTCTCGCCGGTCGAGAAGGCGAACTTCACCGTGGAGAAGACCCGTGTCGGGCAGTCGACCGACTTCGACCGCCTCCTCATCGAGGTCTGGACGGACGGCACCATGTCGCCCGAGGAAGCGGTCAGCCACGCGGCCGAGCTCTTCACCCAGCACCTGAGCCTGTTCACCCGCTTCCGCGACTCGATCGAGAAGCACGAGGCGGAGCTGCGCGGCGAGAAGGGCAGCCAGAACCGCTTGATGGACACCCCAATTGAAGAGCTCGACCTCTCGGTCCGGGCTTTCAACTGCTTGAAGGCGAACGAGATCCAGACCGTCGGCCAGCTCCTGCAGAAGAGGGAAGAGGAGCTGCTCGCGCTCCGCAACTTCGGACGCAAGTCGCTCGACGAGATCAAAGAGAAGCTTGTCGAGAAGGGCTTCATCAAGCCCGAAGAGATGGGCACGGTCCTCCGGGGCTAGCTCCCATGCGTCACCAGAAGAGCGGCCGCCGCTTCAACAGAGACACCAACTCGCGCAAGGCGCTGATGCGCAACCTGTGCACGTCTCTGCTGGAGGTCGGCCGCATCACCACGACCGAGCCGAAGGCCAAGGAGCTGAAGCGCTGGGTCGAGCGGCTGATCACCACGGCGAAGGACGACGACCTCAACGCGCGGCGCCGCGTGGCCGAGGAGATCTCCAAGCCCGACGTGGTGGAGCGCCTGTTCTCCAACCTGCTGCCCCGCCTGACGGAACGTCCAGGCGGCTACACCAGAATCATCCACAAAGGCCCACGCCTGGGGGATGCAGCACCGATGGTGATAATCGAATTAGTCGACTGAGAGGAGTCCTCCCTCTCCCGCTACGCGGGAGAGGGTCGGGGAGAGGGTCGAGAACGAAGACCAAAGTTAAAAAGTGAATATCAAAGTCGTGCTGGAGTACGACGGAAGCGGCTTCGCCGGCTGGCAGCAGCAGGCGCGCGGCCGTACGGTCGAAGCGGAGCTGAAGCGAGCACTGCGAGCGATCACCGGCCAGGACCACAAGGTGTACGCCGCCGGTCGCACCGACGCCGGCGCCCACGCCGAGGGCCAGGTCGTGAGCTTCCAGACGGACGGGCGGATCTCGCCGCACCGGTTGGTGGCGGCCCTCAACGCCAAGCTCCCCGCCGACGTGGCGGTCCTCTCGGGAGAGGAGGTCGCGGACGAATTCCACGCTCGCTACTCCGCCAGGTGGCGCCGGTACCGCTACCGGTACCTCGACCGTCCGTCGAGGCCCGCGTTGGAGCGAGGACGCTGCTGGCATGTGCAGGGAGCGCTGGACGTGGACGCGATGTCCGCCGCGGCGAAGGCGCTTGCCGGCAAGCACGACTGGACCAGCTACTGCTCGGCCTCCGAGCCCGCCGATGCGAGGGTGCGCGAGATGCGCTCCGCCCGCGTCGTGCGACGAGGAGACGTCGTCGAGCTGGAGCTGGTCGCCGAGGGCTTCCTCCGCGGTCTGGCGAGAGGCATCGCGGGCGCCCTGGCCGAGGTCGGCCGCGGCCGGCGGCCGCCGGAGTGGGTGGGAGAGGTCCTCGAGGCGCGAGATCGGCGAAAGGCGGCGAGGACGGCCCCGGCGGGGGGCCTGACTTTGATGGAAGTGATTTACTAGGGAACCCGAAACGAAACAGATGAGCAAACAGAAGACGTGGACGGCGAAAGCCGCGGAACTGAAATCGGATTGGTTTGTAGTCGATGCCACAGACCAGGTCCTCGGCCGCCTTGCCTCAGGCGTGGCTAAAGTCCTGCGCGGCAAACACAAGCCAACGTACACACCGCACCTGAACACCGGCGACCACGTCGTCGTGATCAACGCGTCCAGGATCAAGGTGTCGGGCACCAAGCTCGGCTCGAAGGAATACACGCACTACAGCGGCTACCCCGGCGGCTTGCGCCGGCGCACCCTGGAGAAGGCCCAGGAGCTCGACCCGACCTTCCCGCTGATGAACGCCGTCAAGGGGATGCTGCAACACAACACGCTGGGCGCGGATATGCTCACCCGTCTTCGCATTTACGCCGGTCCCGAGCATGGGCACCAGGCACAGAAGCCGAAGGCGCTCGCCTTCGACGCCAAGGGAGAGCTCAAGATTGGCTGACGTCTTCCACCGAGGAACCGGGCGCCGCAAGAACGCAGTAGCGCGCGTGCGCATCCAGCCGGGCGAAGGCCGGGTGGTGATCAACGACAAGGACACGCTCGCCTACCTGGGTCGCAGGGTCCTCGAGATGGCGGCCCTGGCGCCGCTGCGCATCACCAGCCTGCAGCGCAAGTTCGACATCAGCGTGAAGGTGTTCGGCGGCGGGACGAGCGGCCAGGCGGGCGCGATCTCGCACGGTATCGCCCGCGCTTTGATCAAGTTCGACCCGGACCTCCGCCCGGCCCTGAAGAAGGCCGGCCTCCTGACCCGCGACGCGCGCATGAAGGAGCGCAAGAAGTACGGCCTGAAGCGAGCAAGGAAGGCTCCCCAGTACACAAAGAGGTAATCACCTCCCCGCTCGCCGGGGAGGTCGGCGCGAAGCGCCGGGTGGGGAGCTGGGATTGGCAATAGCGAACGGCCGCCGTCTGGACTGGCCCGACTGCCAGAACGCCCGCGACCTCGGTGGTCTCCCCCGAAATGGCGGTATGACCCGCGTGGGGGTCGTCGTGCGCTCCGACAATGTCGCGAGCCTGACCTCCGCGGGACGGCGGGCGATGATCGACTACGGCATTGCGACGGTGATCGACCTGCGCGCCGAATCAGAGCTCAAGGGTTCGCCCGGACCGCCATTCTCCGATTTCCAGAGCGCTGAGCCCCTCGTTTCGGCACAGCTTCAAGACCAGGACGATGCACCCGTCTATCTGAACCTGCCCCTGGTCGACGACGAGGTCGGATCCGCCCTCCACGAATTCCCCTCGATGCGGGATCGGTACAGGGTCATGATCGACCGGCGGCAGGCCGCGCTCGGAGGGATCTTCGACGCCATCGCCCGGGCCGAAGCACCGCTCTTGTTCCACTGCTTCGCCGGCAAGGACCGGACCGGCCTGGTGGCGGCCATGCTGCTTTCCCTCAACGGTGTCGAACCCGCGGCGATCGGTGACGACTACGCCGAGACAGACATCCGGCTCGCGACTCGGTACGAGCAGTGGCTGGCGAAGGCATCGCCGGAGCGCCGCGAGCAGATGCAAGACGAGCTGCGCTGCCCGCCGGAGTGGATGCTGGGCACGCTCGATTACGTGGAGCACAAATGGGGCGGTGTGGATTCGTACCTCGAGGCAGCGGGGGTGTCGCCGGCGGGCATCGATCGATTGAGCTCGAAACTCGCCTGACCGTCAGGCCAGCAGAGACTCCACCGTCTTTCCGAGCGACAAAAGCGAAACTCGATAGCGGTCGGTCCGCCGGTGCCTCATCGCCCCCGGCACCAGCTCCAGCGTGATCCATTCCCCTTCCACCCTGCCGATGTCCATCAGCTCGACGCTCGGAATGAACAGGCAGTCGTCTTCGAACAGCTCCGAGTCGCGATTCCACCCGACGACACATACATAGGTCGAAGGCGACGATCGAAAACTGGATCGCCTCACGTATACCCGGTTCTCGAGGTGCTCCCGGTCCCACCCGACCGCCTTGACCTGCAACCCCAGGAAGCGGCGCGTCGCGACGTGCCGGGCAAGCACCTCCACCGTCTCGAGGTCCGGAAACGGTCGAAACAGGTTGAGAGACGCCGCCTCCGCCAACCGCCTGATCACCTCCATCTCGCCCAGGAATCCCTCGTGACCGCGATCCACTCGGGCAGCCGCCGGCGGCCGCGCTTCGCCAAGCTCCGCCGCGGAACCAAATCGCTCCGCCAGCCGATCCCGATCAACCAGGTGCGGCGCCCATCGCGAATCTCCACCCGAGTGCATCTGGAACGCCGCGGTCAGGTATTCGCGTCCTTCGACCACGTCGCGCGAAGCAAGCGACCGGAACGCAGCCTCCGTCACGACCAGCACGAACCGCCCGAGCTCTTCTCCATCCACCAAAGTAGCCACGACGAGCGCCTCGTCGTCCTTCAGGCTGTTCGCCGTAACGGTGATGTGCACCTGGCCGGCGGGCGTCAGCGAGGTGCGCGCCTTCACCTGCACCGGCGCATAAGCGCCATCGGACAGGCGGTGCACGACGCCGTCAATCCCCATGTCGCGGAGCGGCAGAAAGATGTGCAG
>DATFVI010000114.1:0-8434 GCA_035260405.1 Candidatus Dormiibacterota bacterium
CCGGGCGGATGCCGTGGGTGAGCTGTCTATGCATGCGATGGACCAGGGCACCTTGCCTCGCCGCCACTCGGTCAAGCCGCACATCAACCTGACCATGACGCTGGAAGCGCTGAAAGGCGAGCTGGGTGTGCCGCCGGCCGACCTCGACTTCTCGCTCCCCATCTCGATTCGCACCGCCGAGCGCCTGGCCTGCGACTGCACGATGTCGCGGGTCCTGCTGGCCGACTCGGTGGTGATCGACGTCGGGAAGGCGACGCGGACGGTCTCGGCGCCGAGGATGCGGGCGCTGCGGGTTCGCGACAAGGGATGCCGGTTCCACGGCTGCGATCGCCCGGTCAATTGGTCGAACCCGCATCACATCGTGTACTGGTCGCGAGGAGGGTCGGACAAGCTGGAGAACCTCGTGCTGCTCTGCTTCTTTCACCACCGGCTGGTGCATGAAGGTGGTTGGCAGGTGGTCAAAGTCGGCCGAGAGTTTCAGTTCCTGCCGCCGGAGCGGGTGGTGATGCGGCGGGCGCGCGGACCAGGTTATCGCTGGGCGGCTTAGCTCCCTTTAGCGGTGGGCTCCGAAGAGCACGATGCCGAACACGAAAATCGCGAAGATCAGCCCGATCACGATCAGGACCAGAAGCGCGATGTGGACCGCGCCGATGATCATTCCCGCGGTCGCCATGCCCATGCCCGACTCGCCCGTTTCCCTGATCTGTTTACGCGCCATGTAGCCGGTGATGACCGCGATCAGGGCGACCGTGAATCCGCCCACGCCCGGGACGATGTGGGCGACGAACGATCCGATTCCGGCGGCCAGGCTCACGATCGCGAGGGTGTTGGTCCGGCTGCCGGCGCCGGCCGGTGTGTACATCGGGCCCAGTGGACCCGGCGGAACCGAGGTGGAGGGTGCCGTCTGCTGCCCCGCGATCTGTGTCGGGCTGGTGGACGAAGGCGGGAGGTCGCTGGGGATGTTGCTCATTCCAGTCAAGTTTAGGGGGAGGCGGTTGGGCTCGGCGACGAATTCGGGTGGGTGGCCGCTAGCACGAGGACGAAGACGACGAAGGCGATGTACGCGGCGATGAACAGCAGGAACAGCCCGATCGACATGTAGCCCACGACCAGGCCGATCAGCGCGAGGTTTGCGCCGGCCTCGCCGCTCGTCTTGATCTGGTGGCGCGCGACGTGGCCCGTGATGACGGCGATCAGGCCGCCGAAGCACCAGCTGCCGAGCACTGTCGAGCCGGCGAACGAGACGCTGACGATCGCCCAGGGGTTGTAGCGCCCAGTGGCTTGGGGGGCGTAGGCCGGCGGGGTGGTGTACGGCGCCGGCGTGGCGGGCCGTTGCTCCATCGAAGGCAGTCTATTCGAGCTAAGAGTCTCGGCCGGAGCCATCGGCGGATCTTCGGCGCCCATGCGGCCCATCTGCGTCGTTGCGGCCTCCGCTCCTCGCTTACGCATCGACAGATGCGCTCGCTCCGGTGCTCGGCCGCGCCTAGCAGCTGGACCACCTGGTCACCGAATCTCTCGCCGCTGGCCCCGTCCGAGACTCTTTCTAAAATCGATTGCGTGGCGGTTTCCCTCGAAGACACGGTCAAGCGGCGCCTGCGGGCGGTGCCGGACGGTCCTGGCGTTTACCTGTTTCGCGACAACAGGAGCCAGGTCATCTACGTCGGCAAGGCGCTGCGTCTGCGTGACCGGCTGCGCTCCTACTTCACTCCCGGATACGCACAGACCGCGCGCGTCGCCGAGATGGTGCGTAGGGCCACCGACTTCGAGTTCGTCACGACAGCCAATGAGGTGGAGGCCCTGGTTCTCGAGTGCAGCCTCATCAAGAACTACCGGCCGCGCTTCAACATCCGGCTCAAGGACGACAAGAACTACCTCTACCTGAAGCTCCCCGTGACCGAGGAGTTTCCGCGCGTGCATTACTCGCGCAGGGTCCAGAACGACGGCGCGCGGTACTTCGGCCCCTACACCTCGGCCCAGTCGCTGCGCGGCACCGTCAAATCCATCCGCCAGCTGCTGCCGTTCAGGACGTGCTCGGACGAGATCTTCAAGCAGGGCAAGGTCTGCCTGGACTTCCACATCAAGCGCTGCCCGGGTCCATGCGAGCGGCGCATCAGCTCGGAGGATTACAAGGCGCGTATCAACGAGGTCGCGCTTTTCATGGAGGGGCGCTCGGACCTGCTCGTGCGCGAGCTCGAGGAGCGCATGGAGGGCTCGGCGAACCGGCTGGATTTCGAGAACGCCGCGCGCTACCGCGACCAGCTCCAGTCGATCGAGCGCATCGCCGACCGGCAGAAGGTCCTCACGCGCGGCCGGGACGACGAGGACCTGATCGCGTACGCGCGTCACGCGGGAGACGTGTTCGTCGAGGTGGCTTACATCAGGCAAGGCAAGATGGTCGGGCACGACGGCCACGCTCTCGATGGCGCTGCCGAGGCGACCGAAGCCGAGCTGCTGCGCGGCTTCGTGCTCCAGTACTACGCGAGCGCCACGCATGTGCCGCGCGCGGTGATCCTGCCGGGGCCTCTTGACGAGCCCGACCTCCTGGCGGGCTGGCTCAGCCAGAAGCGAGGGGGCCCGGTGTCGATCGACGTGCCGCAGCGCGGGCGCAGGCGGGCCCTTGTGCTGCAGCTCGCCGAAACGGCGGCGCAAGAGCTCGAGCAGCTGCGCATCCAGGCCGACTATGACCGCAGCCGCACCGAGCCGATGCTGGCGGCGCTGGCCCAAGCCCTCGACCTGGAGTCGCCCCCGAAGCGCATCGAGTGCTACGACATCTCGAACATCCAGGGCGACTCGGCGGTCGGGGCGATGGTGGTCTTCGAGGACGGCAGGCCGCGAAACGACCACTACCGCCACTTCAAGATCAAGTTCGTGCCGGGGCCAAACGACTTCGCGATGCTGCAGGAGGTGCTGCGGCGCAGGCTCGAGCGCCTCGAGTCCGCCCAACGCCGCGAGGAGGCCGACGCGGTGGGTGACCGCTCGTTCACGAGCCGGCCCGACCTGATCCTCATCGACGGAGGTCGCGGCCAGCTCAGCGCGGCGCTCGAGGTGCTCGAGTCTGCGGGCTACGCGGACATCCCGACGTTCGCCCTCGCCAAGGAGAGGGAGGAGATCTTTGCGCCGGGGCGCGCGGAGCCCATCGTCCAGGAGCGGAACTCGCCTGGCATGTTCCTGGTGCAGCGCATCCGCGATGAGGCGCACCGCTTTGCGATCACCCACCACCGCAAGGTCCGGACGCGCAAGGCGTTGACGTCGCCGCTTGACTCGGTCGAGGGCATCGGGCCCGCGCGCAAGCGCATCCTCCTGCGACACTTCGGCTCGGTGCAGGCGATCCGCGAGGCGCCCGTCGAGGACATCGTCAAGCTGGGCGTGCCGGAGCGCCTGGCCAAACGCTTAAAGGAATCCCTGTGACGCTAGTGATCGTGGGTGGGGGCAGCGAGCCCCAGCTGGATGAGGCCGTGGGCGTGTTCATCGATTCGGGCTTTCAGCTCGCGCGCTGGCTTTCCGCGTGGGACGACACCGACGCGGTGCTGCCGCTGCGCGGCGATGCAGTGTCTGTGCTCAAGGACGCCGACGCACAGGACATCCGCTACGTGCTGGTGCACGTCGGCCCGGGCGACGGAAGGGCCGGAGGCAGCCACGAGCGCGCGCATCACCGCGTCGACGTCGCGCAGCTGCGCGAGCTTGCGCAGCAGCTTCGCTCGCGCGAGCGCCTCCTTGTGTCTTGCGTGGCGTTTGGTTACAAGCACGGCATCCCGGACGGCGCGTCATGGGTGGTCGATGTAAGGCTGCTGGAAAACCCTTACTGGGTCGAGGAGCTCCGGCCTCTCGACGGACGAGACCCACGCGTGAGGGACTTCGTGATCGAGCAGCCGGCGGCGCAAGAGCTCCTGGGCAACCTGGAAAGGACGCTCGCCGCGGCAATCCCGCACTACCGCGAGCGCGGGCGATCGCACCTGGTGGTCGCGTTCGGATGCACCGGTGGACGCCACCGCTCGGTCGCGATGGCGCGAGAGATGTCCGAGCGGCTGAAAAACCTGGACGGCATCGACGTCGAGTTCACCGCGCGCGATCTCTAGTGACGCGTGCCCTGGTTTTGGGCGGTGCGGGTTTCGTCGGCGTCGCCGCGTGCAAGGAGCTGATGAGACGCGGCGTGGAGACCATCGCCGCGGGCAGGAAGGAGCGCCCGTATGGCACGTTCACCAGCTTTGTCGCGTTCGACCGCACGCAGGACGACCAGCTCGAGCGCGCGCTCCGGCAGGTCGAGCCGGACGTGGTGCTCGACCTCGCGTGCTATCAACCAGGCGAGGTGCGCTCAGTCGCGCGACTCTTCAGCGGTGCGCGCTACGTCTTCGTCTCGACCGGCGTGTATCCCAACCTTGACGGCAAGGCCGCTCGCGAGGACGACTTCGTGCCGCTGGTCGGAGATCCACCGCCCGAGCTCGACTATATGAATGGCAAGCGCTGGTGCGAAACGATGCTGGCGCGCGAGACGGATCTCGCATGGACCGTGATCCGGCCACCCGCGGTGTTCGGGCCGGCCGACCCCTCCCTGCGCATCGCCGCCTACATTCAGCGCGTGGAGGACGGCGGGCCGGTGCTCGTTCCGGTCGAGTCGTACGAACGGCAGGCGGGACTTGCGTGGGTCAAGGACATCGGTTACGCCTGTGCGCTGGCGTGCGACCTGCGCAAAGACTTGACGCACAAGGCGTTCAACGCCGCCTTCGAGAACGTGAGCCTGCGCGACCTGGTCGAAGGAATCGCCCGGGCCATGGGCCGTCCGGTCCGCCTTCACCCGGTGCCGTTTGCGGAGCTGCCGGAGGGTGCGAGCCCATATGGGCCTGATCCCAAACGTTCCGCCGGGTACGTGCTCGACCAGGCTCGCAAAGACCTCGGGTTCGAGCCGTCCGCGTTGGAGGACGCCCTTGCCGAGACCCTGGCGTGGTACCGAGTGGCGCACCCGTCGCACCCGGGCTACGCGAACCGCGCGAAGGAGCTCGCGATTGCCGGAGAATCGACATGACGCGCCGATTCGCGCCCTACGCTGGCGCCAACCGTGCGGAATGGGCTGGTGGCTATCGCTCTGCGTGGCTTCGGTTCAGCAGGTAGGCCGCGATCAAGGCTACGACCACGATGCCCGGCGACCAGCCCAGGCCTGGGCCGAACGGGTCGTAGTTGGAGAGGTCGACGCCGACGGCGAGGCCGCTGACCGCGGCGAACACCAGGACGATCAGGATGCCGCGCGCCTGTCCGTGGCGGGCGAAGAACAGCTCGAACTCGAGCTGCCAGCCGGGACGGTGCCGGCGGTGCTCCGCGGCCGCGACCGCGGCGTGCGCGGCGACCCGCCGCCCATGCTTGTAGCGAGCTGAGCTCGGCAGCGGCGCGGCCGGCAAATGCTCGATCTCGCGGTCGACGGGAGGTGGCTCCTCGAGTGGCTCCCACAGGGGCTGCTTCCGGTAGCGGCGATAGACCACAAAGGTGACGCCGCCCAGCAACAACCAGCCGAGGTAGATAAAAGAGGAGTTGGAGATGTTCTGTGACATCAGCTGGGTGAACACGGTGCCGATCGCGAGCGCTCCTAGCAGTGATAGAACCGGGATGCTGTCCCGGCCGAACTTGATGTTCCAGGGCATGCGGTATGGGCGATAGAGATTCGGCTCGATGAACCGCAGCCGCATCACGGAGAGGTGCGCGGAGCAGAACGCGAAGGTTGCCGCGAGGGCGTAGACAGAGCCCAACAGGTCGATCTCCTCACCGTGTACGAAGATTCCAGGTAAGACGAGCACCGCCGCCGCGATGCCGAACACGATGATCGAGATATAGGGCGTCTTGAATTTCGGGTGTAGGCGGGCGAAACGATGTGGAAGCAGGTCGGCGCCGGCCAGCGAATAGCTCAGCCGCGAGATTCCGATCAAGCCTGCGTTGGTCGCGATCACAAGGATCGTGAAGGCGAGGAATCCGACCCAGAGGCCGGCCCAGAACGCAAGGGTCGTCGAGACCCTAGTGAAACCGGTGACGATGCCGGCGACGGGGTCGCTCTTGTAGGTGGTGGCGAGGGCCGTCGTGTACTGGCCGTCGACGAGATGGACGGGAAAGACGCTCATGCCGATCGTCGGTAGGAAAGCCGAGACGAACAGCACCGCCGCGATCACCGCAAATGTTGCCCGAGGCACGCTGCGGCCCGGGTTCTTGACCTCTTCGGACATGTTGGAGATCGTCTCTATGCCGGTATAGGTGACCATCGCGATCGAGATGCTCGCCAGGAAGTTGCCCCAGGTCGGCGCCACCCCGAGGTGGATGTTGTGGATTACGACGTCGATCTTGAGCAGGAAAAAAAGGCCGAGGATGACCAGAGCAAATTGCGTGACCAGGTCTGTCATGGCCAGCACCAGGTTGAGCGCGCTCGATTCCTGGATGCCTATGACGTTGACCACGAGCAGAAGGCCGATCAGCACGATGGTGGCCCCGATGTGCCACGGCTCTGAGGATCGAAACTCGCCGAACAACCAGAAGTATTTGCCGAACACCCCCAGGTAGCTGATCGCGAAGTACGCCGAGATCGAGACGGTCGCCGTGTAGTTGAGCAGCTGGACCCAACCCACCAGGAAGCCGATAGGCGCGTTGAAGGCGCGGCGCGCGAACTGCGAACTGCCACCGGCGTGGGGCAGCGCCGCCGAGCCTTCGGCGTAGTTCAGCGCGGTGCTGACGAAGATAAGGCCCGCGAGGATCAAGGCCAGCGGCGTGAGGCCGAGGGCGAAGGCGGCGGTGACGCCCAGGGCGTAGTAAATGCTGGACCCGACGTTCCCGTAGCTGGCGGCGAACAGGGCCGGCGCTCCGAGCGTGCGGGGCAGCTTGGCGGCGCGACCGACGATGACTCGGAGGTCGCCGGGGCGGCGCCCGCGGCGAGCGACGGCGTCGGGGCTCATCTCAAGCGAGGTTAAAGGATCGGAGCCGCCTCCATACAGGATCCAGAGGGATCTTCGCCCGGGCCACACGGGGACCTAACGTCCGCGGTTCTAAGATCGCGTGCGGCGCCACACCGCCGACGGCATAACCGTGCTGCACATGTACACGAGCAAGGTCCGGCCGACCCACGAGGCCGAAGCCGTTACGGCGTGATTATCAAATCCTTCAGCTCGCGCGGGTAGTCCGTCATGACCCTGCAGCCGTCCTCGGTGATGAGCACCGTGTCCGAGTGCCGGAAGCCGCCGAGCTCCTTGACGTAGACGCCGGGCTCGACCGTGAACACCATGCCGGCCTCGAGCACGGTCTCCTCGCCGCGGTCGAGGAACGGCGCCTCGTGCCCCTCGAGGCCGATCGAATGGCCGACGTGGTGGCGAAGGTTGCCGGAGACGCCGAGCTCCTCGGCCAGCCTCACCGTGGCGAGCTCGACTTCGCCCGCGGGCACTCCTGGCGCCATGACTTCGAGCGCGCGCGTCTGCAGCGCGAGCATCGCGTCGAATGCGCGCTCCTGCTCCGGGGTGGGATCGCCCACGATCATCGTCCGCTCCAGCTCGCTCAGGTAGCCGTCGATGTCGGCGCTCGCACCGCTCACGAGGACATCACCCTGCTGTATGCCGTGGCCGCGCACGAACCCGTGGGGCATCGCGGTCGAGCGGCCGGCCACGAACATCGATTCCAGGCCGTTGCCGGCAAACGAGCGGGGGCGCCAGCCCGGCATCTCGCGAAGCATCTCCTGCAGGGTTTCGGTGACCACCGGCGCGTAAATCTCCATCTCGGTCTTGCCCGTCTTGATCGCGAAGTGCATCCTGTGATGGGCGCGCCCCGCCCAGTCGCAGCTCAGCTGGATGCAGGCGATCTCGGTCGGTGACTTCACGCGACGGAGCGACTCGATGATCAGCTCGGCGTCGAACGCGCGCTGGCCGATGAGGTCGCTGAGGAGCGGGCCGCGGTAGCCCCAGTAGGGGATATAGCCGTCATGGTCGGCCCCGGTTCGCGCCGGCCTGGCGCCGCTCTCGGAAAGGATGGCCGAGACCCGTTCCATTGGGTGTTCGGCGCCGGGGTACTCGAAGTAGACGTCGACCCGGTCGAGCGAGGTGGACGATTCCGCGTGCTCCTTTTCGACCGCGGGCACCACCAGCACCGTTCTTGTCTTGGGCCCGAGCAGGAGCGCGATCGGGCGCTCGGTTGGGATGTGGTGGAACCCGGTCAGGTATGCGATGCGGGCCGGGTAGAAGACACAGATCGCATCAAGCCCCGCAGCCTCCATCCCGGCCGCCACGGCCTCCCGGCGCATGGAATACTCGGCTTCCGAAATTGATGGGAATGACCCTCTCCCCTGCGTGGGGAGGGGGGTCTTTTTAGTACGCGGCAAGCTTTCTCATGGCCTCGGCGATCTTGTGCGGGTTGGGCATGAAGAACTCCTCCTGTGGAGTGTTGAACGGCATGGCCGGGATGTCCGGCGCCGCGACCCGGA
>DATFVI010000115.1:0-11920 GCA_035260405.1 Candidatus Dormiibacterota bacterium
CTCCGGCCGGGTTCGCTGGGGTAACCCGTATGAGACGTTCGTAGGCAACGTCAACGGCAGCGAGAGCAACTTCACCGGGTATGGCACTTACTACCCGCCTCTAGTGCGCATCGCGCGCGCCCACGGCGCGAGGATCATCGCCTATGGATCGATGTCCGCCACGACCATCTACGCGCGTGTCATCGCCGGCCATCCCGTCGTGGCGTTCGCCACGTGGGACTGGGCCTGGCACCCGCGTCGCGATTACCTGAGCTTTGACGGGCAGTGGATTCCTTTCATCGGCCCTTACAACGCGTCGCACGTCTACACGGTGGTCGGGGTCAGTCCGAGCTCAGTCTTGATCAACGACCCGATCCGCGGGCAGTACTGGATCAGCAAGGGGTCTTTCCAGGCGGGCTACTCAGACTTCAACGAAGCGATCGTATTCGCCTAGTCAGGCTCCTCTCCCCCTGGGGGGAGGGGAGATTTGGCTTTTTAACCTCCGGCGGCGGGGGCCAGGACCAGGAAGACTCGGCCGGCGTTCAGTGATGGGTACGCCGAGTCGAGGTCGTCCACAGCGTGCATCAGCTGGTCGTAGCTGATCGGGTAGCCATGGCCTCGCGTCAGCCCCGGGTCGTTGAGGATGTACTGGTCCGACCCGTTGTAGCCGGTCACGACGAGGTAATGGGAGACCGACCAGCCGGCCTGTTCGTAGTGGCTCGAGTAGCCGGGATAGTTTGAGTTGCCAAGTCCGTGGGTCCGGACGCCGAAGATCAGCGGGCGGCCCAACGAAAGCTGCTGCTTCATGTTCAGCCGGTCAGACGGCAGGATCTTGTAAGCCCAGCCCCAGTTGTTGCGGGCGACATCGCCCACCTGCTGGATGGTCAGGTCCACGGCCGGCTTCCATGTGGTGACCTGGTTGATCGCTGCGTCGGCGGTGTGCGGATCTATCAAGGCGCCAGAGTGGTCGCCCTTGAGGTAGCGGTCGACCATCACCAGGCTCGCCTCCTCGCACGTGTGCTGGCGCTGAGCCCAGTTGTTAAGGGGTGCCTGGGAGGTAAACGGCACCGGCAGCAGGACGGCGGTGGGCAGGTTCACCGGCGGCTGGTCGCTCGGCGTCGCCGAGGTTAGATCGATGGGAACGAGGTCCGGCGTGACGTAGCTCACCGTCGGTCCTGCGCCGAAAAAGGCGAAGTAAACGCCCGCCCCGACGCCGATCGTCGCGACCAGGCCAAGGCCCAGGATCCACTTGAGGGCTCCCATCATCGCTAGCTACAACTCGGAAGCGCTGTGAAAAGTTGCGCTTTGAACGAAGGGCGATCTCAATTCCATGGCCAACGGCGCCCGCAGTATACCGGCGTGTTTACATCCCCAAACCGCGATAAGTAGCGCGTCCGGCGTGGGCGTTTCAGAAGCGACGGGGAGAGCGATCCCCCGGCTGATGGGAGGGCTGCGGTTTTGGGAGTCATCGCCAGGCGTGGAGAGGTCATGCCACCGCGACGTGCGCGCCGGGGCGGAGTTGCGATCCTGCTTGCGGGGGCGCTGGTGCTGGGAGGCGGGTCGGCCGTCCTCTTCCGCCATTACCTGATGGAAAGCGCGGCCGCCGCGCCTCTCGCGGGCGTGACCGGTGTGCATGCGCAGCCCCTACCGGTCGAGGTGGGTCCCGGGACGATGCCGACCCCTGTAGCTCTCCCCGCCCACGTTTTGCTCCAGGTGCCGTTCACGACGCAAGCGCCGCTCAACAACTGGGCTCAGCACCAGGAGAGCTGCGAGGCGGCCAACCTGGCGATGCTCATCGGGTACTGGCAGCACGACTCATCGGTGGTGATCGATCCCCATGCGGCCGACGCCACGATCAGGCAGATCGACTCGATGAAGCCGGCGCCTGACCTCAACGACGTCATGCTCGGCGAGCTCGCCCAGCAGCATTTCGGGTACGCCTACCGGCTCCTGCCGAACGATCCGCGGGTGATAGCGCAGCAGCTGTCAGCCGGGCGCCCACTGCTCGCCGAGGTGCGCACACACGGGCTCGGCAACCCGCGCTATCCGGGGTACAGCAGCCACTACGAGCAGACCGGGTGGTCGGTCCCGCATTTCGTTCTCATAATCGGTTACGACAGCACCGGGGTCTGGCTGAACGACCCGGGCATCTCGTGGGGCCGCGGCTACCACATCACCTACGCCCAGCTGGCGCACGCCATCGACGACCTGGACCAGCACCACCCGGCGCTCGATGAAGGCCAGGTTCTCCTGCTGGTCGCGCCGGATGCTCCGCAGAACGTGAGGCCCGGAAACATCTAGGGACATAGGATTGTCGCCGTGAGTGACGGCGACCAGGCGGCGAGCGCCGCGGCGCAGCTCGGGACGCGTGCCGTTGGCAACTCGGTTCTGATCCTCGGCGCGCGCACCATCTCGCGCCTGGTCTCCCTGGTGGTCGTCATCGTGCTCGCGAACGCGCTGGGCGATTCCAACTACGGCCGCTACACGACGTTGATCGCCTACTCCGCCTTGGTGTCGGTGATCGCCGACCTTGGATTCAGCCCGCTCTACACGCGCGAGGCGGCGCGGAACCAGAAGGCGCTGGGGGACTACCTCGGCACGCTTCTGCTAGTCAAGATCGTGCTGGGCGTGGCAGCGGCGGTCGTCATGGCGATTGCGCTGGACCTGGGCGCCGGCCTGCCCTCGTTGATCATTCCGGGCGCCGCCCTTCTCATCGCGACGGCTTACGCGAACCTCCTGCGCAACACCTTCTATGCGGTGGGCCGCGCGGAGTTCGACGCGATCGCGATCATCGCCGAGATCGCGATCCAGGGCGGGCTCATCCTGTTCGGCGCTCGCCGGCACTCGGGCGTGAGCTACTACATCTGGGCTTACACCGCGTCCTTCTCTTTCACCATCGTCTACTCGCTGGTCGTCATCTGGGTGTTTCGTTTGGGACGCGTTCGGTTGGGGCTCGACTGGCAATTGGTGCGGCGCTGGATCCCGCTCGCGCTGCCCTTTGCGTACACCGCGTTCCTCACCAACCTCTACTTCCGCGCCGACGTCCCCATCCTGCAGCACTTCCGCTCCTTCGCGGAGGTCGGCTGGTACACCTTCGCGTACAAGCCGTTCGAGGCTCTCCAGTTCGTGCCGCTCGCGATCCAGGTGGTGGTCTATCCGCTGCTCGGTGTGTACTTCGTCACGAACATCTCGAAGCTGAAGGTAGCGTATGAACGCTTCTTCAAGGTGCTGGTCCTGCTGGGTTGGCCCCTGACGGTCGGGACGTTCGTCCTCGTGCATCCGATCGGGCGCCTGTTCCACCTGTTCGCGCAATCCGAACCGTCGCTGCGCATCCTCGCATTCGGCATCGTCTTCCTCTTCGCCAACTCGGCCTTCTACGCGATGCTCAACGCCATCAACCGCCAGCACCTGAATGCCTGGGCGACCGGCCTGGCGGCCGCCATCAACATCGTCCTCAACCTGATCTTCATCCCCGCGTTCGGCTACCTGGCGGCGAGCACGACGACGGTGATCACCGAGGCGGCCCTGTGCACGTTCGGATGGTGGTTTGTTCAGCGCAATCACCCCGAGCTCCGGCTTGCCGTGATCGGTCTGAGCTGGCGCATCCTGCTGGCAGGGGCCGTGATGGGGGTCGTGCTCTACCCGCTCAGCCGGTTCTCGATCGCGATCAGCCTCCCGGCGGGTGGCCTGGTTTACGCCGTCGCGATCTATTTGATCCGGGCCATCGATCCCGAAGAGTGGCGGCTTGCCCGGGACGGATTGCTCGCCAGGTTGATGCCCGGCCGACCCGCGTAACCCTCTCCTCCCCAGGCCCGTTGGGGGAGGTGGGAACCGTAGAATCTACGCGCCCTCAAACATGTCTAGAAGCATTCCCGCCAAGATCACCACCAAGGGGGGCCACCGGCCTCGAGCCCGGATCCACGCGACCTGGTCGCCGATCGGGCAGAAGATGCGCCGCACCGCGATGTTCCGCGGCCTGGGCGCGGTGCTGGCGGTGCTCCTCGTGATCGGCTTTGCGGCCGACGCGTACGCGCAGACGTTCTTCGACAGCCTGCCGTCGATCCAGGGCCTGGACAGCGCGGGATTCGCCGGCGACACGATCATCACCTCGAGCGACGGAGTGCTGCTGGCGGACGTCGGGAACCACGGCGACCATCGGCTCGCCGTGAAGCTGGCGCAGGTCGCGCCTGTGATGATCCAGGCGACCATCGCGATCGAGGACAAGGGCTTCTACTCCAACCCCGGCTTCGACGCGGCGGCCATCATTCGAGCCGCGTACGACAACCTGCGGTCGGGTCACATCGTCGGTGGCGCCAGCACGATCACGCAGCAGCTCGCCAAGCAGCAGTTCCTGACCCCTGACCAGACGATTAGCCGCAAGATCAAGGAGCTGGCGCTCGCGTACGAACTGGCCCAGACCTACAGCAAGGACCAGATCATGGAGCTCTACCTGAACAAGAGCTTCTACGGCTCTCAGTCGTACGGCGTCGAAGCGGCCGCCGAGAGCTACTTCCACATCCCGGCCTCGAAGCTCGACCTCGCCCAGTCCGCGGTGCTCGCCGGACTGCCGCAGGCGCCCACCGAGTGGAACCCGGTGCTGCATCCCGACGCCGCGAAGCTGCGCCAGACCGAGGTGCTGCAGGCCATGGTTCGCTCGGACTTCATCTCGCAAGAGGACATGGACAAGGCCGTCGCCGAGCAGCTCGTGTACCAGGCGCCGATCAACAGCTTCCTCGCCCCCCACTTCGTGGACTACGTGCTCGCCGAGTTGCGCCAGCTCGGCTTCCAGCCGGGAATCCAGCAGCTGACCGTCAAGACCACCCTCAACTACCACCTGCAGCAGATCGGAGAGTCGGTGGTCAACTACAACCTGGCCGCGAAACCAGGGCGCGGCTGCTACAACAGCGGCGTCCCCGACGGTTGGCCGTACCTGTCCGAGGCGGGCTCTGCCTGCTGGGATCCAAGGGGTCAGCTGTCGTCGGGCATGATCGCCGAAGATCCGACGACAGGCGAGATCCTCGTCATGGTCGGATCGCCGAACTACAACGCGTCGGCGGGCCAGATCAACTACACGACCATCCCCCGCAACATGGGCTCGTCGATGAAGCCGTACACCTACGGCGCGGTGATCAACGCGCGGGCGGCGACGGTCGACACGCCGGTCTATGACGGACCAAGCCCGCTTGTCTATAAAGACGCGTACAGCACCACCGATTTCTACAACTACGACCACAAGATGCACGGCGTGCTGCCGCTGAAGAAAGCCTTTGCCAACTCGCTGAACATTCCCGCTGTCAAGACCGAGCTCTCGATCGGAGTGCCCGCTGTGCTGGCCTACATGCGGAACCTTGGCGTCATGCCGCGCTACGTCAACCCAGACGGCACTTACAACCCAACCGCGCCGGGCGACGAGTACGGGCCTTCGCTCACGCTCGGCGGGTACCCCATCACGCTGCTCGAGCACGTGAGCGGAATCGCGACCTACGCCGACATGGGCGTTTACCACTCACCCGAATCGATCCTCACGGTCTCGGACTCGCACGGACAGGCTCCTATTTACATAACTCACCCTGACCAGCGCGCCCGCCTGGCGCTCGACCCCGCGGTCGCTTTCATCATGGCCCAGACCATGTCCGACGACCAGAACCGGTGCCTGATCTTCGGCTGCAACAGCGCGCTGCACTGGAAGGACCGCACCGTCGCCGCCAAGACCGGCACCACCGACAACTTCAAGGACGCCGTGACGATCGCCTTCACACCCAAGATCGCCGTCGGGCTGTGGGTTGGCGACGTCCTGAACAACAACTTCACCATGGTCCAGGGCGCGGATGGCGTGTTCGTCGCCTCGCCGGCGGTCCACTCGTTCGTATCGCAGGCGGAGGCAGCGGTGCCGGGCAGCCTCTGGTACACGCCCCCGCCGGGCGTCGTCGCGGGCGCGAACAACAGCTGGTTCTTGAGCGACACCACGAACATCGCAAAGCTGCCGGGCGACAACCCGCCCAGCCCGACGCCGACGCCCGTCGACTATAGCGTCCCGCCGGACCCGGGCGGCCCGGTGCTGGCGAGCCCGTCGCCGAGCCCAACAGCGATACCGATTTGCCCAAACCCGCAAAAGATCTGGCCGAACTGCTAGAGCTCTAACCGAGGCGAAGCCTCGCGCTCCGTAGACTTCCGGTGATGGCCGAACCGCTTTCTGTCGAGACCGAGCCGCTGCCCAAGAGCCAGGTGGGCATGACCATCGAGGTCCCGGCCGAGGTCGTGGACGCCGCCTACGAGCGGGTCCTGAAACGCCTGGTCTCGCGGGCGAAGATCGAAGGATTCCGTCCCGGCCGTGCGCCGCGCTCCCTGGTGGAGGCGCGGCTGGGGCCGGCCCTGGTCCGTGAGGAGGTCGTCGAGGCGATGATCCCCGAGGTGATGCGCCAGGCGATGGTGGAGAAGTCGATCGACCCGATCGACAACCCAGACGTGGAGATCCTCGAGCTCGAGCGCGGCCGCCCCGCAAAGTTGAAGGCGACGATCAGCGTGATGCCCGAGGTGACCCTCGCGGACATCGCGACGCTTCAACCCGACCTTCACGGCCACGAGGTCACCGAGGAGATGCTCGAACGCCGTCTCGAAGAGGTGCGCGAGCCGATGGCGGAGATCACGCCGGTGGAGCGCGAGCTCAGGTTGGGCGACCTGGCGGTCATCGACGTCGAGGTCGAGGTGGACGGGGAGCGGGTCGAATCGGAGTCGCGCCAGGCCATGGAGGCGGAGCTGAAGGAGGGCGTCCTGCTGCCCGAGCTTCTCGCGGTGCTGCCCGGAACTTTTGTCGACGAGACGCGCGAGGCCGGCGTGACCTTTCCGGAGACCTACAGCGAGCCCAAGCTCGCGGGCAAGGAGGCGACGATCCGGGTCACCGTGCGAGGCGTGAAGGAAAAGGTCCTTCCCGCGCTCGATGATCCGCTGGCCAAGATCTTGAGCAATGGCGCCCAGGAGACCGCAGACGCATATCGCGAAGCCGTCCGCGACGACCTCGAGAAATCGGTGCGGGCGATGGAGAAGCTCGAGCGCGAGCAGGAAGTCGTGCGCGCGTTGGTCGAGGCGTCGAGCGTAGACGTCCCCGAAGCGCTGGTCGACCGCGAGCTGACAAGCCAGCTGGAATCGATGGAGCGGACCCTGAACCGCCAGGGGTTGAAGCTGGAGCGCTACCTCGAATATGTCGGGCAGACGCTCGACCAGTGGATGGCCGGCCAGCGGCCGGACGCCGAGGCCCGGTTGAAGATCGACCTGGTGCTCGCCGAATTTGCCAGGCGCGAGAGCCTCGAGCCGTCGGACGAGGAAGCGGTCGCGTTCCTCGAAGAGGAGGCGGCCCAGGACGATGAGTTGAAAGGGCAGGTGGATGAGCTGAAAAACAGTCCAAGCGCCCGTCGCTACTTCGCCTCGCGGCTCCGCCGGCGGAGAGTGCTCGAGCGCCTGCTCGAGGTTGCGGGCGCTAAGACTTGACGGAACCTGCGGACGCCCTGTCTAGAATGACGTTGTGGACATGACACGGGTACAAGGACCGGCCGGATATCTCGTTCCGATGGTGGTGGAGAACACCGGCCGCGGTGAGCGCGCCTTCGACATCTACTCGCGACTCCTCAAGGAACGCATCGTCTTCATCGGGACTCCCATCGACGACCAGGTCGCGAACCTGATCGTGGCGCAGCTGCTCTACCTTCAGTCCGAGGACCCTGAGAAGGAGATCGCTCTTTACATCAACAGCCCCGGCGGACAGGTCACGGCCGGCCTGGCGATTTACGACACAATGCAGTACATCCGGCCGCCGGTCTCGACCATCTGCATCGGCATGGCCTATTCGATGGCCGCGGTGCTGCTCGCGGGCGGTGCGCACGGAATGCGCTACGCCCTGCCGCACGCGAACATCCTGATCCACCAACCGTGGGGCGGCATGCAGGGTCAGGCCACCGACATCCAGATTCACGCGAAGGAGATCCTCCGCACGCGCGAGCAGCTCAACCAGATCCTCGCCAAGCACACCGGACAGAAGATCGAGAAGGTGACGATCGACACCGAGCGCGACTACTTCCTCACGTCGGAGGCCGCCAAGGAGTACGGGTTGATCGACGACATCATCCTCACGCCGCCAAAGCTCGGAGAGAAGGACAAGGCGGCAGACAGGGAAAAGGAAAAGGAGAAAGTCGCAGCCGGATGATCTTCCGACGCAAGGGAGCTGGCGGCGACGTCAAAAGGCACCGGCCGAAGTGCTCCTTCTGCGGCAACCTGCAGGGTGAGCGGGGCGTGAAGCTCGTCGCCGGTTCGGGCGTTTTCATCTGCAGCGAGTGCATCAGCCTTGCCAACGAGATTCTGTGGGGCCATAATCCCCCGGCGCCGGCCTCTTCTTAAATGGATATAGGGCACCAATGAACGAAAGAGAAGATCGACGCCGCTACACGCGCTGCTCCTTCTGCGGGAAAGGGCAGGACCAGGTGCGCAAGCTGGTCGCCGGTCCGGGCGTGTTCATCTGCGACCAATGCATCGATCTGTGCCAGGAAGTTCTCGAAGACGACAACCGCTCGGCGGGCCAGAAGAAGCAGAAGACGGGCTTCATCCCCAATCCGAAAACCATATGCGCAGCGCTCGACCAGTACGTGATCGGACAGGACCGCGCCAAGAAGGTGCTGTCCGTCCAGGTCTACAACCACTACAAGCGGATCTCCGCGTCGAAGTCGGTGGGAGATGTCGAGCTGAGCAAGTCGAACGTGCTGCTGGTGGGACCCACCGGCTGCGGCAAGACCTACCTCGCGCAGACCCTCGCCAAAATTCTCGACGTGCCGTTCGCGATCGCCGACGCGACGAGCCTCACCGAGGCCGGCTATGTGGGCGAGGATGTGGAGAACATCTTGCTGCGGCTGATCCAGGCCGCCGATTTCGACATCAGCCGCGCGGAGCGCGGAATCATCTATATCGACGAGATCGACAAGATCGCGCGCAAGTCCGACAACCCGTCGATCACTCGCGACGTGAGCGGCGAGGGCGTTCAGCAGGCGCTGCTCAAGATCCTTGAGGGCACGGTGGCGAACGTTCCGCCGCAGGGCGGCCGCAAGCACCCGCACCAGGATTTCATCCAGATCAACACCACGAACATCCTCTTCATCTGCGGCGGGGCGTTCGACGGGTTGGAGAAGGTCGTCGACCAGCGGGTCGGCCGGCACGCGATCGGCTTCGGGGCGCCGCACAACAAGATCGAGCGCAAGGCCGTGTCGGAGACGCTCAAGCAGCTGCAGCCCCAGGACCTGTTGAAGTACGGGTTCATCCCGGAGTTCATCGGGCGCCTGCCGATCATCGTCACGCTGCACCACCTCGACCAGCAGGACATCGTGCGCATCCTCACCGAGCCCAAGAACGCCCTGGTCAAGCAGTACCAGAAGTTCTTCTCGCTGGACAACGTCGAGCTCGTGTTCCAGAAGGGATCGCTCGACGCGATCGCGGAGCTGGCCTTGCTTCGAGGCACAGGTGCGCGCGCCTTGAAGTCGATCATCGAAGAGGCGCTGCTCAACTCGATGTTCGAGATCCCGTCGCGTCCCGACATCAAGCGCTGCCTGATCTCCGAGCGCTCGATCCGCGAGGCGCTGGAGCCCGAGTTCGAGCTGGGCGACGAAAGCGACAGCCCGGCGCGACTCGTGGGGGAGTCGGCTTAAGCTCGAGCTCGCAGCGCCAGTGCGGCCATTTGTGCCCGAAGGGCCCCACCCATTCGACTAAATGCGGCCATTTGTGCCCGAATGGCCCTATAGATCGACCTCGATACCGCCTTTTGTGCCCGAATGGCGCACTCGAATAGGAATAATTAACCCGTGGACGATCTCCGCGGGAGGACCGTTCTCCTCACGGGCGCATCGACCGGTCTTGGGCCGCACATCGCTCGCAGGT
This sequence comes from Candidatus Dormiibacterota bacterium, assembly GCA_035260405.1. Lineage (GTDB taxonomy): Bacteria > Chloroflexota > Dormibacteria > Dormibacterales > Dormibacteraceae > Palsa-870. The sequence goes on from DATFVI010000115.1 coordinate 9,892, forward strand.
TGAACCGCGCCGGCGCGAAGTTCGTGCTGTCGGCGCGCAACGGGGAAGCGCTGAATCGGCTGGCCGAGGAGCTTGGCGATTCTCGCGTCGTCGTCGCCGACCTTTCACGACTGGGTGAGGCAGAGCGCCTCGCGAGAGAGGCGGGGGACGTGGACGTGTTGGTGGCGAACGCGGGAGTGCCGGCGAGCGGACGCCTGGCGACCTTCAAGGTGGCGGAGATCGATCGCGCCATCGCGGTGAACCTGCGCGCCGCAATCGTGCTCGCGCACCAGCTGGCGCCCGCGATGCTCAACCGCAAAGGCGGTCACATGGTGTTCATGTCGTCGCTGGCGGGAAAGGCCCCGGCGGCCGGCACCACCATCTACAACGCGACCAAGTTCGGCATCCGCGGATTTGCGCTGGCGCTGCGCGAAGAGCTGATCGACACGCGCGTCGGCGTCTCAGTGATCTGCCCGACCTTCGTCAGCGAAGCCGGGATGTGGGCCGAGACCGGGCTCAAGGCCAGCTCCATGGTCGGCGAGGTCTCGCCGGACGAGGTGGCTGACGCCGTCTGGTACGCGATCACCCGCAACCGTGCCGAGATCGACGTCATGCCGTTCCAGGTGCGCGCCGGCTTGAAGGTCCAGGCCCTCGCGCCCGGTCTTTTCACCGCGGTCGCGCGTGCCACCGGCGCCTCGAAATTCAGCGAAGAGCAAGGCGAGCGCCAACGCAATAAGCGCTAGAGACGGCGACGACGCAGCCGGCCGGATTCGGCAAGACCTGGCTCGACTTCATGCGGCCTTGGGGGAGAATTAACGGCAACAGCCACTATCCTGAACGGCGCTCAAGATGGACTCGCTACGCGTCTCCCTGGGGGAGAGGCTCTCCGGAAGCGCGCGGGACTGGTTGACGATCGCGGTGAGCTTGCCGCTCGCGCTGTATTGCCTCCCGACGCTGAGCTCCGGCTTCGACTTCTGGCCGGCGCTCGCGCTCGAGCGAGGCCTGCAGTATGGGCAGAGCTTTCTGTTCGCGTATCCCCTCCCGATCTATCTGCCGTTCGCACCGCTCGGCCTTCTGCCTGACCCGTGGCCGCAGCGGATCGCGCCGGTGATCTGCCTCGCTTTCCTGGCTCCCGGTCTGTGGCTTTGGGGCGGTCGCCGCGCACCGGTGCTGGCGGCGGCGCTCCTTTCGCCAGTCGGATTGGGGGTGCTCGTCAACTCGAACTTCAACACCGCCGTCGCGCTCTTCGGACTCGGCCTTGCGGTATGGGCAAAGCGCAGCGGCCACCCGCCGTTGATCGGTCTCGGGATGGCGCTGAGCCTCTGGCGGCCCACGAACTGCCTCCCGGCCCTCGCGGTGCTGCTCGCGTCGGGATGGCGCTGGCGAGAGCTGCTCGGGGCGGTCGCGGGCGGGGCGTTGTTCATGGTTCCGCTCACAGCGCTGGCCTTCTTGATCCAGCCGGGCTGGGTGGGCACCTACGAGCTGCTGCTGACGGCGCTGCTGGGTTGGGCCGGCCTGGGACCGCACCTGCTGGCCTCCGCCGGCCCGTTCGCGTATGGGCTGGCCGAGGTTGCCGTGGCGGGAGCCGGGATCTGGCTGCTGAGGCGGCGGAGCCTTGCGGAAGCCACGGCGTTTGCACTGGCCGTGACCGTCCTGCTGTCCACCGTGGGTGGCGCCTACAGCGGTTCGCTGGCGCTGCCGGCGCTGATCCTTGCCGCCGACGACATTCGCTACGCCAGGCTCCCGGCTGTGGCCGGTTTGATCGGCTGGGTGCAGGCCGCAATCCTGCTGCGCATTCAGTTCCCGGTCGGCGTGGTCGCCTACTGGTTCGCGCTGCAGGCTTATCCCCTGGTGAGGCGCCGCGCGAGTCCCGAGCCCTTGAAGGTAGACTTTCCAGCATCATGAGCCTGAGCGAGCCCGTATCCGTACCCTCGCCGGCCCAGTCGCGCTAAAGCGACCGTCGCGCCGGCGCCTCTAACCCACTCCAGGCGATCAAACACGCCCCTTTGAACATGAAAGAGAGACAACCAGACCAACCGAGCGAGATGCC
>DATFVI010000116.1:0-26798 GCA_035260405.1 Candidatus Dormiibacterota bacterium
GCTCATCCGCCTAGGCGGCCGAGCTCGGCGTTGCCGGCTGCGCTACTCGCTTACAGGTCTACCGACATGCGCGCTGCGTTGCTCGCCGGCGCCTTGATCTCGGCCGCCGATGCGGCGATTTTCCGCCGAACCTCCGGGGCAGGACACTAGCGACCGATCCGGAAGAAAACCACGTCACCGTCCTGGACGCGATAGTCGCGTCCTTCGACGCGCAGCTTGCCGGCCGCGCGCAGGGCCTCCATCGAGCCCGCCGCGACAAGCTCGTCGACCGAGGTCACCTCGGCGCGGATGAAATGCTTTTCGAAGTCGGTGTGAATCTTGCTCGCGGCGATCGGAGCCGGCGCGTCCTTCTCGCACGGCCACGCGCGGACCTCCGGCTCGCCGGCTGTGAAATAGGTGATCAGCCCTCCCGCCTCCCACACGGCCCGTGCAATCCGCCCAAGGCCGGACTCGTCGATTCCATAACCGGCACGCATCTCGGCCTGCTCCTCTGGGTCCAGCTCGCCGAGCTCAGCCTCCAGCCGGGCTGACAGGGTGATCACGGGCGCGCCCTCGGCCGCCGCCAGCTTCGCCACCTTGGCCGCCGGTTCGCCACCTCCGGGCAGCAGCTCATCCGCGGCGTTGGCGACGTAAACGGCCGGCTTGAGCGTGACCGGAAAGATGCCGAGCAGGATGACCCGCTGGTCCGGTTCGAGCTTCATCGTCCGCAGCTGCTTGCCGCCGTCGAGATGTTCCTTGGCCGCGCTCAGGATCTCGTGCTCGGTCCGGGCGTCCTGCTTGCCGGCGCGCGCTTCCTTGGCGACGACGTCAAGACGCTTCTCGACCGAAGCAAGGTCGGCGAGCACCAGGTCGAGTGCGAATTCCTCGAGCTCGGCAGCTGGGTCGGGCTGCGGACCGAAGCACCGCGCGATCTTGACGAGCACATCCGCCTGGCGCGCAAAGGCGACGCGCTGCGCGCGACTGCCGGGCGGCGTGTCCTCGACCCTGACCTGGGCCGCGGTGGTCTTGAGCGGTTTGACGGCGGCTGACAGGCGGTTCAACCGCTCGTCGGGCACGTCCACCATGCCGACGCCATCGGCGCCACGGCCTGCGGTCAGCGCGTTGAACAGCGCCGTCTTCCCCGCCCCCGCCGGGCCGACGATCGCTACATTGACCGGCAACTATTCGAGATCCAGGTCGAACGTTTTGTGCAGGACGCGGACACCCTTCTCCACCTGGTCGCGCGCAACCAGGCAGGTGATCCGGATCTCAGAGGTGCTGATCATCTCGATGTTGATACCCGCGTCGGCGAGCGCCCTGAACATGCGGCCGGCGATGCCCGGCGTGCCCAGCATCCCGGTCCCGACAATCGACAGCTTCGCGACGCCGCTCGCGGAAGCGACCCTGGTGGCGCCGATCGTCTTCGCCGCCGCCTTGACGAGCTTCTCGGCAGCTTTCAGGTCCGCCTGCGCGACCGAAAAAGTGAGGTCAGTGCGTCGCGAGCGGCCGATGTTCTGAACTATGACGTCGACCGAGATGCCCGCCGCACCGAGCGGCTCGAAGATCGCGGCCGCGATACCTGGGCGGTCGGGCACGCCGACCACTGTGATCTTCGCGACGTTGCTTTCCTCGGCGATTCCTCGCACGCGCTTTCTGTCTTCCATCGGTACGTGGGCGACGATCATGGTACCCACGCCTTCGTGGAAGCTCGACCTGACGTGGATCGGCACGCCGTAGAGCTCGCCGATCTCCACCGCCCTTGGATGCATCACGCGAGCACCCACGGCGGCCAGCTCGAGCATCTCGTCGTACTGGATGTGGCCGAGCTTGCGCGCGGTTTTCACGAGGCGCGGATCCGCCGTGAAGATTCCGTCCACGTCGGTGTAGATCTCGCACGAGCCCGCGTTCAGCGCAGCCGCGAGGGCGACGGCGGTGGTGTCGGAACCGCCACGCCCGAGCGTCGTTACCTCGAAATCGGCCGTGACCCCTTGAAATCCCGCGACCACCGCGACCTTGCCGCCGCGCAATGTCTCGAGGATGCGCTCCGGCTTGATGTCCTGAATGCGCGCCCTCGAGTGCTGCGCGCTGGTCCGCACGCCGGCCTGGAGGCCGGAGAGCGAGATCGCCGGGACGCCCATGCCCTGGAGGCACATCGCGACCAGCGGAGCCGTGATCGTCTCGCCGTTCGCGACGAGCATGTCAAGCTCGCGCGCGGGCGGCTCTGGGTTGATGCTCTGGGCAAGCGCGATCAGGCGGTCGGTCGTGTGGCCCATCGCCGAAACCACGGCGACGACCTGGTGGCCCTGCTTGACGGTCGCGGCGATGCGGCGGCTGACCCGCCGGATGCGGGAGGCGGTACCCACCGAGGTACCACCGTATTTCTGGACGATGATCACAGCGTGCGGAACATGCCCTTGTCGGTGATCTGAGTGACAAGCGCGCTTCCGCGCTCGGGGAATGACGCCTCCATCGCGGCCGCGACCCGTGCGGCTTGAGAGGGAGCGCAGAACGCGAAGACGCTGGGACCCGCCCCGCAGATGGCGGCGCCATACGCTCCACTCGCCTCGGCGACCCGGATCACCTCGGCGGTCCATGGATAGAGGTGCAGCCGGTGCGGTTGGTGCAGCCGGTCGCGCAGGGCCTCGCCCAGGAGCGACGGACGTTTCGAGACGATCGCCCGTACGAGCAGCGCGGTGCGCGCGGCGTTGAACGCGGCGGTTTCGAGCGGGACCGAGTCGGGCAGCACCGCGCGGGCCTTTTCGGTTGGCACTGGCTGGTTGGCGATGAACAGGGCAAGCCCCCAGCCGGGGTTCGGAAGCTTCTCGTCGATGTGCTCCGAGACGATCCGGATGCCGCCGGAGGCCGACGCCGCCACGTTGTCGAGGTGTCCCTCGTCGGCGCCGGCGTCGATGACATGGCTCTTCACGTCCCAGGGGCTGCTGAGCGCCGAGGCAGCCAGCCGCGCGGCGGCGCTGCTCCCAAGGCCGACACCGAGCGGGATCTCGCTGCGCACCCTTCCAGTCATCTTCAGCCGGGTGAACGGGTTGTCGTGTGCAGCGAGGTAATCCGCCCCCTCGCCCTCGTAATCCCACGACGGATGGTTGGCTTCGGTCGCTTCGACCTCGAGCCAGAGGTCGATCGCCATCGCCATGCAATCGAAGCCGGGACCGATGTTGGCGATCGAGGCCGGCACCCTGATCCGCACTACGCGCCCCTCGCTCCCATCACAGCTTCAAGACCTTAGCGAGTGTGCGCGAGTCGCCGTCGAGCTCGATGGGCGGTTCAACGTTTTTGAGCGCCGCGTCGGGATCTTTGAGCCCGGAACCGGTGAGGACGACCACCGCCGTGGCGTCTCTCTCGATCTTGCCCTCCCGGACCAGACGGTAGAGAAGCGCGAGGGGGGCGGCCGAAGCCGGCTCGGCGAAAAGGCCCTCGCTGCCGGCGAGCTGGATCTGCGCGGTAAGGATCTCGGTGTCGGAGACCGCGGCGATCATGCCGCCCGAATCATCACGCGCCGTGGTCGCTCCCTCCCACGACGCCGGGTTGCCGATCCGGATCGCCGATGCGACGGTGGTCGGGTTGGCGATGGCATGGCCGCTCACGATCGGCGCCGCGCCCTCGGCCTGCGCGCCGATCATGCGTGGAAGGCGCGTCGCCTTGCCGGCGGCGTGGTACTCGCGAAATCCTTTCCAGTAAGCCGTGATGTTCCCTGCGTTTCCGACTGGCAGCAGCAAGTAGTCGGGCGCGTCGCCGAGGGCGTCGACGATCTCGAACGCGGCGGTCTTCTGGCCCTCGATGCGGTGCGGGTTGATCGAGTTCATGAGCGCGACAGGGTAACGGCTCGTCAGGTCGCGAACGGTCTCCAGCGCCGAGTCGAAGTTGCCCTTTAAAGCGACGACCTTCGCCCCGTACATCAAGGCTTGCGAGAGCTTGTTCAGGGCGATCTCGCCCGAAGGCACGACGACGATCGCCCTTACTCCCATCCTGGCCGCGTAAGCGGCCATCGAGGCGGACGTGTTTCCCGTCGAGGCGCACATGAGCACCCTGCTTCCGGACTCGAGCGCCTTCGCCACGGCGACGACCATCCCGCGATCCTTGAACGAGCCTGTCGGGTTCAGGCCCTCGTACTTGAAGTAAAGGTGCTTGAGGCCCAGGGCCCGGCCGATATTCCGGCTCGGCACCAGGGGCGTCGAGCCCTCGCTGAGGTCGACCTCGGGGGTGGATGGACCGACGGGCAGGTGCTCGCGGTAGCGAGCGATGACCCCCACTGACTATTTAGAAGACGCGTAGGAAAGAGGACACGGCCCGCACCGATTCCAGCGCCGCCATCTTTGCCCGCGCACGCTGGAGGCTGGCGTCGAACGACGGGTGCGTCGTGACCACCAGCTCGACGGTCTGGTCCTGCGACCACGCGTCCTTTTGAATGAAGCTCGAGATGCTGACGTCTTCCTCCGCAAAGACGTGGCCGATCGCCGCCAGCACGCCTGGCTTGTCGTCGACGCGGATTCGGTAGTAAGCACGCGTCACCACCTCGCCCATCGGGACCACGGTGATCCGGTCGTCGAAGCTGAAGGACGGGCGGCTCTGCACGCCGCGCCGGATCGACCGCGCGAGGTCGATCAGGTCGCCCACAACCGCGGACGCGGTGGGCCTGCCCCCCGCGCCCTGTCCGACCAGCAGCACCTGCCCGACCAGGTCGCCCTCGACGAAGACCGCGTTCTCGGCGCCTTCGACCCGCGCCAGCGGATGGTCGAGCGGAACCATCGCGGGGTGGACGCGAGCCTCGACCCGGCCCGGGTGCCGCTGCGTGTGGGCGATGAGCTTGATCGCGAATCCGAGCTCGCGCGCATACCTGAAATCGACCGCCTCGACGCCTTCGATGCCTTCGCGGTAGATCTCGGCGGGCCGCACCTTGATCTCGTAGGCGATCGACCCAAGGATGGCGAGCTTGTAAGCGGCGTCGAAGCCGCCGATGTCGTCGGTGGGATCGGCTTCCGCGAATCCCGCAGCCTGGGCCTCGGCGACTGCCTCAGCGAGCGTCAAGCCCGCCGCGGCCATCCGGCCCAACACGTAGTTGGTCGTCCCGTTGATCACGGCCGAGACCTGCTTGATCGTGTTCGCCTGAAGGTCGGTGCGGAACGTGCTGATCAGCGGGATGCCGCCACCGACAGCCGCCTCGAAGTAGACGTCGACGTTCTTCTCGGCTGCCAGGTCGAGCAGCTCGGGGCCGTGCTTCGCCATGACGACCTTGTTCGCGGTGATGACGTGCTTGCCGGCCCTGATGGCGCGCTCGAGGTAGCTTCGCATGGGCTCGTCTCCGCCGGCCACCTCGAGCACGACATCGATCTCGGGGTCCTCGAGCACGGCGGCCGGATCCGCGGTCAACAGGCCGGATGCGATCTCGACGGCCCGCGGCTTCTTCAGGTCGCGGACCAGCACCTTCTGAAGGCAGAGCTCGACGCCGGCGCGGCGAGACAGCTGCGGCCGCCACGTCAGCATCCGCTCGGCCACCTGTGCGCCCACCGTGCCCAGCCCGATCAGGCCGACATTCAAGGGTGGTTGAGCCATGGGTGCCCTATTCTCCCTGCCATGGCCCTGATCCTGCGCGAAGCCGACGTCCAGGAGCTGATCGAGATGGACGACGTGATCGCCGCGGTCACGGCTGCGATGAAGGAGCTGGGCGACGGCACGGCCCAGAATGAGCCCAGGCGACGCGTCTTCCCGCCCGGCGGCGTGCTCAACGTGATGTTCGCGTCCTACCCGGGCGGCCGGTGCACCGGCGTGAAGGCCTACACGGTCGCCGACGGCCACATGAGGATGCTGGTTTCGCTGTTCGGCCTCGATGGTGCGCTCGAGGCCCTGATCGAATCCGATTTCATGGGCGCCTACAGGACCGGGGCGGCCTCTGCCGTCGCGGCCCGGGCCCTGGCCCGGCCAGGCCCGGCCACAGTCGCCATGATCGGGGCAGGCTGGCAGGCCGGCACGCAGGCCCTCGCCATCTCGCGCGTGCTCGAGATCAAAGAGCTCCGGGTTTTCAGCCGCCACGACGAAAGACGCGCCGAGTTCGCGCGCGAGCAGGAAGCTCAGCTCGGCGTCGCGACCATCGCCTCCGGAAGCGCGGAGCTGGCAGTGCGCGGGGCCGACGTGGTGGTCACGATGACGACCAGCAAGACGCCGGTGATCGAGGCCGATTGGGTCGAGCCCCACGCGCTGGTGATCGCCGCCGGCTCGAACTGGCACAACAAGGCAGAGGTGCCGGCCGACCTCGTGGCCAGGGCTCAGACGATCGTGGTCGACCAGCTGGCGGCGGCCCAGCTCGAGAGCGGGGACCTGATCGCGGCCCACGCGGCGGGCAAGTTCGAATGGAGCCGGGCGGTCGAGCTGGGGGCCGTCCTGGCCGGCAAGTGGCAGCGGCCCGAGAGCACCGGGATCTCGCTCTTCGAGTCACACGGCCTGGCGCTGTGGGACCTGGCGGCGGGCTCGGTCGTCCTGGCCGCCGCGCGCGAGCGCGGCATGGGAGAGGAAGTCCTGCTGTTCTAGAGGCGGCGGGCCTCTAGCCGCGCCTCTAGGGGAGGTGGACCTGAGCGGGCGGCGGCGCGAGAGCACCCAGCTGCAGGGCCGATCCCACCAGGTAGGCGGCGATCAGGATCACGACCATGGCTGCGCTGGCGGTGGTGTAAACGACCCACGGCGAAGGCCCGGAGCCGGCAATACGGATCAAGACGTCGGTCCAGTCCGGGCCCTTGCGCGGGGTCCACGAGTCGACCTCCGCCCGGATCATCCGGGTGAGGTCGGATTCGGAGGGCGAACTTAACCCTCCCTGTGTGGCTTTATCTTCCACGTAAGGCACCTTCACTTCTCGAACGCGTGGTGTCCAGGTCTTGGTCGCTCCCGATGGTTTTTCTCATGATCGCCACCGCCTTGGCGATTCTGGAGGCGACCGTGCCGGCCGGCACCCCCAGCACCGCCGCGATCTCTTCGCGCGTCAATCCATCGTAGTAATGAAGGACGACTGCGGCTCGGAGCTTCGGGCTGAGCGCGGCCATCGCCTTGCCGACGACGTCGCGCGCCTCTGCGCGGTCGTAATCGCGGCGGTCGGGCGCCATGTACAGCCGCGCGGGCAGGAAGCGGGCCAGCTTCTGGCGCCGCAGGTGCGAGATGGCTAGGTTGATCCCGATCCGGCGCAGCCAGGCGCCCGGGGGCGCGGTCGGCGTGTAGCGATGTCGGGCGCGGTAGGCCCGCACGAAGGTCTCCTGCGTGAGGTCCTCAGCCGCCGCCGAGTCCAGCACGACCGCGCGGATCGACCGGAAGACCGACAGGTATTCCTGGTCGTAGAGCTGCTTGAACTGAGTGGCGGGATCCAGCTCCTTGCTGTCGGTCACGCGCTAAGTGTGAGGCCCGGGAATGCTCCAGATGACGCGATAGCCGAGTCGTCACCACCCGAACCACGATCGTCACCGGCGCATACTGCGAAAGGGTCAGACACTTGACTGATCAACCTGGCGAGCACGACCGACTGCACCCCGGTTGGCGCGCCGGCGACGAGCTCGCCGGCCCGTCCGGGCAGGTTACAGCTACTGGTGCGACAACGCGGACCGCACCTGTGCAATCACCGACTCCGGCGTCCGGAAGATATCCGCGGCGGTGAATCGCAGCAGCCTGATCCCTCCGTTCAGCAGGCGATTCTGGCGGCGGTTGTCTTCGACCAGGTTGTCCCGGTGGGTGCCGCCGTCGTACTCCAGACCGAGCTTGTGAGACGCGTAGTACAGATCGGGGCGACCCAGGAACCGACCAGCGAGATCGTGGAGGGGAACCTGGGCTTGGGGGCGCGGTAAGCGGGCCGTAACGAGAAGCATCCGCAACCGGGTTTCCATAGGCGATTCAGTCGCGGGCTCGGCAAGCTCGATCGCGCGCCGCAATTTGGCTACTCGCTTCGCACCCCGATTCGCTTCGCAGACGGTACGGAGGTCGGTGAGGTCGACGATCCGTCGATGCAACGCCATGTCGAGCGCGATCACAGCGCCTACTAGCACTCTGTTACCGCCCAGGTCGACTGTGGTGCGGAAGGCCGAGGTGACCGGAAGGCCTTTGAGTCGGACGATTTCGTCTGGTGCGAGCCTCGCCCTCCGAAGGATGACGCCCGCGCGATTCGAGATGTGTGCGTTCGGGACTGTGACCTGTACCGGATAGACCGGTGGCAAGTCCAGACCGTGCAACCAACCGGCCGTGGAACCCGAGAAGACAGCGTCCGGCAGCCGGCGAGAGACTGCGACCAGCGCTGGAATGACGGGACGGGATGCCACACGCTGAAGGTTCGAGGACATAACGCCGCTCCGCAACCCAGCCTATAAAGGCCCCCGACGGGTTTCCGCGCGGAAACGACCAGTGCAAGCGCATCGGTGGGAGGTTTCCGCGCGGAAACGCTCAGTGGTGGGCGACCCGGGACTCGAACCCGGATGGGTTACCCCACACGCCCCTCAAACGTGCGCGTCTACCAGTTCCGCCAGCCGCCCGGCTGCAGCCGGATGATATTACCCGGCGGTCGCGGCCCCTGCCTTCAGCGTGGCAATGAGCGTCCCTTCGCAAGAGCTTTCTTCATGTCCTTGCGATAAGCCGGATGAATCCGCCACGCCGCCTGTTTAACTTCGCTCGTCAGATGAGTTGGTTCATGGCGTTGGACAGGCGGCGGAGGATCTTCGCCATCTTGGTGGCGGCGGTCGCGCTCGCCTCCGTCCTTTACGCGCTGAACATCAAAACTGTCTTCTTTGGCCAGCACGCTGTGACGGCGACTGACGATATCGGGGAGGCCGTGGCGGCGGCGATCGCCTCAGCGGCGTGCGTGTGGGCAGCTCGACGAGCCCGCGGAAGAGATAGGCTCGGCTGGGCGCTGATGGGCACCTCGGCCGCTCTGTGGGCGGCAGGCGAGGTCGTCTGGTCGATCTACGAAGTCGGGCTGGGCGTAACGGTGCCGTACCCGTCCTTGGCGGACGCCGGGTTCCTGTCGGCGGTGCCGTTTGCGGTCGCCGGCATTCGCGCCTTCTGGGGCGACGCGCGAGGTACGTCTGCCCGCTGGCGCATCTGGTTCGACGGCCTGATCGTCGCCATCGCCCTGACCTCGACCGCCTGGGGCTTTGGGCTGCGGGCGGTCTGGGAGTCCAGCTCGACCACCAAATTGCTCGATCTCGCCTACCCGGTCGGGGACATTCTCATCGGGACGGTCCTCATCCTCGCCATCCGGCGTGCGTCGCACCAGCAGAAGGGCAGGATGGCGTTTCTGCTCCTCGGTGTGGCGTCCTACTCCATCGCCGACAGCGCGTTCTCATATCTCACGGCCCAGGGTGCGTTTGGGTCAGTCGGCAGCGTGCTCGACACCGGTTGGTTCGCCGGGTTCCTGCTGATCGCGCTGGCGGCCACGTATCCCGACGCTCCTCCGAAGACGGCGACCGGGATAGCGCCCCTCGACCTGTGGCAGCTCGCGCTGCCCTGGATGACCTTGCTCCTGGCGGCCTCGGGCGACCTGTATTCGGCCCTCACCCACCACGAGAACGAATTCCAGACCGCGTTGACCGCAATTCTTGCCGTGCTCTTGACGGTGAACATGATCCTGGAACGTAAGGAATTCCTCGAGATGCTGACCGACATCGAGACCACCCGCTCCACGCTGAATCGCGAGTTCAAGACGGCCTTGGTGGGGATCCGGCAAATGAGCGACCAGGTAAAAGACGCCGACCGTGCATACGACGAAGGCGTGCGCGTGCTCGCCGCCGACATCCGCGGCCAGGCCGAGCGGCTCGATAGCATGCTCGAGAGGATGCTGTAGGCCGACAGCGCTGGTCGTATCGGTGGTACCCGCGGCAAGAGTCGAACTCGCAACCTCCTGATCCGAAGTCAGGCGCTCTATCCATTGAGCTACGCGGGCTTTGCCACTCATCTTATGGAAGCCGAGCGTGGCCTTTAGGCCGGGTTCATCCCGGCCGTCACCCTGCATTCCCTTCCAAACGCCACCCAATCGTCGCCGGGAGTCCCCTGGTGAAAACGCAGTTTTCACCAGGTTGATTGAGCTACGCGGGCGCGGCGATCAGCCTACCGCGTACCGCTGGTGGTTCAAACCCCAGGCCGCGTACCGCATCAGGCCCATCGCTCGGTAGCGCTGACGCCTGGCCGCCGTCGTCCCCGATTCGATGGCTGTGCGCAATGCTTCCGGCGTCTTGCCGGGGAACTCCGTGTAGGCACGACCCACGGCGTCAAGGATGTGCGCGTCTGACGAACCGAGCTCGGCGGCGCCGAGGCCGAGGTTGAGGCGGCGCGCCAGCTGGTTGAACACATAGAAGCCCGGGGTCGCGTTCTCGACCTCGATCCCGTCGAAATCAAGCTCAGCGGCCAGCCACCCGACGCCGTGGACCGGCCGGCTGCGGGCTACCCGCTCGGTGCGCCAGAAAGGATGCACCGCGATGGCGAGGCCGCCCTGGTCGTGAATCGCGTGTACCGTGGCGGCCGCCGACAGGCCTGGACGGATGGGGCGCTCGAGAAACAAAGCGACGATGTGCCCGTCGCGGCTCGACACCTCTTCACCGACGATGACGTGAAGCCTCGCGCGCCTGGCCGCGTGCTCGCGCGCCCGAAGCGCGCCCTCGATGGTGTCGTGGTCTGTGACTGCGATCACGCTCAGAGATGCCCGGCGCGCCGCGTGGTCAACCAGTTGATGAGGCGTCGGCCAGCCGTCGCTGGCGGTCGTGTGCATATGGAGGTCGGCCCGACCCGGAGCAACCATGGGTGTGCATGGTACGGCAGGGAGCTTTACCATCGACCTTTCACGACCTTCTCTTCGAACTCGGTGTGTGGAGGTGTCCGTAGTGGAAGGGTTGATGCAGGACTACGAGCTCTCTCTTCAGCATGTGCTCTGGCGAGTCGAGCGCCTGCACCAGAAGAAAGAGGTCGTGACGAAGCGCGAGCATGGCGTTCACCGCATGACCAATGGCGAGCTGGTGCCACGCATCAACCGTCTTGCGGGCGCGCTGAAGCGGCTAGGCATCAAGCCCGGCGACCGGGTGGCGACCCTCGCCTTCAACAATCACCGGCACCTCGAGCTCTATTACGCCGTGCCCTGCATGGGCGCGGTCCTGCACACGCTGAACCTGCGGTTGTTTCCTCAGCACCTCGAATTCATAGTCAATGACGCGGAAGACAAGGTTTTATTTGTCGATCAATCCCTGATTCCTCTCCTCAAGCCCCTGATGGGCAAGATTCCGTCGGTCGAGCGGATTGTCGTGATGGCCGATGCCCCGGCAGGATCGCCGAGCGATGACGGCGCCGGGCGCGCGCAGGGCGCATTGGAACGCTTCGAGACGCTCGACTATGAAACTCTCCTGAAGGCGGAGAGCGAGAGCTACGCGTGGCCGAAGCTATCGGAGCGCATGGCCGCGGCCATGTGCTACACGTCAGGCACCACCGGCAACCCGAAAGGGGTCGTCTACTCCCACCGCTCGCAGTACCTCCACACGATGGGCGTGCTCCAGGCCGACAGCCTGGCCATCACCGAGAAGGACACCGTGCTCCCGATCGTCCCGATGTTCCACGCCAACAGCTGGGGCCTGCCGTACGCGTGCGGGATGGCCGGATCCAAGGTCTTGCTCCCCGATCGCTTCATGGGCGACGCGAAGTCGGTCGTCGACCTCGCCGAGCAGGAGGGCGCGACGATCCTGGCGGGCGTCCCGACGATCTGGATCAACACCGTTGCCTACTTGAAGGAGACAGGCAAGCGGCTGCCCAAGGTCCACACGGTGATCTGCGGTGGGTCGGCGATCCCTCGCTCCCTCATGGAGTCGATGGATGCTCTCGGCCTTCGGATGCTGCATGCATGGGGAATGACAGAGACGTCTCCGCTCGGCAGCGTCGCGCGCCCGCGAGCCGGCACCAAGCCCGAGGACGAGCTCAGCGTGCGATTGACGCAGGGACCGATCTCGCCCGGTGTGGAGATCCGGATCAGCGACCCGGCGACCGGCGAAGAGCTGCCCTGGGACGGTGTGGCCTTCGGCGAGATCCAGGTCCGGGGCCCGTGGATCGCCCGCGGCTACCACAACGGCTACGACCCGGGCAAGCTCACCGAGGACGGCTGGTTCCGCACCGGCGACGTCGCGAAGATCAGGCCCGAGGGCTACATCGAGATCGTCGACCGCACCAAGGACGTGATCAAGTCGGGCGGCGAATGGATCTCGTCGGTGGAGCTCGAGAACGCGATCATGTCGCACCCCAAGATCATGGAAGCCGCCGTGATCGGCCTCGCGCACCCGAAGTGGGACGAGCGGCCCATCGCGTACGCGGTGCCAAGGCCGGAGTTCAAGGGCAAAGTCACCCAGGAAGAGGTGATCGATTTTCTCAAGGACAAGGTCGCGAAGTGGTGGCTGCCCGACGAGGTGCGGTTCATAGACGAAGTGCCGAAGACCTCGGTCGGCAAGTTCGACAAGAAGGTGCTGCGCGCAAGCGCGGCGCCGATAACGGAAGAAGCCAAGCACGAGGCGAAGCGGTGACCTCACGGGCCACTGCGCGCGAGCACACGATCGGTCGGGACACGTACCACTTCAAGTGGGACAACTCGATTCCCCCGGCAGTCGAGATCGAGCCGGGCGACGTCGTGCACTTCGATACGGAAGAGGTGACTGCCGGACAGCTGAAGAAGGGCGACCCTGCTTCGAAGCTCGGCGTCCTGGACTTCGACCGCCTGTACCCGCTGGGCGGCCCCGTCTACGTGAAGGGTGCGGAGCCCGGCGACACGCTCGAGGTCGAGATCCTTCAGCTCCAGCCCGGGTCCTGGGGATGGTCGGCGCTCCTGCCCGGCCTTGGTCTCCTGGCTTCTGACTTCCCCGACCCGTACGTTCGCTACTTCGACCTCGGGGACCGCAAGAGCGCGGAGCTGCGGCACGACATCCAGATTCCGATCGCACCGTTCTGCGGCACGATGGGCGTCGCGACCGACCAGCCCGGTCAGCACGCGGTGCTGCCGCCGACCAAGGGGGCGGGCAACGTAGACACCCGTCACCTGACGGCCGGCACCAAGCTCTACCTGCCGGTTTTCGTGCCAGGGGCGCTGTTCTCGGCCGGCGACTGCCACGGCGCGCAGGGAGACGGGGAGGTCTGCGTTACCGGGATCGAATGCCCGATGACGTTCTCACTCCGGTTTGGAGTGGTCAAAGGTGCCTCGCTCCGCCCCTGGAGCTACCACTTCCTGACCCCGGCTGCGCCCCTTCAGCCGCGCAGCGACGAGAAGGGCTACCACGCGGTCTGCGCCCTGGGCCCAGACCTGATGGAGAACGCCCGGGACTCGGTGCGCGACACCATCGCCTGGCTCAAGGCCGACCACGGCCTGAGCCGCGAGGACGCCTACATCCTGTGCAGCCTGGCCGGCGACCTCCGGATCAGCCAGATCGTGGACCAGCCGAACTTCGGGGTCTCCTTCTACCTGCCGCTCAGCGTCTTCCACTAACCAGGAGGCTCGAGACCCCGAGCAGGAGGTTTACCGCCTCAACAGGTGGTGACCCGCGTACCGTCCGGCATACTGACCGACTGGTGTTCTCAGGTTGAGTACCACGCAACTCGGGCGCTACCCGATCGAAGCCGAGCTCGGGCGCGGCGCGATGGGAGTCGTCTATCGGTCCACCCACCCGCGCCTCGAGATCCCCGTCGCCATCAAGGTGCTGGCCGAGCAGTATTCCAGCGACACGAGCTTCCGGCAGCGGTTCCACCGCGAAGCCGCCACCGTAGCGGCGCTCAATCATCCCGGCATCGTGCGGGTCTACGACTTCGACGAGGACGGCCCAGTGCTGTTCATCGTCATGGAGTGGGTCGAAGGGCGCTCGATGCGGTCGTGGCTCGACGAATACGGGCGATTCAGCGTGGACGTGTCCGTCGACCTGATCCAGCAGCTCCTCTCGGCCGTCGGCGTCGCGCACGACTACTCGGTCGTCCACCGCGACCTGAAACCCGACAATATCCTCATCTCCAACCGCGGCAAGACGAAGATCCTCGACTTCGGAATCTCGAAGCTCATCGACGACAAGCACCGCCTCACCGCGACCGGGAGCATGGTCGGGACGCCCGCCTACATGGCGCCCGAACAGGTCAAGGGCGAAGCTGTGGACGCGACATCGGACATCTATTCGCTGGGCATGATCCTGTACGAGCTGCTCCACGGCGAGCCGCCGTTCACCGGCGCGCTTCCGACGGTCCTGCACTCCCAGGTGTTCGACCGTCCGCGTGCGTCGACCGCCATCCCCTCTCCGATCATGGAGATCATCTGGAAGGCGACCGCCAAGGACCGCAGCCACCGGTTCCAGAGCTGCGAGGAGTTCTCCGGCGCGTTCCACTACATGCCCAAGCCAGGAACGGCACAGCCGCCGGTCGAGGCGGTCTCGGACGAGATAACAGTCGACGAGGAGGTCGAGAAGCGGGCCCCCGCGCCGGCGCACCACGACGGGCACAAGCCGGCGGGCGTGTGCACCTACAGCGACTGCGGGGAGCGGCGCGGTTGGGCCTGCGCCTATAAGGACCTGACGGGCCGCGAGTGCAAGAGCTGGTGGTGCCGGAGGCACATACAGTTCATCGAGCGCACGCCTTTCTGCCCTCGGCACGCCAGCGTGATCCGGGCGCTCGCTCCGACCGCGAACACGATCTTCGAGATCAAGAACCGGCCCGCGGTCGATGACCGCGCCCTGCCGCTTGCGGCACTGGTCGCGGAGGACATCGACAAGGACGTGACCGAGCTCGTGCGACGCCGCTACCAGAACCGCAAGGACGTGACGCTCGCGCGCGACCGCACGGTCCGGCAGACGTGGTCGGGGCGCAACGAGGTCGCGTGGGAGCGCAGCTGGGCGGCGCTCAAGAGCCAGGGTTACCTCGTCCGGATCGCGGTGCGCGTGTCCACCGATGAGCCCGACACGGTGCAGCTCTTGATCGGAAACACGGTGGTGTTCAAAGAGGTTCCCGACTGGATCAGCCGCCGGCGCGAGGGTGAGGCGCCCGACCACGCCGACCGCGCGCGGTTCGGCAAGCGGCTGTTCGGCGCGATCCTCGAGCACGTAGACGAGCCGCAGCCGGTGCCGTCGACGGTGCCGGCGCCGAGCCACGAGATAGAGCCTCCCCCACCGCCCGAGATCAACCGGACCTTGATCGAGGGGATGATCCTTCGACTGGCGTCGGCGGCGACTCGTGTCACGGGGTACGAGGTCGCCGAGCAGCTTGCCCTGCCGTTCGCGGCCGTCGAGCCCAGCCTCAAGTCGCTGACCGGGACCAACTACCTGGACGCGCTCGGGCTCGCGTCTGAGCAGGGTCCGTGGCTGGGCCGCCCGCTCCCTGAGCGCATGGCTTACGCGATCACGAAACAGGGGCGCACGCGCAGCGAGCAGATCGGCGAGGCGAGCACCCGGTACACGGGCCCCGCGCCCGTCTCGATGCCCGAGTACCGAGCCGTGCTGGCCGAAGCGGCCAAACCGGGCACGCTCGACCTGGTCAAGGTCAACCACGTGCTCAGCGGCATCGAGCTGGCGCCGGGCGTCACGGAAGCGGTGCGCGCCGCGGTCAACTCGCGCTCCTCGATCTTCATCTACGGAGCGCCCGGCAACGGCAAGACTACCCTGGCGCGGCGGATTTCGAGCCTGCTCGGTGGCCCGATCGTGATCCCGATCGCCCTGGACATCGGCGGCGGCGAGGTCATGACGATCTTCGACGGCGCGGTCCACCGGCTCGAGCAGCACCAGCCGGCCGACCGCCGCTGGCGGCGCGTGGCGCGTCCGCTCGTCCAGGTCGGCGGCGAGTTCCAGCTCGAGATGTTCGAGCCGACCTGGGAGGATGGCAGCCGCACTTATGGCGCGCCGCTCCAGGTGAAGGCCAACGGTGGGGTGCTGCTCATCGACGACCTCGGCCGCCAGCGCGTGTCACCGAAGCAAATCCTGGACCGGCTCCTCGTGCCCCTGGAGCAGGACACCGACTTCATGAACCTGTCGTCGACGGGCCGTAAGGTGGAGATTCCGTTCCAGGCGCAGCTTGCGCTGTCCACGAACCTGCGTCCGGCCGAGCTGCTGGACGAGGCTTACCTGCGCCGGCTCTCCTACAAAGTCCTGATGCCCGATCCGACCTGGGAGATGTGGTGCCGGATCTTCGAACGGGAGCGCGAGCGGTTGGCCATCCCTCCCGACCCCGGAGCGCTCGAGATGATCTCGACCCTTTACAGCGGGCGGCCGCTGCGCGGCAACCATCCCCGCGACCTGCTCGAGCGGTTGGTTGACGTGTCCTCGGCACGCGGGGTGCAGCCCAGGCTCACGCCGGAGCTCGTCGAGGCCGCCTGGCACACCCTGTTCATCACGAGCTGACCCGAGCGGCTCCGCCGAGCGCGCGCGTGATGTCGGTCGTGGAGAGCGTCCCCACCAGCTTCCCGCCGTCGAGCACCAGAATCTGGCCATCGTCCGACGTGGCGAAGCGGTCCAGCACCGCGGCGAGCGGTTCGCCGGGGGAGACGTGCGCGACCTGGTCCATCGCAGTGCCGAAGTCTCTTACGCGTCGCACACGCCGCTCCGCCTGTGGCACCTGGGCGAGCCTCGCCAGGGTCACTAGACCGTCGGGCGCTCCGTCGAACGTTTTCAGCGGATATGCGCCCGTAGTTTGCAGCGGAGCGTAAGAACGCATGAACTCGTCGACCGTGATCCATCCTGGCGCCACAGTCGGCTCACGCGACATCACGTCGGCCACGCGCAGGCCGCCCAACGCGCCACGCATCATCACCTGGGCCTCTTCGCTCCTGGCGGCCGACATGAGGAACCAACCGAGGAGGACGAGCCAGACGCCGCTCAGCGCGCCCTGGGCAAAGAGTTCCACGAGTCCGAGGGCGATCATCAGGAAGGCGCACATGCGGCCGAGCCAGGCGGCTCCCGAGGTGGCGCTGTAGCGGTCGTGCCGCCGCCGCCACAGCCAGGCACGCAGCAGGCGTCCGCCATCCAGGGGAAAGGCGGGGACCAGGTTGAAGAGCAGCAGAGTGGCGTTGGCCACGGCGAGCCACAGGCAGCCGCCCTCGATCAGAGCCGGGCCGCCGGTGGCATCGAGGGCGAAGGTCGCGGCGCCGAGAACGATTGCGATCGCGAGGCTGACAACGGGGCCGGCGACGGCGATCCTGGCCTCGATGCCGGGCGTCGCCGCCTCTCCCCTGAGCCTTGCCACGCCTCCGAAGACCCACAGCGTGATGCCGTCGACCGCCACGCCCAACCGCCTTGCCACCAGCGCGTGGCCCATCTCATGACTGAGGAGCGACGCGTAGAAGAGAAGGCCTGCGATCGACGAGACGATCCAGTAGGCGGAATTCGGCTGGTCGGGCACGATCGCGGGAAGGACCTGGCTTGCCAGGGTCCAGACGATGAGGGCGAAGACGATGGCAAGGCTCCAGTGCAGCCTCACCTCGATGCCCGCAATCCGGCCCACGCGGACGCTTGCGCCCACGAGCCGAATGTTAGAAGGGCGGCTCAATTGGCCTGGGTATACTTTTGCGTCTGCTGGAGCGCGCCCTGCGCGCGCCCGGCATGGAGCGGCGGTGGCGGAATGGCAGACGCGCTAGTTTCAGGAGCTAGTGTCCGCAAGGACGTGGAGGTTCAACTCCTCTCCGCCGCACCAACGAAGCGACCCCTGATCTCGCCGATCAAAAGAAGTTGCTGCTCTAATTGCCATTTGTGCAATGGGTCGGGGCAACAGCGGCTCTTCTAGCCTGGTTGTTCTTCGCCTGGTGAGCGGCTCGACCGAACC
Source organism: Candidatus Dormiibacterota bacterium (assembly GCA_035260405.1). Taxonomy (GTDB): domain Bacteria; phylum Chloroflexota; class Dormibacteria; order Dormibacterales; family Dormibacteraceae; genus Palsa-870. The sequence goes on from DATFVI010000116.1 coordinate 17,758, forward strand.
ATCCCATCGCGAGGGCGATTGTGCGGACGTCCAGCAGCGGCCGACCTGGAACGTTGGCGGTTGGAATCCTGTTCCTCTTGATTGCGGCCGTCGGCTTCCTGGCGCTAGCCCCGCCCACCCAGGGTTGGCATGGCTGGCATTCCTGACCAACGCCTTCATGGCGCTTGCTTTTGCGGCCTGCGTTCAGCTCACCGTAATCCGCCGGACGAGAACCTAGAGCGCCGTCGTCTCGTCAGCCGCCGAGGATTTTCTCCAGCTCCGCTTTGCGCATCCTCGAGCGGCCTTTGATGCCGCGCTGCCTCGCCTCGTTGCGCAGTTGGTCGTAGGTGCGACCCCCTGGCCCCTTGTGCGATCTCAGGCCGCCGCGGCGGCCGGACGAGATGTCCTCGATGGACGTGCGGCTCGCCTCCTTGGTTTCGCCGTGGCGGGCGCGCTCCTTGTTGACCGTGCGCGCCGCGACCTCCTCCGCCTTTTTCTCGTTGGTCCCTCGGTCTTCCAGGCTCTCCTTGACGTGCTCGTACTGGCGTTCTCGCTTCGGACTCCATGCGCTTTGCGGCATTCGTGCAAACCTCCTTTACCTTGACAACGCCCGGCCAATCGATTCGACTGAGCGCCGCCGTGTCGAGTGCGCCATACGACCAGGTCCAGGTTCTGTATCGAACGCTGCTTGTTTTCGCAACGGTCGCGGTGGTGATCCTTGCGGTCGGGCTGGTCGAGTTCGTGTACTTCGAACCGCCCGGACAGGCGACCGGCGTCAAGGCGCGCATCGTCGGGATCTACAAGTACGACCCGTCGACGGGCACCACGCTCGGAAGCGACAGATCAGCCTTCACGCGGACGCAGGATTTCGCTGCGGTCGTTGACTGGTCCGGGCTGCCGCCCGACCTCAACGTCGACGCCCGTTGGTACGACGCGTTTGGCAGCATCGTCGGCCGAGTGGGACCGAGCACACCTGCCAAGCTCGGCAACTCCACGACCGTCGCGATCATCACGCCTCAGGGGCTGCATCACAACCTGCCCGGCGACTACACGTTCGTGGTCGAGCGATTGCAAGGCGGGTTGCCGGTCGAGGTGCTCGCGCGCCGGATCGTGCTGGTCGAGAGTTAGTGGCCACCAGCACCTACACCACACCACCCGCGGCCAACCCGCACCCACGACTGCGCCCAGGCCGTTATGGAATCGCCGTAGCCATCACGGCGGTGGTGGTGATCGCGCTGGTCATCAGCTCGCTCCTGAACTACGTGTACCTCGACACCATCCCGGGGCGCACCTCGCTGTACGGGTTGCTGGCGGTGGCGCTGGTCTCGCTCGGCACCTACATCGGGGTGAGGGCGTTCACGCGGGACCGGGCAATCCGGCGTAAGCAACTGATCCGGGCTGGCGTGCTGCTCGGCCTGGGCACGTTGCTCTGGCTGCTTGTGATCGACATCTTTGTTTTCACCCAGGCAGCCGGGCCCGGGGTCGCGGCGATCAGTGCCCTGGCTTGCATACCGACGACGGCCTTCGGACTCTTCGTCGTGCGACGCATGGACCGCAACGAGAAGGAGCCGTGGCGATTAGTACTGGTGGCCGCGGCTTGGGGCGCGATCGTCGCTACCAGCCTCGTCATCTGGGGCGAGACGATCTGGGACCAGGTTGCGCAGCAAACACTCGTACCGGGGCCCGGACTCGATGCATCAACTGCGTTTTCGGCCGGCCTGCTCGAGGAGCTCGCGAAGGGACTTGCGGTGGTGCTGCTCTTCCTTGTCATGCGCAACGACTTCGACGACGTTGTCGATGGGATCGTTTATGGGGCCGCGGTGGGGATGGGCTTCAACTTCCTCGAGTCCATCGCCTACATGACGAACCTCTACGCGATCTTCAGCCCCGACGGTTTGGGCTGGTACGCGGCCGGCTTTCAGTGGTACGGCAGGCAGGTGCTCGGCTTGTTCTTCGGGCACGCGACGTACACGGCATTCATCGGAGCTGGGCTCGGGATTGCGCGACAGCTGCCGAAGAAGCGGCAGAAGGCGTTCGCGATCGTCAGCGGGTTTCTGGTCGCGATCGCCGGACACTTCTCGTGGGACGCGTGGGTGCAGTTCTTTCCGATCGACAACACGCTGTTCGGGTTGGTCGAGATGCACCTGCGGACGCTGATCATGACCGGGCCGTTCACCGCCGCCGTGATCGCGCTGCTGATCTTCGGCATTCGTTACGAGGCCATGGGGCTTGTAGACCAGTTCAAAAAGGAGGCAGCCACAGGCGCCGGCGCAATCCTGCCCGAGGATGTGCCGATCCTGGCCAGTCCGTGGCGACGCCTGAGGCAGCGCCTCCGCGCCTTCCGGCGCGGCGGCCTGCGCGCATACCTGGAGGTCGCGCGGCTGCAAACCGGGCAGCTCGACCTCGCCATGGAGCGCTGGCATCGCGAGCGCCAGGAAATCGAAACGCCGCTGGAAGCAGAGGACGCGCTTAGACAGCGGGTGATCCAGCTGCGGCACTGGGTGCCGGCGGCTTAACGGGCAGGGTTGTAAGCCGAACTTTTTCGAGCTTCACTTGCATCCAGGCGTGCCGGTTGGGGGTGGGATCCGGCGGGAGGAGGGTGGGCCCTCGGAGAGGACCGTCCGTTCGGGAGCTAGGCCGGTAGGCGGCCCCAGATCGCTCTCGCCAGGGCCAACAGCAGCAGCATCGAGGCTGCCGCCCACGTGATTGCGGAAACGATCGGATCGCTGAAGTCGGTTCCGCTGAGAACCGCATGCAAGAAGATCAGCGCGAACGCGACGTAGGCCGAGCGGTGCACCCACAGCCAGACCTGCTTGTTCATCCGGCGCTTGAGAAACGCGGTGACGGTCACGATCACCAGCACGTCCACCGAAAGAGCGCCGAGCCCAATCGCGAGCGTGCCGTAGGTCGAATGAAAAGGAACTACCAGGTCGAGCAGCCCAACCCGGGCGGTCGTGTCGAGCAGGAGCGACACCAGGTGCAGGCCGGCGAGCGGAATCCACAGCACGGTCGTGTACTCGTGCAGCGAGCGCAGCGCGCGGTTGCTTGCCAACCAGTCAAGCACAGCCGTGCGGAGTGCGATGCCGGTCACCATGGCGGTGGCGAGCGCCGCGTAGGAGCTCAGTCCGGCGACGCGAGCCAGCACCCAGAAGAACTGGTCCGTGGTCATCTCAGGGGCTGAGCCACCACGCCAGCGCATGCGCGGAGCAGTAGGCCGGCGCTATCTCCGGACCCACCAGCAGGGCGGTCTTGGCGACCACCTCGGCCTCCACCCCGCCGGCGGCGACGACCGAAACCTCTTCGAGGCCCGTCTGGGCCGGGAGGCCGGTACGGGGATCGATCAGGTGGTGATGCTCGACGCTCCAACGCCTCCGTCGAACGCTGCTGGTCGCGGCGCCCTGGTCGCGCAGCAGCACGGTCGCGCCGCCCAGGCCAACCGGCCAGCCATCCCCCGCCGGCCCCATTCCGCGGGCGCTGAGGTCGCCTCCGAGGTTGGCGAGCGCGTTCGCTCCCAGGAGGTCCACAAGGCGATCGGCCATCCAGCCCTTTGCGATTCCACCGAGGTCGATCCCGGCACCAGGCTCGAGCCGTGCAGCGCCAGGCCGCACCACCAACACGTCTGGGAGCGGGAGAAGCGGGCAAGCCCGCAGCTCGGTGGCCATCGGTCGGCCCTCGGACAGCGACCTCACGTACCCAGCCGCTTCAAGTGACCGCAGGACCGCGACGTTGACGAGCCCTGAGCTCGTCTCAAACGCGCGCAGCGATTCGCGCAAGAGGGACTCCAGCTCGGGACTTATATCTCTCCACGACCCAGGGCTTGCATTGAATCGGGACAGCTCGCTGTCCGGCGAGAACCGCGTCAGCCTCGGCCCCATTCGGCGCACCCAGAGCTCCCCTTCCAGCAGCCGGCCGCGCGGGACGCCTACGGCGAACAGGCTGCAGTTGGTGCCGAGCGCTTCGAAATGATGAGCATCGACTGCCGCGTTACGAGGCATAGGTCGAGGTCACGGGATGCGCGGTGCTGGGCTGGACGGAGGGACCGAGCGTCAGGGTGCCTCCAGGAGCCGAGAGCGTGGTCGGGCCCGACGCGCTGAGCACGGTGGGCTGCAGGGGCGCCGCCGGGTTTTTCAAATGCGAGGTCACGTACAGCGCGGATAAGGCGGTCGCGGCGACAGTCAGCGCAGTCGCTCCCGCTTTGAGGATGGCCGTTCGCATCTCAGACCGAGCTGGAAACCGGCGCCTTCAGAAACGGGACGCTGTCGAACGTAGCGCCGAGGATCTTGCTCGAGTCGGCGCCCAGGTGACCGCCGAGGATCTCCTGGTAGACGGAGCGGAAGTCGACCGCGTATTTGAGGTTGCCGGTGGCGTCGAGGCTGGTCAGGCTTGGCGAGTCTCCGTAGAGGCCGCCCTTCACCGGATCACCGATCAAAATCAGCGGCGCGGCGGCCCCGTGGTCGGTGCCCCCGCTTGCGTTTTCCTTAGGCCGCCGCCCGAACTCAGACCACGTGGCGATGAGCACCTTGTCCGCCCTGCCGTGCGCCGCGAGGTCCTGATAGAACGCTCCGACTGCCGAGTCGAGGTAGCCCATCAGGTCGTCGTGGCGGTTTAGCTCTGTGTAGTGCGTGTCGAAACCACCCAGCGTGACGTGCAGCAGCTTGACTCCCGTCCCGGTGACGATCAGCTCGGCGGCGAGCTGCAGGGCGGCGGCGAGCTGGTTCTTCGACGAGTAAACGAGCTGCACCTTGTCGCTGTAGTCGGCCATGGGCTGATAGCTGGCGGCGGACGTGCGTAGCGTTGCCATCGTCTCGGTCGCGGTGGCGATCGCAGTGTCGAAAAGTGCCCCGTAGATTCCTGGAGTGCCCTTATAGAGTGCGCCCACGGCGGCTTCCACCGCGCTGCCGCCACTGAAACCGAACGTCTTCTGGTTCTGGATCACCGTCATCGTCGCCTGGAGGTCGCGGAGCGCGCCGGGAACATCGGTAGCTCCACATGCGCATCCGGTCAAGGGGTGGCCGTTGGAGTCGTACGCGGTCGCCAGAGTCTTGCCGAGCCAGCCGTCCACCTGCCGCCGGGTGGGATCGCCCGTCTCCCAGATGCGGATGGACTCGAAATGCGAGAACGTGGGGTTTGGGTAGCCGACTCCCTGCACGATCGCCACCTTGCCCCTGTCCCAGAGTCCCTTGAGCTGGCCGAGGTTATGGTTGAGCCCGAACTGGCTGTTGAGGGGCAGCGCTTGCGAGACCATCGGACCCGACAGCTTGGGCCGGAGGTCGTGCAGCGACGGATCGGCCAGGGGCACGACGGTGCGCAGACCGTCATTTCCACCGGCGAGCTGGATCATGACGAGCACGTTGTCGTTGGTCATGCCTTCGCGCTTGGCCGCGTAGACGGCGCGCGCGAATGCGTCGGGCACGGCTGCGTATCCGGCGGCCAATCCGGCTGCGCCCGCGCCGAACACGAGGCCGGCCTTCAGAAAGTCCCGCCGCTTGAGCTGGTTGATCCCGATTTCTCTTGTCATGTGTCCTGCACCTACTTGAGCTGAAATTCCGGAGAGGCGAGGGTGATGAACCAGCGCGCGCGGTCGTCCGCGGCCTGGTTCAAAAGGCTTGCGGTCTGTGAGCTGAGGACACTGTCGAGCTGTTGGTGTGCCGCCTCTGTCGCAGAAGGCAGGGGTGTCTTGATCTGAGCAAGGGCTGAGGTGACGAAGTTCACGCGCTCGACGACCGTGTTCGATGAGATCCATGACTCGTTGTTTGGCCAGCCGCCGACGTCCGGTGGGTCGAAGAGCGATTGGCCCATCCCCGAACCGGCGCCGGCGATGAGCGTCGAAAGATTGGTCGCGCCCAGTGCTCGGGCGGCGTGGACCATGAAGTCGGCCGGGCTCTTCACCAGCGTCCTGTAGCTCTGCGCGGAGTTGAACTCCGGGCTGGTGAACATGGCGCGCATCAAGGTCTTCATGTCGTAGTTGCTGCGCCGGAACGCGTCGGCAAGAGTCTTGACGTAGCCGGCACCTGGCTGGGCGGCGACAAAGTGCTCCGCGACCTTCGTGGCGATGAACTGAGCCGTGGCGGGCTGGGCGAGGATGCGATCGACAACGCCTTGAGTGTCGAGGGGACCGGTTTTGCCGAGGTAGGTGACGCTCCCTTTGAAGGCACGTCGTGTATTGAAGATGCCCGGGCGCTGTGTCGAGTAGACGGGAAGCTGGCGAGTGACCCCGGTCGCAACGGTGACCGTCGCGGTTGAGTCGGGCTGCGGCAGCACCCAGCCGGCAAGCGCCTTGGCGCTCTCCCGCACGTCGGTTTCCGTGTAATTGCCGGGACCCATCGTGAAGAGCTCCATCAGCTCACGCGAGTAGTTCTCGTTGGGGCTCTGGCCGGTCGATGTCGCGAGGTCGAGGTAGCGAAGCATCGCCGGGTCGGTCGTGACCTGCATCAGCATCGATCGCAAATTGGTCATTGACATGCGGCGCCATGTGAGGTTCTGCCAGTACATGAACGTGTCGTCGGCGACCTTGCGGTAGTCGCTGGTGAAGTGACCGTGCCAGAAGAGCGTCATGCTTTCCGCGAACGGCGTGGTCGTGCGGATCATCTGGTCGAGCCACCACTGCTGCAGCTGGCCGACGGCGAAACGACCGCCCGGCGTCGTCGCGGCGGCGAAGGCGGCGGGCTCAACCGGGTTGGTTTCAATCAGCCGGTCGACCGTCTTGTTGAAACCGTCGGACAGAGCAGCATCCAGCTGCGCGGGCGTGTAGCCGAAGCTGGTTCGGCGCAGGAGCTGCATGACGCGCGCTGACTCCGAGCCAAGCGGCGAGACCCAGTCCATCGCGGTTCCGGCTTTTGGTTTGGCCAGGCTCTGCATCGATCCGCCCAGCAGGCGGACCGCGCCGACGCCAACCCCGGTCGCGAGAGCGGCCGCCAGCGCCTGGCGGCGGGTGATGCCTCGGTGGACCGGTTCAGCGGTGGAAGCGACTTTCTCTTGACCTGGCGCAAGGCTCATGCCCCAATTCAATCCGGCTCCGCCGCGCATGGCATCAGCCAGATGTGAAGAATTCGTAATCGGACCCGAGATGGAATCAGACGCGGCAAACGCCACCCGCAGCCGGGCGCGCCGGGGCACGTACGAGAACTGGTTCGTGAACGTCGCCGATCCTGCCCGAAGACAGGGTTACTGGATCCGATATACGTCGCTCAATCCCGCTGGCCAAGGGGCCGAGCATGCGGCGCACTCCGCCCTCTGGGCTTTTCGCTTCGACCACGACGACCCGAGCGCGAATTGGGGCGCCAAGGAGAACTTTCCGCTGGCAGAGCTAAAAGCCCAATCGCGACCGTTCGTCCTCCGCCTTGGCGCGGCGTTGCTAGCCCATGACGGATGCGCAGGCGAGGTGCACGGCGAGCGGGGAACCATGAGCTGGGACCTGCGCTGGGACTCCCGCGAGCGGCCCTTCCCGTTCGTGCGGCCACCGTGGGACGCGATCGCTTCATTCGCCAACGTTGGCTCGCAGCCGGCCCTGAAAGTGTCGGGCACGATCGACGTCAATGGAAGGCGTACACACCTCGAAAACGTGCCTGGCGGCCAGCAGCACACGTGGGGATCGAGTCAACCGCTGGAGTGGAACTGGGGTTTTGCTTCGGGTCCCGATTTCTGGATGGACGGAGGCACGTCCCGGGTGCGATCTCTCGTAGGACCAGAGCTGGCCGGAACTGCCGTGGGCGCGCACATTCGAGAGCAGAGGTTTCTGATGAACGGACTGACACGAGTCCTGGCGACGCGTGGACCGATCGATGCGGATTCGTGGACAGTCGAAGCGAAGCTGGGTCCGCGCCGGCTGCACGTCCATGTCACGCCGAGACGGTCCGACCTGATTGGAGTCACGCTTGCCGATCCGCGCGGCGGGTCGCGCGTTTGCTACCACACCGAGGTCGCCGACCTGGAGCTGCGGCTCACGCAGGGCGAGCAGGTGCTGGCGCGAATTCGCCGGCCCGCGTCGGCCGCCTTCGAGTACGGCGCGGAATCGCCGGTGTCCGGCCTGCCCGTCCTGTTCTGATCCGGCGAAATTAACAGGCTGGGTTGTAAAGGACGGCGGGCGAATCTAGGTTTCGACAGTACGGTTGGCCGGGTTGGGGGAGGGACCCGGACGGGAGAGGGAGGGCCCAGCCAGAGGTGGCGGATTCCAATTTTTGGTGGTTGGCGGCAGACGTGCGGAATCCGGGCGGTCAAAGGGCTCGGGTGGCGCCAAGCGTGCGGAATCCAGCGGGCTTGCATTCTGGGATGTGTTACGTCGTAATGTTGTAACACCATGACAGAACGAGCCCCCACCCTACCGACCGAGCGCGAAGCACTTGACGCCTACTCCGCGACTGTCACCTCGGTCGCCGAGCGGGTCCTCCCCTCCGTTGCGAGCCTGCGCGTCGGACGAGCCGGGCGCGGCGGCGCCGGCTCGGCCGTCGTCATCACCCCTGACGGCTTCCTCGTCACCTCCGCCCACGTGGTCGCGCAAGGAGGTTCGGCCAGCGCGTCCTTCCTGGATGGCACCGAGTACGACGTTGACGTGGTGGGCGCGGATCCGCTGTCGGACCTCGCGATCGCCCGCGCCCGGGGGGCGACCATCGAGCCGGTGCGAATCGGAAACGCGGATCAACTTCGCGTCGGCCAGCTCGTCGTCGCAGTCGGCAATCCCCTCGGCTTTTCGGGTTCCGTCACGTCTGGGGTCGTCAGCGGGTTAGGCCGCTCGCTGGCGACCGCTGACGGCAACGGGCACCGGCGCTTCATCGAGGACGTGATCCAGACCGACGCCGCGCTCAACCCCGGCAACTCGGGCGGTGCGCTCGCCGACTGGCAGGCGCGCCTGATCGGGGTGAACACCGCCGTCGCCGGCATGGGCCTGGGCCTGGCCGTTCCGATGAACCGGACCACCGAAGCCATCCTTGCCGCGCTGATGCGGAACGGCCGCGTCCGCCGCGCCTATCTCGGCATCGCCGGCGGAACGCGAGCCCTCCCGCCCGCGACCGCTCAGAAGCTGGGCCAGAAGGCGGGCGTGGAGGTGCAAGAGGTCGTGGCGGGCA
>DATFVI010000117.1:0-5954 GCA_035260405.1 Candidatus Dormiibacterota bacterium
CGGGCTTCGTGTTCGACTCTTGCGGCGACCTCACGCTGGTCGCCAAGCACGGCTGGAAGGTTTACTTTGGCCGCGTGCTGACGCCCGAGGAGTTCGCGACGCTGCGCGACAAGCTGACCGCGCTCAAGGCCATCGCGGGGCAGGTCAACTACAACTCCGCCGACCTCGAGTACGTGAACGTGATGAACCCGACCGAGGCGGCGGTCGGATACAAGTCGCGTGAACCAGCGCCGCCGTCGCCTGTCGCGGGCGCGACTCCAGCGCCGACGCCGGCCTCCGCATGCCGGTAATCGTCGTTGCGATCGTCTTCGCGATCCTGGGTGTGTTTCTCGGCGTGCTGTCGCCGGTCACGATCCCGGTCACGTACGCGCGGTACACCGCGATCGCGGTGCTGGCCGCGCTGGACTCGATCTTCGGCGCGTTCAAGGCGTACATCGCGGGCACGTTCGAGCCGCGCGTCTTCGTCAGCGGCCTCCTGACCAACATGCTGCTGGCCGCCGGCCTGGTCTACTTCGGGGACAAGCTGGGAGTGGACCTGTCCATCGCCGCCATCGTCGCGTTCGGGGTGCGAATCTTCAACAACCTGGGAGCCATCCGCCGGCACTATTTGTAGTTCGCACGGCCGAATCGACCCATCCGCAGGCCCGGCAAACCCGCATCCAGTGTGCAATGCGGGTTTCTGTCGCCGCCCGAAACCCGCATTCCATGGGACATGCGGGTTTCGCACCCCAAATCGACTCCGAGGCCCGCCCCGACACCGTCTTCCCAGCCCGTCACCCGCCCCCGAAACCACAAGGCGTGCCCCTGCCTGGAGATCCCTATCGGCCGAACCCGCATCCGACCGTCCTGCGCGGATATCCGCGCGGCCCGAAACCCGCATTCCACGGTCCCATGCGGGTCTGAGGCGCGCCAAATCGACTCCCAGACCCCGCCCGACACCCTCTTCCCGGCCCGTCACCCGCCCGGCCCGACCACAAGGCGTGCCCCAAACTCCGACTCGACCCACAAAATCTGGTCCCGTTCTCGCCCCGGAGCCCTTATAATCCCGGCAGCCCGCCCAATATCTTTTCTCTACGTTCCAGGAGGCATCCCAGCACCGTTTTGTCAAGGCGGAAGAAAACCGTCGGTCTCGACCTAGGGACGAGCCGGGTCACTGTCGTTATCGCCGAGTCTGACGACCCCGGCACGCCCGTGAGCATCATCGGCGTGGGCGAAAGCCCCTCCGAAGGCCTGCGCAAGGGGGTGGTCGTGAACCTTGACAAGACGATCGCGGCCATCCAGGCCGCCGCCGTCACCGCCGAGCGCATGGCCGGCCAGCGCATCGAGTCGGTGGTCGTCTCCCTCGCCGGCACCCACCTTTGGTCACAGAACTCCACCGGCGTGGTCGCCGTCGCGCGGCCCGACCACGAGATCGGCGAGGACGACGTCCAGCGGGTGGTCGAGGCCAGCCGCGCGATCAGCGTCGCCTCCGACCGCCAGGTCATCCACGTTATCCCCCGCGCCTACACCGTCGACGGTCAGGACGGGGTCAGAGACGCCATCGGCATGACCGGCCACCGGCTCGAGGTCGAGACCAACATCATCACCGGCGCCCAGACCGCGATCCAGAACGTCATCAAGTGCGTGCACGGGGCAGGCTTCGACGTCGAGGACGTCGTGTGTGCGGGGCTTGCGGCCGGCGAAGGCGTGCTGACCCAGCAGGAGATCGAGTTGGGTGTCTGCCTGATCGAGATCGGCGCCGGCACGACCAACGTGGTCGTCTACAACGACGGCTCGGCCCGCCATCTCGCTGTGCTGCCGGTCGGCGGAAACCACGTGACGAGCGACATCGCGATCGGCCTGCGCACGACGCTGGACGAGGCCGAGAGCCTAAAGCTCAACTACGGCCACTCCCTGCCCGAGGCGATCGACCACGCGGAAAAGGTCGAAGTCCGGCAGGTTGGCGGCGACAGGATCACCGCCCTCCCGCGACGTTTCCTCGCCGAGATCATCGGGCCGCGGATGCAGGAGATCTTCCTGATGGCTCGCGAAGAGGTCCGCAAGACGGGCTTCGACCAGCTGCTTCCAGCCGGCGTCGTCGTGACAGGCGGCGGTTCGCGGCTCATGGGCACGATGGACGCGGCGTCCTACGTCTTCGACACCTCGGCTCGGCTCGGCCAGCCGACCGGGCTCGCCGGCCTTGCCGACAAGGCCCATGGGCCCTCGTTCGGAGTCGCGTCCGGCCTCGTGAAGTGGGGCTCGCGGGCGCCCGCACGCAACTACGGAAACCGCCAACCCGCGTTTGGCAGCACGTATCAAAAAACAGTGAGGTGGCTGCGCGATTTTTTCTAGAGAGCAAACCCGAAGCCAGCTGGAGCTCGCCATAGCAAAAGCCAATCCGGATCAGGAGGACGTAATGAAAGAAAGTTTGTTGCACGAAGGGCGAGCGCGAATCAAGGTCGTCGGCTGTGGTGGCGGTGGCGGAAACGCCGTCAATCGCATGATCTCGAAAGCGCTCAAGGTCGAGTTCATCGCCGTCAACACAGACAAGCAGGCGCTCGAACGCTGCCAGGCCGACGTGAAAGTCCAGATGGGAAGCAAGATCACCCGCGGCCTTGGCGCCGGTGGTGACTGGACGCGCGGCCGCGACGCGGCGGACGAAAGCCGAACCGAGCTCTCAGCCGTGGTGCAGGACTCGGACATGGTGTTCATCACCTGCGGCATGGGCGGCGGCACCGGCACCGGGTCGGCCGCGATCGTGGCGGAGCTGGCGAAAGAGGCCGGCGCGCTGACCATCGGCGTGGTCACGCGACCCTTCGCGTTCGAAGGCCGCATTCGCAACGACACCGCCGAGGAGGGCATCAAGGCGCTGCGCAGCCAGGTCGACGCGTTGATCGTCGTGCCGAACGACCGGCTGGCCCAGGTGGCCAGCTCCAAGACCACTCTCGAAGAAGCGTTCCGGATGGCCGACGACGTCCTGCGCCAGGGCGTGCAGGGCATCTCCGACCTCGTCACCCAGCCGGGCGTGATCAACCTCGACTTCGCCGACGTGAAGGCGATCATGGAGAACGCCGGCGAGGCCCTCATGGGCATAGGCCACGGCGCAGGCGACACGCGCGCCGAGGACGCCGCCAAGCAGGCGGTATCCAGCCCGCTGCTCGAAACGTCGATCGACGGCGCCAAGGGCATCCTTTTCAACATCACCGCCGGCAAGGACATCACACTGCAAGAGGTCCAGAAAGCGGCCGAGATCGTACGCGCGGCGGCCGATCCCGGCGCCAACATCATCTTCGGCGTCGTCCGCGACGAGACCATGCAGGGTGAGATCAAAGTCACAGTCATCGCCACCGGCTTCGGCGGCAAGACCCAGTCCGAAGCCAAGCAGGAGACGATGCGTCGTACGATCGAGCGGCCCGAGTTCGGCTCGGAAGATCTCGGCGACATCAACATCCCGGCGTTTCTCCGCAACCGAATGTAACCAGGAGCTTTCATGCGCTGCCCGTATTGCGGTCATCACGACCTGAAGGTCGTCGACTCACGCGACTCGGAGGTCGGTGAGGCGATTCGGCGCAGGCGCGAGTGCCTGCAGTGCGGGCAGCGATTCACCACGTACGAGAGGATCGAGACGGTCCCCTTCTTCGTCACCAAGAAGGACGGGCGGCGCGAAGACTTCGATCCGCAAAAGCTGTTCACCGGCCTCAAGAAGGCCACCGAGAAGCGCGACATCTCGCCGGAGCGCCTGCGCGCGATCGTCGACGACATCGAGGCCGAGCTGCGGCGCTCGGGTCGGGTCGAGATCCCGAGCGGGGAGATCGGCGAGATGGTGATGAATCGCCTGCGCGACCTCGACGAGGTCGCGTACATCCGGTTCGCCTCCGTCTACCGGGAGTTCATGGATCTCCAGCAGGTCAAAAAAGAGATCGAGCAGGTCCTGAGCTCCCGCCGGTCGTAGCCGCTCCGATCCCGCGCTAAATTGATCTCATAGATGGTCACGAGCGCGCGTCCATACATGCCGGGATACGGGCTGCTGCCAGCTGGCGAGGGCACCGGCCTCTTGCCCTGGTCGTGGGCGGAGGAGCGCCTGAAGTCGTCTCGCAACTACTGGCTCGTCAGTTGCTGGCCCGACGGCCGGCCCCATGCGATGCCGGTCTGGGGGATGTGGCACGAGGGCCAGTTCTGGTTCAGCAGCAGCAAGCCGTCGCGCAAGGCGAGAAACCTCACCGCCAACCCGCGCTGTATCGTCACGACCGAAGACGCGGACAACCCCGTGGTTGTCGAGGGCATGGCCAAGCTGATCACCTCGACGCACGAGCTGGAGCTGATGCTGGAGCTCGAGAACGCCAAGTACTCGACGAGCTACGGCATCGAGATGCTCGACCCGGCGAAAAACGCAAGCTTCCGGGTCCGCCCCGAGTGGGCGTTCGGCATCCAGGCCGGCGACTTCACCGGCTCTCCCACCCGGTGGGACTTCAAGAATTGATTCAAACGCCGCTCGTACTGCGGATTCCTCAGCTCGACGACCCGGCGTTCGCCCACGGCTTCTCCACCAGCGCATTGGGATCCGTCGGCTTGACTCACGCTCCTGACCCGGTGCCGGTGCTGGCCTCGCGCCGGGCATTTGCAAGGGCGGTCGGAATCGGGGACCAGCCGCTGACCACGCTCGGAGCCGTGCATGGCTCGACGGTGGCGCGCGTGGATGAGCCGAAGGATGTCCTACAGGGCGTCGACGGCTTGATCACCAACAGCAAAGGTGTGGCCCTGTTCGCCACCTACGCAGACTGCTACCCGATCGTGCTCTGGGACCCGGTAACGAGGTCTGTGGGCCTTGCACATGCCGGTTGGCGCGGCACGGCCGCCGGCGTCGCGAAGGCGACGGTGAAGGCGATGCATGACGAGTTCGGCTCGGCCCCGGAGAACATGAGGGCAGGCATCGGGCCCGGGATCTGCGGCCGCTGCTACGAGGTGGGCACTGAGGTCGCCTCGCAGTTCGAAGCGAAGTTCGTCGCACCTTCCGGTGATCGATTCCTCCTCGACCTGGCCGCGGCGAACCGCGCCCAGCTTGAAGAGTCCGGCGTAACCGACGTCCACGTCCTCGGCCTCTGCACCAAGGAGACGGATTTCCTGCCATCGCACCGCCGCACCCCGGACGGCACCCGCTTCGGCGCCATAGTCGGCCTGCGGTGAGCGAGCCAACGGTTCTCGAGCGCCTGGCTCGCGTCAGCGCTCGCATCGCCGCCACCGGCCGCAACCCCGACGAGGTGGCGATCGTGGCGGTGACCAAGGGATTCGGAGTCGAGGTGTGCCGCGAGGCGCTTGCTTGCGGCCTGCACGTGCTGGGCGAGAACCGTGTGCAGGAGGCGCTGCCGAAGATGGATGCGATACAGGGGGCGCACTGGCACCTCATCGGGCACCTCCAGACCAACAAGGTGCAGCAGGCCGCCGGGCGGTTCGCGCTCATCCAGACCGTCGACTCGGCGCGGCTGGCCGAGGCGATCGCCCGCCACGCGCCGGGTCAAGCGGTGCTGATGGAAGTGAACATCGCACGCGAGCCGCAAAAATCGGGCGTGCTGCCCGATCAAGCGCTCGAGCTGATCAAGACGGTGTCGAGCCTGCTCGAGGTTCAGGGCTTGATGGGCATGGGACCGTCACAGGGCGATCCGACGCCGGCGTTCGACGAGCTGCGAACGCTGCACGACGAGGCGGAGCAGCGGATGGGAAAGGGCCTGCCCGTCCTTTCTATGGGGATGAGCGGCGACTTCGAGGCCGCCCTAGCCGCCGGAAGCACGATGCTACGATTGGGTCAGGCGCTTTTCGGACCTCGCGCCTAAGTCTCAATGCTGATCGCATCCATCCTCATCTACGCCCTCTACGCCCTCATCATCCTGATCCTGGTGCGGGTCGTTTTCTCGTGGACAAACCCGAATCCGAACAACTCGGTCTACCGGTTCGTCTACCAGGCTACGGAGCCCATCCTC
>DATFVI010000118.1:0-10942 GCA_035260405.1 Candidatus Dormiibacterota bacterium
CATCTGTCGAGCTCGGCCGCGTCGCTGCCGGCGGTGGCGAGCTCTGTGACCGAGACCAGGGATCCCAACGCGGCGCCGTTCGACTCCACGCGGTGGAATGCTTCGCAGGTGCGGCGGCGCGCTGAAAAGCAGCCGCAAGACCTGATCGATGAGTACGACTCGGGCACCACTCGACTCGTGATGGCGCTGTCGGACGCAAACCTGGAGGCGCCCGTCACGGTGGGACCGTACGCCGGGTGGGCGCTTGGCAAAACCATGGCCGAGATGCTCGAGCACCAGCGACGCCACCTCTCCGACCTCGAGCGAGCTCTCAGCCACTGACGCCCACTGTACCCTGGAGGACCGCGGCATTCCGCACGTTTGGCGCCAACGGCGCGAATACAGACTTCGCTTTCCGCACGTCTGGCGCCAACGGCGCGGTTACAAGCCGCCGTCGCCCTGATCGTGATCGGCGCCGCCATCTGGACGCTGCGACCGGGCAACGCGACTTCGAAAGCCTGACCTCTATCCGGGCTCGGCGATGGCACCGGATCGGAGCTCGGCGCCGCTGCGCAAGGGTCGGTCGCGGAGCAGCAAGCAGCAGGCCAGCCCGAGGACCCCGGAGACGATCGTGATCCAGAAGAGATCGCCGATCGACAGCGCCAGGGCGTTGTTGGCGCCCGCTATCACTTTGGGAATCAGCGCTTGCTCCGGCGCTGGCAGCAGGTGCTGGAGCAGTGTGCGACCGTTGCCCACGTTCTGAAGCGCGCCGGAATACTTCACGAGGATCGAGATCAGCGGTTGCGGCACACCCTGCTCGGCGAGGTTCGCGGGGAGGCGGTTCGCGAAAGACGAAGAAAAGATCGTGCCCGCCGCGGCCAGCCCCACCGAGGCTCCGATCTGTCGAAGGAACGTGAGAGTGCTGGTGGCTACGCCGAGGCGGGTCATCGGCACCAAGTTCTGGACCACGACGGTGAAGCCGGCCATGGCGGGTCCGATGCCGAAACCCAGGACGAGCATCCAGGCCCAGAGCTCCCCATCGGAGACGCCTGCCGTGAGGTGCGTCATCAAGAAGCCGCCGACCAGCATCACCACCGCGCCCCCGGTCATCAGCCATTTGTAACGGCCGAGCCGGCTGATCAAGAGGCCGGTGCCGATGCTGCCACCCATCAACCCGACCAGCAGCGGCCAGATGTAGTAACCGGAGGCGGTGGCGCTGATGCCACGGACGGTCTGGTAGAAGCGCGGCATGAAGATGACTGCCGCGAACATCGCGATGCCGAACGCGAAGACCGCCGCCATGCTCACGGCGTAGTCCCGGTCTCGGAACAGGTCGAGAGGGATGATCGGTTCTTTCGCCCTCGACTCCGCGAACATGAAGACCCCGAGGATCGCGAGACCGACGATGATCAGCCCTCCGACGTTGAAGTCGGTCCAGTTCGCGAGCTGTCCTGAGCTGTTGACGTTGCCTTTGTTGGTGAGCCCGAGCATGAAGGGCACCACGCCTGCCGTGAAAAGGACGATGCCCAGGTAGTCGAGCTCGCGGACCGATGCGGTCCGCCGCCCCGCGCTCGGAAGCACGGTCGCGAGGACCACCAGCGACGCGATGCCGAAGGGCACGTTGACGTAAAAGACCCAATGCCAGCTGATGTGGTCGGTGATCCAGCCGCCGATGAACGGTCCGACGATGAAGCTGAGAGCGAAGACGGCGCCGAACAACCCCTGGAATCGGCCGCGCTCGCGGGGACTGTAGAGGTCGCCGATGATCGCGATCACGATCGGGAACAGCGCGCCGGCCCCGAGCCCCTGGATGGTCCGGAAGGCGATCAGCTGGTTCATGTTCTGTGATGCGCCCGACAGCCATGAGCCGATCAGGAACAGGCACACGCCGATGATCAACATGATCTTGCGTCCGAACACGTCGGAAAACTTTCCGTAGATCGGAACGGTCACCGTGGACGAAAGGAGATAGGCGCTCACCACCCACGAGTAGAGGCTCGCGCCGTTGAGATCGGTCACGATCCGCGGCAGGGCGGTGCCGACCACGGTCTGGTCCAACGACGCGAGGAACAGCGTCAAGAGCACCGCACCGAGGATGGCGAGCTTGGTCCGCGGAGGCAGCGACATCATCAAAGGTGCGGCGGCGCTCGGCTCAATGCGCGATGCGGGCGGTGGGCGGCGCTCTTCGGTGGTCGCCAAGCTCTAGCCCTGTTCTCGCGAAGACTGTTCTGCCGCGGAATTCGCGAAGAGATCCTTCGCCGCGCGCGAGATGATCTCGACACACGTGTCGAGAGCGATCGCCGTGCTGTCGAGAATCATGTGGTAGTGGCGTGGATCCTCCCACGCGCCTTCCCGCGGATAGAAGTGCGAGATGTAAGCGCGCCGCGCATAGTCCGTCGCCTGCTGCATTCGGGCCGCGGTCTTGTAGTCGAGTCCGTCTCGCGCCATGGCGGCTCGGCGGCGGGCCTCAACCGGGGCGTCGAGGCGTACATGAAGAACGCCTGGCCGGCCTTTCAATACGAACACCCCGCCTTTGCCTAGGATCACAGCTCCACCCGCCCTCACCACCTGGCGGATGGCTTCCTCGGTCTGGGCGACGTCGGGGCTGACGCCAAGCTCCTCGAAGGTCCTCGGCACGCCGGCGAAAAGGCCCGTGTGACCGAGGGCGCTGTTCAGAAGGCGGCCGGCCGCGCTCCTCTCCTCCGCGTCATCGGCGAGGGCCGCCACCAGCGGCTCATGGATCTTGGCGGCCAGCGCGGGCGGGATGGCCCGATCGACGAAGGGCAGCGCCAACTTCTTCGCGACGGCCGGGCCTATGACGCTGCCTCCGCTGCCGAACGTGGCCGCGATCGTGACTGACCCCATTAGACCCCGCGATGGTACGACTGGCGGCCCGGCGGCGGACGACCGTCCACCGCCGCGCCCCCGATTACATGGATTGGATCAGTCCCCGGACCTCACCAGGCCGCGAATCTCGCCGCCGGGTATGGCCGTCGTGTGGACGTTCACATACGCCTCGCCGGCGCTGATGATTCGCAGCACTCCCGCAAAGTCGCCGGCTGTCAAATTTTGACCTGATATGCCCTGGATGTCAGCCGCGGTGACACCGCTTCTCGAGACGGTTCCACCGTCGGGAGGGCAGGTCGGCGTTCCGACCGGGCCTGGCTTGATGGTGGACTGACACAGCCATAAGAAGATTCCACCGGGCACCCCGGGCTGCCCGAAGTGGATATGGGCCTGGGTCGCTGGAGTGGACAGCTTCGTATACGTGAGCGTGTAGGAAAGCGTCGAACCGATCACTGTGGCCTCGAAGGTGCCGGTACTTGGGCTCAGCGTTGGCGGCGTCTCCTGGAAGCCGGTTAGCTTGGCCCTCAGGGACAGCGTCCCTTCATCGGCATTGGTCGCGACGGCTGTGAGTGCGAGAACCGCAACCAGCGCAGCAAACCGAAAGATCCATTTCAGCTTCATGCGAATTCCCCCTTTTGTGGCGGCATGCCGGCCCACTCCTTTGTGACTCATGCATACGGTGTTTCCCAGGCCCGGCCGTAACCCGGCAGCAGGCCGCTCAAAGGTGTTACGGCGTCGGGCTGATGTCAAGAAACGAACTCAGCCGGGCCCGGCCGCCAACCCTCTCGAACAAGGAAGGGCTCGCGGACACAACCGCGAGCCCCTGTCACTGTCGAAACGACGCGTCAGCGGTTGAGCGGCCCCACCACGTACGAGGTGGTCGAGGCGCCGCTGCCTGCCCCCTGTGTCGTGGACGCTGCGCCGCCGGAGGCCACGGCCAGACCCGTCGACGTGACGAACATGGCCTCATTCAAGTTCTGAGCAGGCGTGCCGGGGCCGGCGACAGCGATGACCGGGAAGGCCGCGCCGCCGATGAACGAGGTTGAGATGTAGTCCCCGACCATGAACCCCTGCGTGGTGAACGCCGTCCACGCCAGGCTCATGGGCCCGGCCAGCTGCTGCTCGCCGGCCCACGTCGCCCCGGCGTTGGACGAGGAGATGAAGCCGGAATCGAGCTGGCAGGTGGAGACTGTGCAGTTGGCGTTCGGGTAGAAGTAGTAGCTCAACCCAAGGTGGGCGCTCCCGCCCGAGGTCGCCTTGTCCACGGCGAGTCCGGGGATGAAGTGGTCGACGCCGCCGCCGACGTTGTCAATCGGTACACGGGCGATGCTGGACCAATTCGCGCCGTCGCTCGAAGAGCTGAACACGATGTCGTTGGCCGGACACCCCGGCTCGAAGGTGCAGTCCTCCCAGGCGACGAAGACGTTACCCGCGCCGTCGATTTCCGCCGAAGGCAGTGGCGAAGTGCGCAGGTTGCCCGCCACCGGGTGAAAGTTGATGGTCGCGACGGTGACGGCGTCGGTCAGGGTGGCGCCCCCGTCGGTGGAGCCGAAGGATGCGATCTTCGCGTGGCCCGCGATCGATTCGAACGGCACGACGACATCGCCGTTGGGCTGTACAAGAGGCTGGCCACCGAGGCCATGGGCGTGAAGCGGCGTGGAAATGGGTGCGCCCCAGGTAAGGCCGCCGTCGGACGATGTGCTCAGCAGCTCGAGGTCGTCTGTGGCGAAGTTATCGAACTCCGTATAGCAGTTTCCGTAATGCGGGCTGGTCGATGTGTTGTCGCACACGGTCCAGTTCTTGTCCAGGTTGACCGGGCCAGGTGAGGGCGGCGGGATGGACACCGGGTCTTTCCACGTCCGACCGCCATCGGTCGACCGGCTGATCGACACCGTAGGTACGAACAGATTGGGCAGCAAAGGGATCGACGAGACCATCCAGACGCCATGCTTGGCGTCGTAGGCCACCGATGCGTCACTGACCCGCTCGTAGGGGCTTTTGGGATCGACCTGGAACGTCAGGCCAGGGAGCAGACCATGCCTCCACGTCTGTCCCCCGTTGGTCGACGTCGCGAATCCAATGTCGTCAGCGCCTCCATTGTGGAATCGACCGACCTGAAACGCCGCCACGATGGTCGAGCCAAACGAGAACGTGTCCGGCTCCACCTGCGTCGCGTGATAGATGGCCACGCCATCGACAGCCGTGGCATTGGTAAACGGATCGGAGCTGATTTGAGTCAGCGCCACGTTGCCGAACGCTGTGCTTGCGAGCGCCAGAAAGGCGCCGGTTGCCACCGCCAGTGCGGGTCCAAACCTTCGCATTTCGTCTTCCTTCTAGATTCCGAGGCCGGCCCGGCTGATCGTGCCGAGCACTTGCTGCTGGTAGTAGAGGCCCGAGCCGTCATCGGCCTTGACCTTCGACGAGTAGTGGGTCGAAACCGAGAGCGTGTAGATGTTGCCCGCGGAGATCGCAAGCCCAAAGTAGTCACCGATGAAAGAGAGCCTGCAAGGATCGTTGTGGCTGGCGCACGCCATCTGGCCAAGTCCGCCCAATGTCTGCAGGTCGGTGGTTGAGCCATCCAGGTTGACCAGCAGGCCGGGCTGCTGCGGGTCCCACGTGTAGTTGGAGGCGCGAATATTGGCGCCTACCGCGGTGGCACCTGATCCGCTGTCCTCGTAGGGCTGCACCGAGACGTCGATGCAGAAGTTCGAGCGGCCCCGGTCCTGCTTGATGATGCTGGCGTCCGCGGGGCAGCTCGCGCGGCGATCGTAGAAAGCGACCGCGACCGCGCCACCCGTACCCGCCGCCACCTCGGGTTGGAAATGGTCGGCGACTCTACCCGAGGCGATGTCGTCGTTGACCGGCACCGGCCTGCTCCATGTTTGACCGCCGTCGGTCGACTGGACCAGGAACACGTTGTACTGAGTCCCGTTGAAATCGTTGTACGCGACGTAAACGTGTCCGGGTTGGTCCGGGGAGACAGCCATTGCAAATGGGATGCCATCCCTGAAGGTTGTGTTCGTCAAACGACCGCTTGCCACGCCGATCGAACTCCCCGATCCGGCCAGGACCGGGGTGGAGAAAGTGTTGCCGTCGTCGCTCGACTTCATGACAAAGAAGTCCGACAAGCTCGTCTTGTTACCGATGTTCGCGTAGGCCACGTAGAGGTTGCCGTTGGCGTCGATGCCCGTCTGGCTGAACTGGTTGCGGAGCTGGTCGACGGACGCCGAAGCGATCGTGGTCGCGGGCGAGAAGGTCTGGCCACGGTCGCGTGAGACGGCCAGCCGGAGCTTGACCGTAGTGCCGTTGATCACATCCCAGGTCGAGTAGACGTGGTCCTGGAACGGGTTGCCGGCGATGTGATTGACGGCGATCCACTGCTTGTCCTCGACAAAACCGAACTGGAACGAGCTCGCGTTCGGAACCTGTTCGAGGGCCTGGCCGCCGTTCCCCGTCACCCAGTGAGCGCCGAGGTCGTCGCTGTAAGACACGGTGATCTCACCGTCTGGGTGCAGGTTCGTCCAGAACGCGTTGAAGGGCAGCATGGTCTGGTAGACGCGGCCCCTGGAATCGAAGCCCACGTTGGGGTCGGTCGTATTGGTCCAGCTCGGCGGCATGCTCTGGTTCAGGACGCCCGGCGTGGTCTCGGTGGTCGAGCAGTCGTAGCCCTGGATGATGTTGTTGCTGTGCTGGGTCCCGTTGATGTTGTAGCTGCCGAGGTAGAAGTTGTAGCCGGTGGAGAACTTGTCGAAGAAGAACTTCGACGAGCCCACGATCTGCTCGCTGCCAGGCTTGACTGTGAGCTCCGACTCGGAATGGTTGGCGTTGAAGTTGCCGGAGCTCGGACCGACGCAGCCACCGGCCACCGGTGGGTTCTCCGGATAGCCGCCGCCGCTCGTCGGCGAGCTGACGACTGTGTTGGTCGCCGAGATCGACGGCGCCCAGAGAGCGCCTGAACCGGCCGCGAGCCGGGCGGGCGAAAGCGCAAGGACGATCGTGGCGGCGAAAACTGCGGCCCTGAGCGGCCGTCCGCGGTTCCGGCTGAACGTTCCCACTAGGTTCCCTCCTTTGCAAGCCAACTCGAGAGGAATGGGGTCGACAGGACGCTCTGATTGCTTGCCGCAACCACCCCCACCGAAAAGCTGCCACCCCCCGTGCAGCGTCCCCTCGACCATAACCGATTAAGTTTCCGAATTCAAGTTGCTGAAGGCCGGCGCGAGTGCCGCGCCGGCCCTCTCAAAAAGTCGATCAGCAGTCGGCGTTCAGCTGGGGGTTCGGGATGACGTCGCTGATGATCGTGCCCGCGAACCGGGCCGTGTTCGGCGTGCCGTACTCGGCGGCGCCGCCGAAGTTGTCGCTCGTCACGTGCTTGATGCTGTTGCCGAAGTTCCACTCGCAAGTGCTGCTCCCGTCCGCGATGGACGGCTGCACGCCGATCGTCCAGAACGGGTAGAAGGCCGCGCCGTGCGGCGGGGCCGTGCAGCCCGCGCCGCTTACGACGTTGCAGTCGTTTTCAGACGCCGCCAGGTCCGTTTCGAACTGAATGTTCGGATACGAGTTGCCCTGAGCGTCGAAGGGCCCCGCGTACTTGAACGAAGTCGGGAAGTTTGTCGAGCCGTTCGGCCAGTCGGCGATGTATGGGTTGCCGTCGAAGTCGAGATCGCCGTTCTGCGTGAAGTCCTGCTGGCAAGCGGCCACCGGCCAGTTCCAGGTCGTGTTGACGCCGCTCACGACGACGGTGCGGGGACCCGACGGCGCGCAGATTGCGTCCGAGAATTCACAGAGTCCGGCGCCGGCCGGGCATGCCCCGCCGCCCTCGGTCGTCGGGTTGGTGCAGACGCCGGTAGTGAAGTTGCAGGGTCCTTCACCTGTCCCGCCCGGCTCGAGGCCGCCGCTGCAGGTCCAGGCCGCCTGCTGGTCGAACGAAAACCCGATCGGGGTGGAGACGCTCGAGCAGGACTCGAAGTGACCGATCTCCTGCTGCATCAGAACGCCGCCCTCGAGCGCAGCCCATGGCACCTGGTTCTGCTTCGACGCGGTGTCGTACTCGGGGTGGAAGGCGAAGGGCGTGCCGCCACAAGTGCGCGAGTTCGTGTTCATGAACCCATTGGCTTCGCTGGCGACCATGAAACCGGTCTGCCCGGTGGTGAGATCTGTGACCGAGGTCAAGAATCCGGCGGGTGTGTCCTGGAGAGTGGCGGACACCTTGTCGCCCGGGTTCATCTTCAGCGTTTGGGCGTTGGGAGCGAAGCTGGCGTCGTTCAAGAGCTGCGGGCTGGGCGGACCGGCGGGCACGCCGTCGGTCTGGAGGTACGCAAAGTTCACCGGCTCGATGCAGTTGTTGTTGCAGAACTTGAAGTTGAAGCTGCAGGAAAGGCTGTCGATGGTAAGCGCGACGCAGTACTGCGTCTGGTCACAGCTGAAAGCGTCCTTGAAGGGGCCGAAGCCCGGCGGGTAGAACTGCAGCTCCATGAAGGCCGAGCCGGCGTCGGTCTTGGCGCCGAGGCCCGTGTTGGAGTCGCTGTCGGGTGTGCACGGCTGCTGGGGATAGGACTTCGGGTCGCACATGGGAAGCCCGAACCAGGGCGCGATCGACAGCTCGCCGTATTTGGTGACTGAGCCGTTGGGGGTCGGCGCGGTCGTCGGATCGACAGCGAGCTGCATCAGGTACGTCATGTGATTGCCACTGCCCGGCGCGCCCGAGATGAACTTCACGCTGGGCTCGTCGTGGCCGATGTACTTGCCGTTGTCATAGAAACGGCTCGATCCGTAGTCCCCCCTCGTCACAGGATCGGCGCAGAGGGACTTCATGTTGACTTTGGTCGCCTGGTATACCGGGCTCAGACCGTTGCAGTCGACCATGTTGGTCGAATTGGGCGGTATCTCAGTGGTCGCTGCGGGTGCGCCGGTCGAGGCTTGTATGAGAAACGTGAATACGAGCAGTACGGCTATGGAAACGAGTGAGGCAAGACGACTGACCCGTGCCTTCATGTGCCACATCCCTCCGCAACACGAACGTGCCGGCGTGACTTCAGTCGAATATATCCGGGCTGGGATTCACGTCAAGTTTCGTGTTGGTTGAGAGCCTGAAACGAACGTTTGGCGCCACCGACGCGGATTAGCCGCGCAGCAAAGGGGAGTTGGTCGCCAAACGTGCGGAATTCCGCTTATTGGGGTCGGCCGACCGAGGTCAGCAACTTAATCTCCTCAAGGTGGGCCCAGCTGTGCGCGAAGCAGGTGATGCTCAACAGGAGCCAAACCGGTTGGCCGGCGAGGGGTGCGATGGCCTCCTCGACCTCCGGCCGTTTGTAGGCGTCTGACGCGCGCGCGTGATCCATTAATGCGTGGGGGGCTTCGAGATCCTGATCGGTCACAGTCTTGAGCCACTGACCGACGTTTGACCTGACCGCGTCGGCGTAGTCGAGCACCTCTGCCGGAACCACTTCGGCAGCCAGCCGGTCCGCCTCTTCCACGGTGTAGCCGGTTCCGCCTTCGCGACGGGCCCACTGCTTTCCGGCCCAGGGCTGTGACTCGATCAGCTCGGGTACGCCACGGATGCCCATGTTGACCGTGGAGTCGATCGTCCGAGGGATGTGCCAGAACGTGAACGCGGGCAGGCTCGTCCCGGGAACGCTTCGGCGCAGCCAGTCGGCCGGCTCCATCGAAGCGGCCACCGCGTGAAGCTGGAAATTCACGGCATTCAGCTGGGTCGCGATCATCCGGTTCGCCTGCACGGCGCTACTGAACCAGCCTCGATTCCCGCTCGCGCAGCTCCTCTACGAGCCGCGTCGTGACCGGCGCCGCGACGCCTGCACGCGCCGCGTGCTCGAGGATGGCGCCGCCGATGGCGTCGATCTCGAGCGGCAAACCCGCCGCCTGGTCGCGCTGCATCGAGGACTCCATGGCAGCCGGCGCTGAGTCGAACATTCGGAGCACGGCCTCGGGATCCGCCGCCACGCCTTCGGCCTTGGCGACAGAGGAAGCCTCCCAGATGAGTGCGCGCGCGTCGTCACGTCGGTGTGTCCGGACCTCGCCGAGGTTGGCCCGAGCGTGGGTGGTGAGCAGAGCCAGGGGGCCCAGGAGGACCAGCTTGTCCCACAGCATTGGCACCTCTTCGTCACGGACCTTGACGTCGAGGCCCGCGGCGCGCAGATGAGCCGCCAGCTTCTCCACACGATCGGCCACCGTGGGTGACGTGGCGATCTCGACCGCGGCGAAGGGGCTCGTGTGGCGGATGGCGCCGGCCTCGGTCCTCGCCGTTTCCACGCGGATGGTGGCCGCCACCACGCTCGAAGCTGGATAGCGAGCCCTGATCCGGGATACATGGTCGATGCCGTTGAGAAAAGGGACGAGCAGGGCTTCGCTGACCGCGGCCGCCGGCACACGTTCCAGCGCCGATTCGAGCTGGGTCGCCTTCACTGTGATGAGGCAGGCGTCCACCGGGCCCCTCAGCTGGACGGCCGAGTCCACAGGAGTCTCGAAATCACCAAATCGGGCGCTCTGAAGCTTCAGGCCGCGCTCGCCGATCGTTCGCGCAGTGCTCTCACTCGCGAGCACGATCACCGAATCTCCGGCCCGCGCAAGGAGCGCAGCGAGCAGCCCGCCCACACCCCCGGGACCGAGCACGGCCACGCGATAAAGCTCCCGTTCCATGCGACCGATCTTAACTTTCCAAATGTGCCCACTGAGGAATAAGTAATTGCGCGAGCAAGTAGTTGTTCTCAGCTCTCGTGATAGGAGGTGGTCAGGATGAGTGACGGGATTGGCTATCGGCACAGTGAAGTCACTTAGTACCTCGTGCACAACGTTGAGCCTGACCTGCGGTCCCCCGCTGGACACGCCCACCGCAGGGTCAAAATTCGCGGCCGTGCCCTGGAGGTTTCAGCCATGACTGCATGGAAGCGTTGGCAAGATTGGAGCGTCGTCGTCCTGGGGGCGATCATGTTCGTGACCCCGTTCGTCTTCGGCGAGACAACACAGACCGTCGCAACGGGCGCGGCATTCGTGCTCGGTGTCCTTCTGGTGCTGGCGGGCCTTGGGAACGCCGCAACGGCGAAGGCCGGTGGATTCGAAATCGTTCCCGCCATCCTGGCCGTGATCCTGTTCGTCAGCCCGT
>DATFVI010000119.1:0-3103 GCA_035260405.1 Candidatus Dormiibacterota bacterium
TTGCTGGTGGTGGTTGGGTTCGGCATGGTCCTGACCGGCACGAGCTACCTGATCGATCGGCGCAGCGCTGCGGCGGCTCCCTCAGTCCAGCATTAGACGACTGATCCGGGATCGCGGGCCCCTCACATGAAGGGCATGAGCTCGGCGGCCATGACGACGAATGGACGCATCATGTCGCGGTCTTCGTGTTCAAGGATGTGGCAGTGGTACATGTATCGCCCCGCGAAGGTCCTGAAGCACACGAGAATCTCGATGACCTCGTTCGCGTTGACACGAACTGTGTCCTTGAGTCCGAGCTCGTTCGCATCGAGGCCGTGCTGGATACCGTCGCCCGCCGGTTGGCCGATTCGAACCGTGGCCCTGGTGCCGGTGTCGGTGATGCCGCCCTCCGGTAGTTCAACAACGGCTGGTTGCCGGCTGATGATCTGAAAGGCATCGAGATGCACATGGATCGGATGCGTATCGCCGGTTAAGTTGATGAGGCGCCAGATCTCGGCGCGCCCCATCTCGGGAAAAAAATTTGTCTTGTCCTCGAATCGCGTGGCGACCGTGCGCCAGCGCTTGACCTGTTCGGTCTGACCCGTACCAGATTCGACCAGCGTCAGCTCCGATTCATCGGTCCCGTCGCCTTCAGCCAGCTCCCGCATCGTCAGCATCGAAGGTTCTCCCTCGCGACTGCTCTCGAGCTCCACCAGGGCAATGGCGCGCACAGGGCAGCCCTCGAGCTGCGAGGCATCGGCCCGCTGGAAGTCGGTGGCGAGCACCGGTCGCGGCATGGGAGCAACCCGAGGCCCGTCGATCACGCGAAAGCGGAGCACCTCGGGATACGGCAGGAGGCCCTCCAGGTCGGCAGTGCCGGCCGTGGAAGGGTCGGCGAAGGCTCCGTTGAAGGGGGACGGCGCGTTGTTCCACAGCGTGAGCTCCGTTCCAACCGATAGATCGGAGAAGTCGATCAAGATGTCAGCCCGTTCGGCCGACGCCAGGACAAGACCCTCGGCGGGGAGCAGTACGGGCGCGACCAGCAGCCCGCCGTCACTGCCGATCTGGCGGATACGGTCGTGGTCGGGTTGGCCTTCGCGAGTCAGCACGAGTCGATAGGTCCTCGCGTTCGACCCGTTCAAGACGCGGAAGCGGTACGTCGTGGGTTCGACCTCAACTTCAGGCCAGATGGCTCCGTTGACGGTGGTGAAGGGGCTGAAGCATTCCATGACCTCGGGGTCGGTCTTGTGAAGCAGCCGGCCGGTAAGGCTGCCGTCCGCTGCGGTGTCAAAATTTCGATCCGCGAGCATGAGCGGCAGCTCGTATGGCGGACCTTCGGGCAGTTTCAGCTCACGCTCGCGAGCGTCGCGCACTATCCACAGGCCGGCAAGCCCTGCATAGAGGTCGAACCGCGTGATTCCCATGACGTGGTCGTGGTACCAGAGCAGCGCAGCACGCTGATCGTTTTGATAGGTGTCGACGGTCGATTGACCCGGACCGATCAAGTTCTCAGTCCACCCGTCGCTCGTCGCCTGGGTCAATGCCCCGTGCAGGTGCGCCACCGCATAACCACTGAGAGCAGCCGGCAGCGGATCGGCCTCGCCGCCGCTGCGGCCCGCCACGCACTGAACTGGAATCCCGCCCGCGGCATGGACGGGTGCCCGGGTGACGACGACTGGCAGCGGACCGGACAGATGATTCTCCCAGCGCACCTCCAGCTCAGTTCGCCGATCGACCTCGATGGTGGGGCCCGGAACGTGGCCGTCGTAGGCCCAAACGCGCGAAGGCGGAAGATCGCGATGGAAGCGGTGATTGACGGTCTGCAGACGGATCGTCAGCCGGATCGGTTCCTTGACAACATGGCGCGGCGGCACTGGCAGCAAATCCACGAACGGCTTCAGCCTGGGCGCGAAGAGGTCCACCTCAGCAGCTCCCTACCACCTATCGATTACGCCCGACTGAGCGGCACCTGGGACCGACCCGACACCGAGCTCTGAAGAAGGCGGTTGATGTCGCTCGGGGAAATTATCCCGACCAGCTTGCCATCGACGACGACGAGAGTGCGCCCTTCGCTGCAGCCGGCGGGGGCGCCCAACAGGTTGGCGACCGGGTCGTTCGGGCCGGCTGTCGCCACGCTGCCCAGCGGACACATGACGTCTCGTAGAAGAGTCGTTGCCCGAGCTTCGGGCGCGACATTCTTGAGAGCGGCGAGGGTCAACAGGCCGCTCAGGCGACCGTTTGCATCGTGGGTCGGGAAGCTCGAGTGACGAGATGCCAGCACGTAACCATGAAGGGCATCCTCGACAGTGATGTTGTCGGGCGCCTGAACAGGATTTGGCGTCATCACGTCAGCGACGCTCAGCCCTGCCAGCGCCTGGCGGATCAGGCCGCCGGCTTCTTCGGAGCGGGCCGCGCTCAACAGGAACCACCCCAGGAAGACCGACCACAGTCCGCCGATCAGACTGCCCGCGAATACGAACGTTGCCAAACCGTATGCAATCAGCAGGTACGCGAAACCCATCCCGATGCGGGCAGCGATCCTGGTGGCCCGCAGACGATCGCCGGTGCGCAGCCAGATCAGCGACTGGAGGAGCCGGCCCCCGTCCAGAGGAAAGGCGGGAACCAGGTTGAACACGCCCAGCGTGATGTTGATGTATCCCAGCCAGGACAGGGTTACGGGCACCAGGCCCGTGCCACCGCCGACCGCGATTGAAACGATGTAGAACACAGCACCCAGCACGAGGCTTGTGAGTGGACCCACGAAGGTGATCAGAGCTTGCGCGCCGGGCGAGTTCGTTTCGGTGCTGAACCGAGACACGCCGCCAAAGAGCCAGAGCGTGATCCCCTCGACCCGAACGCCGCGGCGCGTTGCAACGACGGAGTGGGCGAGCTCGTGTGCAAGCAGGGAGGCGAGGAACACGAACGCGGAAACCACTCCCGCGATCCAGTAAGCCTCAGAGGGCTGGCCGGGGGCAGCCGAGGGCAGGATGCCGGTGGCCAGGCTCCAGGCGATGAGAGCGGCGACGACGAGGAGGCTCCAGTTCAGCCCCACATGGATGCCGAAGATGCGGCCGAGGCTGAGGTTTTCGCTCATGTCGCACTTCAGGATGCGCCAAGCGGGAGG
>DATFVI010000120.1:0-14668 GCA_035260405.1 Candidatus Dormiibacterota bacterium
TGAGGTGGCGTTTCAGGTCGCGACGGACCTCGGCTCGCGTGGTCACGTCCAGGGCGGCGAGGGGCTCGTCCAGCAGGAGCAGGCGCGGGTCGGGCGCGAGCGCACGGACGAGCGCCACTCGCTGGCGCTGACCTCCCGAAAGTTCCGACGGCTTCGCGCGGGCAGAGCTCTTCAAGCCAACGCGGTCCAACCAATCGAGGGCCTTCGCAGCCGCCGCGGCGCGCGGCATCCGACGCGAGCGCAGACCAAACGCGACGTTGTCGAGGACGCTCAGGTGCGGGAAGAGAAGGTAGTCCTGGAACACAAACCCGATGGGGCGCTGCTCGGTCGGAACGTATTGATTCGTGGCGGTGTCTTCGAGGACTTTTCCATCCAGCCGGACGTGTCCTGACGTGAACGGAACCAGGCCGGCCATCGCTCGAAGCAAGGTCGTCTTCCCTGCACCGTTCGGGCCGAGCAGCGCGACGACCTCACCCTCTTCGATCGTGAGCTCCATCTCGAGGTCGAGTGGCCCGAGCGTGAGCTGGATGGACGCTTCTAGGCTCACGCTATGAGCCAGCGGTGCCTGAGCCCCACCAGCACCACGAGCGAAATCAGCAGCAGCACGAGGCTCAGGATGAAGGACGCCTCCTGGTTTGTCTCGAGGAGCAGATAAACCGCCAGCGGCATCGTCTGGGTTACGCCAGGGAAGTTGCCCGCGAACGTGATCGTCGCTCCGAACTCTCCAAGCGCCCGCGCCCAGCACAGCACCGCTCCGGCGAAAAGCGATGGCCCGATCAGAGGCAGCGTGACCCTGGTGAAAACCCGCCAGCGGCTCGCGCCCAAAGCGCGAGCGGCTTCTTCGTACCTGCGATCCATCGAGCGCAGGCCGGCCTCGACGGTGAGGATGAGGAACGGCATCGCGACGAAGGTCTCCGCCATCACCACGCCCGCGGTCGTGAACGGGAGCGTGATGCCGAACGTCGAGTCGAGCCAGGATCCGAAAAGGCCGCGCCTGCCAAACGCGAGCAGAAGCGCGATTCCGCCGACCACTGGTGGGAGCACCATCGGGAGGGTGGTCAGCGCGCGCAGCAGATCGCGACCCGGGAACTCCACCCGAGCGTAGATCCATGCCAGCGGCACACCCAGGACCAGGCCCACGGCTGTCGCGGACAGCGAGGCGACGAGAGACAGCTTGAGCGCTTCGAGAGTTTCGGGCGCAGTCAACGCCGCGACCGCGTCGCGCCACGGAGACCGGACGATGAGGCCGAGGAGAGGCAGGATGAAGAACGCCGCCCCGATCGCCGCCGGGACGATGACGACGATCGGGACGCGCTCGCGCCTCACCCGGGGGTCAGCTGGCCGAGAGGAAGCCGAACGTGGCCAGCGTGGACTGGCCGGTCGCGGACAGGACGTAGGCGATGAAAGCGTCGTCGATGTCCTGGTTCTTCGTGCCCTTGACCGCCACTATCGGATAGGTCGCGATCACGTTGTCGGCCGCGGGGATCGGGACGCCCTGCACCTTGCTGCCCGCTGCCTGGATGTCGGTGGTGTAGACGATGCCCGCGTCGGCCTCGCCAAGCTCGATCTTGCTGATGACCGCGGAGACGCTCGTCTCGAGGCTCTTCGGGGTGACCTTCACGCCAGCGCTCGCCAGGGCCTGAAGCGAATACTTTCCCGCGGGCACTGTTGGGCCCTCAGTGATGTAAATCACGCCAGGCTTGGCAAGATCGGCCAGACCTGCGATGCCCTTGGGGTTCCCAGGCGCGACCACGATCTCGAGCTGGTTACGGGCAAAGACCCTGGAACTGCCCGACGTGAATCCGTCCGCGGTCAGCTTGTCCATGTTCGTGGTGTCTGCGGACGCAAAGACGTCGACAGGCGCACCCTGCTCGATCTGTGTCACCAGGGTCGGAGTTCCGGCGAAGTTGAAGTTGACGCCGACCCCAGGATTCGCCTTGTGAAACGCAATGCCCAGGGCGTTGAAAGACGCAGTCAGGGACGCCGCCGCAAACACGTTGATGTACCCGCTGAGCGAAGTGGATGACGGTGACGTCGCCGCGGCGCCACCGCCGCAAGCGGCAAGCGATACCACAACCACCAGCAACGCAACTCGAACACGCATCGACCCCTCCATCAGCTGCGCGGCAGCTCGATCCCGACGCTGGTTGCCTTCACGGAAGCGACTGCGACGACCCCTGCCTTGAGCCCGAGCTCGTCAGCCGACTCGCGCGTGATCAACGACACGATCCGGTGCGGGCCGGCCTGCATCTCGACCTGGGCCGCCACACCGTCCTTGATCACGCGCGTGACGATCCCGACAAAACGATTGCGGGCCGACTCGCTTGCCGCAGCCGGAGGATCTTGGCGCGGCAAGGCAGCCATGTACCGGGCGAGGCCGGGTCCGTCGATCTGACGCTGCCCGCCGGCCGAGCGAGCCGTCTTGATATGGCCGGAGTCGACCAGCCGCCTCACGGTGTCCGGGCTGACCCGCAGCAGCTCGGCAGCCTGCCCGATCCTGAGATGGGTTTTCACACGTGCACCATAGCAAATGCGGTATTCACGGCCGCGGAGTGACTCAATCCGGCATATTCGGGATCCTTACCTAGGATTTGCCAGAGTCAGCAAGGCTAGAACCGGGCCAGAATCAAAAAGGCATACTCAGCCGGTGACGGCGAAACTGGAAGTACGTCCTATAGCCGGGCAAGAGCTGGACGAAGCCCTCCCGCTGATCGCCGCCTATCAGAGGTTTTACAGAGCCGAGCCGGACGTCGAGCGCAACCGGCGCTTCTTCTCGAGGTTCCTGCACCCTAGCAAGGAGGGACTTCTGCTAGGCGCGTGGCTGGATGGAGCGCTGGCGGGTTTCGCAACGCTGTACTGGTTCTTCAGCTCCACCAAAGTGGCGGAATCGGTGCTGATGAACGACCTGTTCGTGCGCGAAGACTTACGTGGTGCCGGCGTCGGCAGGGCGCTCATCGACGGGGCTCTTGACGAAGCCCGGCGGCGTGGAGCAGCGCACCTCGAGTGGTTCACGGCCCCCGACAACCTGGTGGCGCAGAGGCTGTACGACTCCATGGCCGGGGCCCAGCCCTCGATGTGGCGCGCCTACGAGATCGACGTCGGAGGGCCTACGGCCAAGCCGCCAACCAGCGACCAGGCTCCTGGCGAAGAGACGGTCCAGGTCAACGATCAGTACAAGGGCGGAGGACCCGCGGCCTCCCCGGGACCACGTGAGCACGCGCAGCACCAAACCGGCGGATAGCGGCGGGAAGAAGTCCGGTTTCAGTCAGGCTGCGGGATGATGCGCGACGAGAGTGAGGGCCTTGAGCAGCGCGAGTAGAAAGCAGCCGGCGCGGATCAAGATTCCAAACCACCCCCACCGTCCCGCGAAGCGGTAGACGACGAGAAGGATGGCAAAAAAGACGACGGCTCCGATGTAGTAGCCAACCGCGAACTCGGAGTTGCTCGCGACGGTCGTATAGATCGCGTAGCCGAGGAGCGCGACCATGAAGACGACGGTGCCCAGCCTTATCAGCCAGGGGCCCCCGCGGGACGATTTGGGCGTCGGCACCCAGTTCATCCCGTCCCACGAGAAGCTGCGGTCGTGCGAGCGCCAGGCGCCGCCCTCGTAGACCGCCGGCAGACCGTCAGGACCGAACGGTGTGTCCATGGCGACCCATACTGAGGCATCGAGCCTCGATTTCAGGTATGACCATCCTGGTGGCCCAATCGCGGCCGAGGGTCAGGGGGCTGGAATCAGGCTGCCGGCTAGGAGGAGCGCGATAAATTCGGCGAGCAGCAAGGCCGCTGACAGAGCACAGACAACCGCACCCATGACTGCACCCGCCATCGCAAGCCCTGAGCCGGCCAGCTTGCCCCCACTCGCCTGAATCCGACGTTGGGCTGAAATGCCAGACCAGAGCGCCAACGGGCCGAGCAGGAGTCCAAACGGCCAAACCAAGAGAAGGCCAACGATCCCGGCCGCAAGGGCAGTTTTGGCCGCGGGCTCATAAGTCTTATGCGCCGCGACCCTGAAATCGTCGGACATGCCGTTCGAATGCCTCTAACGCGCCATGATCCGGATTGGTTGCTCTTGCGCACCGTGGAAGGGCACCCGAGCGGAGGGCTGGGATTTGAACCGCGGATCGGCTTTGAGCTCGAACAGACAGGCTCGTCGCACCCGTAACCCGCCGGCGCGCCGGAGCGTAGTAATGGTTATGCGGAATGTGGCAATCGCGGTTGCGATGGTTGCCCTCCTGATCGGGTGCGCAGGAACGCATT
Organism: Candidatus Dormiibacterota bacterium; assembly: GCA_035260405.1. Lineage (GTDB taxonomy): Bacteria > Chloroflexota > Dormibacteria > Dormibacterales > Dormibacteraceae > Palsa-870. The sequence continues at coordinate 4,261 of DATFVI010000120.1, forward strand.
GGTCGGCTGCGACGTCGCCCGTCCCAAAGACCGTGCCATGGCTGCCTTTGCCGCCAGACCTGACCCCGCTACCCGAGCCGTCGCCACAACCGGTGCCGGTGCCAACCGGCACGCCGATGTGCTCAGCCGCCGACCTGGAGGGAGCGGTGATTGGGAGCAACGGCGCAGGCGGCCACGTTTTGACCACCTTCGCGTTCGCGAGTCGCGGGCAGGTGGCATGCGAGCTGGACGGCACTCCTTCTGTAACGCTGCTTGACGCGAGCGGCCGACCTCTGCCCTTTTCCATCCGGGCACCCTTCTTTCCAAACGAGGTTTCCGGTCCGGCTCTGGTCGTACCAGGTCCAAACCCTGTCCCCTACGAAGGCCTCACCTACGGCCAGGCGCGGCTGACGATTGATTGGAATTCGCAGCCGGAGGTCTGTCCGCAGAGCGCCCCAGTGATGGTCGCGCACGCCCGGATCAGCACGGCCAACCGTGTAACTCTTTCAATCGACATTCCGGGCGAACCGGCCGCCTACGCGTGTGCGGGAGTCGGCGTAGGGAGTTTTGCGGACCCGCCAATCCAAACTGACTCGAGGCCGGCCGCGCCGCCACCGCAGCCGACGATCAGCGCGCCGGCACAAGTCAAAGCCGGCTCACAGTTGCTCTATGTAGTGAGACTCGCGAACGAGACGAAGCTGCCAATTGACTTTGGGAAGCAATGCTTCAACTACGAGGAGGAACTGTTTGCCGACATGGCGCACGGCTCGCCACCTCTTGGCGGGAAGCATTTCTACCGGCTGAACTGCGCGGCGGCCGGACTCGTTGGGCCGTTGGCAAGCAAGACCTTTGCCATGGTTTTCGCTGTGCCCAGCGGCGCCGCGCCAGGGACGTACACCCTGGTTTTCAACATTGGCAGCGGCAGCGCGATGCCACAGTCCGCCCACTCAATGATCCTCGTCAACTAAGAATTCCGTTGATTGCACGCCGATCCCCTTCAGATAGTTGGGAGTCTTGGCGACAGCGCGCCGCTCGATCCGCCGCACTGGCGAAGTTGAATGTGAACGCGCTGCCTCCAGCTATCGCGATGATGACATCGTTCCCTAGCCTCGTTGCCACCCGCGATGACTGCGGCCTGTCACGGCGACAGCAGAGCGACAGCGCGACATATTCGAGACAGGCGACCGACCCAGGATCGTTGTTCATTGAGCTTCAGAGGCTTGGCCAGGAGTCCAAACACGACGGCGGCGATCCACGCAACGCCGACGAGGGCCAGTACCGCGAAAGCGACCTCACGCATGCTAGGAGGGTAGCCCCACTAGGAACCCTCACTGAATGAGCCGGTCGACAAGATATGGAGACCAGATCAGAAAAGCGAGGACTATTCCCCAAAAGGCGGTCTGAGCGAGGCCGAGCATGCGGACGCGGTGCCGTGCCGTCTGGCTTTCCCACGGTCGCTGGCCTGCGACGCCCAGTCGTCTCGAGAACCAATCGCCAACAATTTTTCGGTACCCGACATTGCCTACCATGGCGCGCTCACGCCATCTGATCACCCACGCAGGTGCTATTAAGTTCAGCATCCCAAAGAGGAGCCCCACGGGCACCAAGCCCCACCCGACGCCCGCTCCAACTGCGATCCATGGGTTGTTTCCCTGCAACGCCAACACAGAGATCGCTACGGCCATAACTAGAAGGGTTGCGACGGTAAGGCTGATGCGTTGGGGCGCGCTCACACTGGGTGGCCGAGCAAGGCGTCCGTCAAGAGTGTATTGGCAGTCAGGCCCATCTTCACACGTCGGTGTTCGTGTCCGATTATTGACCAACGTTCTGACTGATTCATATTGGAAAGAGGTGGCGGAGGGGCAGGGATTTGAACCCTGGATAGGCTTGCACCTATAACAGTTTTCAAGACTGTCGCCATCAACCGGACTCGGCCACCCCTCCGCGAGGCAACTGATTGTAGGAATTAGCGCGCGCCGATCAGCTCGGTCCCGCCCATGTAGGGCTTCAGCACCTCCGGCACCTCGATCAATCCGTCGGACCGCTGATACGTCTCCATGATCGCGTCGATCGTGCGCGGAAGCGCCAATCCACTTCCGTTGATCGTGTGCGCGAACTTCGGCGGCGCGCCTTTCGCGGGCCGGTAGCGGATGTTGGCTCGCATCGCCTGGAAGTCGTTGAACACGGAGCACGACGACACCTCCAGGTACCGATCCAGTCCCGGCGCCCACGCCTCCAGGTCAAACTTCTTGTACTGGGCAAAGCCCATGTCGCCCGTGCACATCGAGAGCACGTGGTACTGCAGACCCAATCGCCGAAGGATGTCCTCTGCGTCAGCGACCAGCTTCTCGAACTCCTCCATCGACGACTCCGCGGTCGTCACCTTGACCAGCTCCACCTTGGAGAACTGGTGCATGCGAATGAACCCGCGGGTGTCGGAGCCCGCCGCCCCCGCCTCGGTCCGCCAGGACGGTGCGTAGGCAACATATTTCAGGGGCAGCGCGTCGCCGTCGAGGATCTCCTCGCGATGGAAATTTGTGACGGGCACCTCGGCCGTCGGAATCAGCCACAGGTCCCGGTCCTCCACCTTGAACGCCATGTCGGCGAACTTCGGCAGGTTGGCGGTACCCACCATCGAGGCGCTGTTGACGAGCATCGGCGCCCACACCTCGGTGTATCCATGCTCGCGCGTGTGAACGTCGAGCATGAACTGGACAAGCGCCCGCTCCAGGCGCGCGCCATCGCCGAGCAAGAAGGCGAAACGCGATCCAGACACCCGGGCCGCCCGCTCGAAGTCCATGATGCCGAGCGACTCGCCCAGGTCGTAGTGGGTCCGAGGCGTGAAGTCGAAATCAGGCTTGTCCCCCCACTCCCGCGCGACCACGTTGTCCTTCTCGGTCTCACCGATCGGCACCGATTCGTGGAAGAGATTTGGGACCTCCAGGAGCAGGAGGTCGAGCTCATGTTTCACCGCGTCCGCCAGCTCGAGCGCGGCCTTCGCTTCATCGGACATCTCGCGAAGCCTGTCCTTCAGGCCTTCATCTCGCGTCCTGGCAAATTCCTTCGAGAGCCGGTTCTGTTCGGCCTTGATCGTCTCCGCCTTGTGCAGGTGGGCGCGCCAGGCCTCGTCGAGCTTCAGGATCTCATCGATCGGCGCCGGTTCACCTTTGAGCTCGGCCGCCCGCCTCACTCGCTCGGGGTCGCGGCGGATCAGCTCCAGCGGAAGCATTACGTCTCGGCCTTCATGACCGGGAACAGGATCACGTCCCTCACCGACGGCTGGTCGGTGAGCAGCATGACCAGGCGGTCGATGCCCACGCCGAGCCCCCCACAGGGAGGCAACCCGTACTCGACCGCGCGCAGAAAATCCTCGTCCATCGGGTGCGCCTCCACGTCGCCGGCCGCGCGCCGTGCGGCCTGTGCCTCGAATCGCGCGCGCTGGTCGATCGGGTCCGTCAGCTCCGTGAACGCATTCGCGTACTCGCGACCCAGAATGATCAGCTCGAACCGCTCCACGAAACGAGGGTCGTCCTCGCGCGGCCGCGCGAGCGGCGAGATCTCGACCGGGTAGTCGATCACAAACGTCGGCTGGCGCAGCCGCGGCTCGACATGCTCCTCGAAGAGATCGTTGAGCTCCTGCCCCACCGCGTGCCTTCCGGTGTGCTCGAGCACAAGGTCCGCCATCCGCTCGCGGCGGAACGGCGGTGTGAGGTTGACGGCCTCGCCCTGGTAGCTCGTCTCCAGCGGGCGCCCCGCAGCCATCGCCGAAACCACCATCAGGTCCTCGACCAACCGCATCACGTCGTCGTAGTCCGCATAAGCCTGGTAGCACTCGAGCAACGTGAACTCCGGGTTGTGCCGCGGCGAGAGTCCCTCGTTGCGAAACACGCGGCCGATCTCATACACGCGCTCGAAGCCACCGACCAGCAGCCTCTTCAGATGCAGCTCCAGCGCGATCCTCAGGAACAGGTCTCGATCGAGCGAGTTGTGATGCGTCACGAACGGCCGCGCGTGCCCACCGCCAGGCACCTCCTGCAGCACCGGCGTGTCGACGTCCAGGAAGTTGCGCTCGTCGAGCAGCCCCCGCATCGCAGTGATGATCCTGGTCCGGGCACGAAACACTTCACGCACCGCCGGGTTGGCGATCAGGTCGACGTAGCGCTGCCGGTAGCGGATCTCGACATCCTTCAGCCCGTGCCATTTCTCTGGCAGCGGGCGCAGCGACTTCGTGAGCAGCTGGAAAGACTGGACCTCCAGCGTGATCTCACCGCGGCGCGTCCTGAAGATCGGACCGGTGACGCCGATGATGTCGCCGGGGTCGAGGTCCGCGAAGCGCTCGAAATCCTCTTCGCCCACCTTGTCGCGACCCGCCATGAGCTGTATGCGGCCCTCTCCATCCTGCAGGTCGGCGAACACAACGCCTCCCTGCAGCCGCTTGACCATCAGCCGCCCGGCCACAGCGACGGGCTCGGTCCGCTCGCTTTCGCCCAGCAGCGCTTTCGCCGCCTGGCTCGTCCGTGTGGGCCGGAATCCCCTCGAGTACGGGTCGATCCCGGACGCCCGCAGGCGCTCCAGCTTCTCGCGCCGATCGCGCATGACCGCGGGCAGATCCGGTTCCAGCTCTTCCGTCACGATCGGAAAAGGGTAATCGCTACAGAGCGAGCTCCTGTTCCTCGGCCGCCGGGAAGGCGTTCACGTCCGCCCCGCCTGACTGCCTGTGGTTGCCCAGCGCCTCCTCGATCAGAGCGTCGACCTCGCTGTCCGAATGCACCGGGTCGTGATGAAAGAAGGCAAGCTGCTTGGCGCCCGCCTGCTCGGCGAGGGCGAGCGACTCTTCATAGGTCGAATGCCCGAAGCCCGCGTGGGTCTTGTACTCCTCGGTGCTGTACTGCGCGTCGTGCACGAGCAGGTCCGCGTCGCGGCACCAGTTGGCCATGTCCTTCAAGGTTCCGTTCTCCTGGTTCGCGAACATCGCGATCTCGTTGTCCGTGGCAAAGCAGAACCGTGACGATCCCTCGTCGATCCGATAGCCGAAGGTCGGGATCGGGTGCATCAGCAGGTGCGGCGTGATCCGCAAGGCGCCGACCTCGAACGTCTCACCCGGGTTGCGCTCGATGAACTCCATCTCCGCCGGCATGTGACTCAGGCGGATGGGGAAATAAGCCGGGTCCATCTGGTCTGCGAACGCTGCCTGGAGCGATTTCGCGGAACCGGCCGGGCCCACGATCGTCAGGTGCGTGCCCGGCACGAACGCCGGCAAGAAGAACGGAAACCCCTGTATGTGGTCGAGGTGCGTGTGGGTGATGAGCAGGTGCGCCTGCAGCGGGTCGGTCGGGCTGAACCCGTTCCCGAGCTCGGCGATGCCGGAGCCCGAGTCGATGATGATGAGGTTGTTCTCCTTGTCGCGCACCTCGACGCATGTGGTGTTGCCCCCGTAGCGGAGCGTCTTTCTGCCAGGGGTCGGTCGCGTGCCGCGGGTGCCCCAGAACTTGATCCTCAACTGGCCGCCGTCACGTCGTAGACGCGCTTGGCGATGAACACGTCCAGAAGGTCGGCGTCGAGCTGGCCCCGTCCGGCCTCCGCATTCAGGATGTCGAGCGCGGCTGAGGTGGGTACGGCCGGCTTGTAGGGCCGGTCCCGTGCGGTGAGCGCGTCGTAGATGTCCGAGATGGTCATCATGCGGGTCTGAGTTGGGATTTCACTCCCTCTCAGGCCGCGGGGGTATCCCGAACCGTCGAGCTTCTCGTGGTGCCCCCACGCGAACTCCGGAATGTTCCCCATCAGTGGCGAAAGCTTCGTCCACTGGATCTTGCTCAGGAAATCGTGGCTCTTGGCAACATGCGATTCAATTTCTTTTCGCTCCTCGTTGGTCAACGTGCCCTTCTGGATGCTCAGGAAATGGAATTCCTGCGGGGCGATCAGGTGGTGCACCCGGCCCGACACGTCGGGGAAGTCGTGCCCTTTCATGTCCGACAGCGTCGATGCCTTGTCCTCGGGCAGGACGCTCGGTTCATTGGCCACAGCGATGGCCTCGAACCACATGCGGTACTTCTCCAGCTCGGCCTCGAGGCGCCGCTCGATCTCAGCGACCTTGGCGGCGTCGACACCACTCCCCTGTTTGGCCTCCAACTCCGCCCTGAGCTGGGCCCAACGCTCGACCGAGTCGAACCGCCACTGGATCAGGTCCAGCTGGAACGGAAACAGCTTCTTTTCCTTGACCAGGATGTCCTCTCGTACGCCAATCTTCCCGAAGTCGTGCAGCAAGCACGCGTAACGCAGCTCCTTGAGCTGGTCCTTGCTGAAAATAACGTCGCGGTACTTGCCTACCTCGATCCTCGTCACCTCGTCGGCCAGCTTCGAGGTGAGGGCTTCGACCCTGCCCGAGTGGCCGGCAGTGCTCGGGTCTCTCTGCTCGATCGCATAGACGCTTGCTGTCACGAACTGGTCGAACAGATCCTCGATGTCTTTGAGAAGGTTCTTGTTGTCGAGCGCGACGGCGGCCTGGCTCGCGATCGACTCGATCATCTCGACGTCGTCGGGATGGAAGCTGACGACCTCCTGTTCGACGTTCTCTTTCGTAAGCCGCGTCTCGAGCCTCCGCTTTGCGTTGATCAGCTGAACCGCGCCCACGACCTCGTTGTTGTAGTCGCGCATCGGGACCGTGAGCATCGACTTCGTCCGATAGCCGAACTGGGCGTCGAAACTCTTGCCGCCGACGGGTTTACCAGGCGGCGGGTTGTAGGCGTCGTCGTAGATCTGGCTCGCGCCGACGGAGACCGTGTAACCGACGACCGTTTTCTCGTCCACCGGCACCTTGAACGCCGAGTAGGTGCTCTTGTCGATCGAGTGGTTCTGGCTGGAGGCGAGAAACAGCTTGGCGCCACCTTCGTCGTCGGATTTCAACCACAGGCTCGCGCCGTCGGCGTGCGTGAGCTGACGCATCGACGTGAGGATGAAAGACTGCAGGCGCTCGATGTCCCTCTCCGCGGACAGGGCGATGCCGATCCGGTTCAGCTCGCGGAACTGGCGGTGCCTCCGGGCGGCCTGCTCGTCGAGCCGGACGACCTGGCGCTTCAGCACCACGTTCTCCATCGCCACGCGAAGCAGCTCGCGCAAGACGGCCGGAGAGGCGTCGACCGGGGGCGTGAAAGCGATGTCCGAGTATCCCGCCGGCGCCTCGTGGCCGGGGCCGATGAGGATCAGCGCGGGTTCCAGGACCTCGACCGGCATGGTGAGCGGTATGCCCTCCAGGCCCAGCTCGGCCAGCAAGGTGGTCAGCCCGTGCTGCTGGAGGTCGCCCAGCAGGTAGACGTGGAACACCGGGGCCGTCTTCATGCGTCCCTAATGTCTAGCATCGCCATCCGAGTTTTGGGCGTAGATAAGACGTAAACCCTCGAGGGTCAAGAGCGGGTCGGTGGTCTCGATCACGTTGGTCAGGCTCGCCACCAGGGGCGCCTGGCCACCTGTCGCGATGACCCTGGCCGAGCCGCCCAGCTCAGCCACCATGCGGTGAACCATCCCCTCCACCTGCGCCACGAAGCCCCAGACGAGGCCCGATTGTATCGACGCCACCGTGTTGCGGCCGATCACCGAGTCCGGCGCCACCGCCTCCACCCTGCGGAGCATCGCGGTGTGAGAAACGAGGGCATCCAGCGAGATCTCGACGCCAGGCGCGATCGCCCCACCGAGGTAATCTCCTTCGGCGTTGATCGCGTCATAGGTGACGGCCGTGCCGAAGTCGATCACCACCACGGGGCCTCCGTACTTGGAGTAGGCCGCAAGGGCGTTCGCGATGCGGTCCGCGCCGACGTCCTTGGGGTTGTCGTACCGGATGCGCACGCTCGTCTTCACGCCGGGCCCGACCATCAGCGGCTCGCACTTGAGGTAGCGCCTGGAGGCTTCCACCAGCGCCGGGTTGATCGTCGGCACGACGCTCGAGATCACCACCCCGTCGACCACGCCGATCTCGAAGCCGCGCAGCTCGAAGAGCTGTCTCAGCTCGACCGCCATCTCGTCCGCCGTGCGCTCGCGATGCGAGGTGACGCGCCAGTCGGCGACGAGCTTTTCGCCTTCGAACAGGGCCAGGGTCACGTTCGTATTGCCTACGTCCACGGCCAGCAGCATCAGGGAGTCGAACTCTAGCTCGGAAGTCTCGGGGGATGTCCCTTCGCCCAGCGGCGCAGGGCGGTTGCCTCGCGCCTCACGGCCGCCGCCCGCGCGGCGACGCGACGCGGGTGAGGCGCGCCTGGCAGGTCACGTTTGGCGATCGAAGCCTGGACCCTCCACGGCGCCTTCACGCTTCCATCGCGCACCTGCCTGCCGATCGATTCGTGGGCCTTGCGAAACGGCAGGCCCGCCTTGACCAAGACCTCGGCGGCATCGGTGGCGAGCAGCCCGGGATCACTTGCAGCTGCGGCAAGCCTCGCGCGATCGAACTCGAGGTGCTGGACGAGGATGGTCGCGGCATCGAGCGAGTCGAGGGCGTTGTCCACCGCGGCGAAGAGCGCCGGCTTGTCCTCCTGTAGATCGCGGTCGTACGCCAGGGGCAGCCCTTTCAAGACCGTGGCAAGGCTCACCAGGCTCCCGAGCGAACGACCGGTACGGCCGCGGAGCAGCTCCGCGATGTCCGGGTTTTTCTTCTGGGGCATGAGGCTCGACCCCGTCGACACCTCGTCGGCGAGCCGGATGAAGCCGAACTCCGCGCTCGCCCAGATCACGACGTCCTCCGCCAGGCGGCTGAGATGTATCGACGCGGACGTGCACGCGTAGACCAGGTCCAGCGCGAAGTCGCGATCGGCGACCGCGTCGATGCTGTTGGCGGTCAATCGCTCGAACCCGAGCTCCCGGCGCACCCGGTCACGCTGCAGCGGCAGTGTGGTGGCGGCGAGGGCGCCCGACCCGAGGGGCATCTCGCCCGCCGCGTCATACGCCCGGCGCACGCGCTCCGCGTCGCGGAGGAGCGGTTCGGCGTGGGCAAGCAGGTGGTGGCCGACCGTGACGGGCTGCGCGCGCTGGAGGTGGGTGTAGCCGGGCATCACCCATCCCGCATGCGTCCGAGCCTTGGCGGCAAGGGCGTCGACCGCCTCCGCGATGGAGGACACGAGCACCGAGGCGGCGGCGCGGCAGTAAAGGCGCAGGTCCAGGGCCACCTGGTCGTTGCGGGAGCGGCCGGCGTGCAGGGAGGCGCCCGCCGGCGTGAGCTCGGTCAACCGGCGCTCGATGGCGGTGTGTATGTCTTCGTCGGTCTCTTTGAAATCGAACTCACCAGAGTCGAGCTCGCGTTTGACGCGGCGCAGGCCGCGCTCGATCGCGGTCAGCTTCGCCTTGGACAGAAGGCCCGCGGCGGCCAGGCCACGCGCGTGCGCGACGCTCCCGGCGATGTCAAACGGGTAGAGCTCGAAGTCGATCTCCAGCGATGACGAGAATCGCTCGAGGTCGGGATGGAGTGGGCGGCTGAAGCGCCCGCTCCAGAGCTTGCCTATGGCGTCAGCCTCTTCACGTCCCCCAGCAGGTTGCCCAGCTCGCGCGCGTGCAGCTGCCCCTGGACCTCGGCCGAGGTCCGCACCCCCATTCCCCACAGCTTGATGAAGCCCGCCGCGGCCGACTGGTCGAACACATCGCCCTTTCCATACGTCGCAAGCGACAGCTGGTACAGCTGGTGAGGGCCCTTGCGCCCGACCACCTGCGACGCACCTTTGTAGAGCTTGAGTCGGACGTCTCCGGTGACGTGGCGCTGTGTTTCCGCGACGAACGCGTACAGCGCGTCGCGCAGCGGGCTGAACCAGAGCCCGTCATAGACCATCTGAGCCCACTGCTGCGCGACGGTGTCCTTGAACCGCGCGACCTCTTTCGGAAGCGTGATGTCCTCAAGCGCCTGGTGGGCCTGCAAGAGCAGCACCGCCGCCGGAGCCTCGTAGATCTCGCGCGACTTAATTCCGATCAGGCGGTTCTCGAGGTGGTCGATGCGGCCGACGCCGTTCTCGCCGCCGACCCGGTTGAGCTCGGTCACGAGCTGGAGGGGTTCGACCGGCTTGCCGTCGAGCGAGACTGGCAATCCGTGCTTGAACCCGATCTCCAGGTACGCGGGCTCATCAGGGCAGTCGCGCGGATCGCGTGTCCAGCTGTAAACATCGCGGGGCGGCTCCGCCCACGGGTCTTCGAGCACGCCGGCCTCGATCGACCGCCCCCACAGGTTTTCGTCGGTCGAATAGGGCGAGCGAACGGTCGCGGGGACCTCGATTCCGTGCTTGGCCGCGTATTCGATCTCGTCGTCGCGGTTCATGCCCCATTCGCGGACGGGCGCGACGACCTCGAGGTCGGGCGCGAGCGCGGCCGTCGTGACGTCGAACCGCACCTGGTCGTTGCCCTTGCCGGTGCACCCATGCGCGATCGCGGCAGCACCCTCCCGGCGGGCGACCTCGACCATCAT
>DATFVI010000121.1:0-5253 GCA_035260405.1 Candidatus Dormiibacterota bacterium
GGATGCGTCGTCGGCTTTCATCACGCCGCGCTCGGCCCACACCTTCTGCCACTTGGGCTCTATCTCTTGCGGCACGTAGCCGCTACGCCGTGACCTCGTCTCCATGGGCTTTGAATTTTAGATGGGCGAGTTCGTGCCCCACGATCGCGGCCAGCATGAGCCCCGCGCCCAGGGCCTGGACCAGCCCGAACCGCTGGCCCGCCAAGGTGACCGCGGCGACCACCGCCCACGCCGGCTCGGTGGTCAGGATGAGGGCCGTGCGGCTCGCGCTGAGGTGCTGCTGAGCCCAGGTCTGGATGTAGAACGCGAGCGCCGAAGCGAACACTCCGGTCACAGCGATCGCGACCCAAACGTCGGGGGCGGGGACCTGGAGTGACCAGGATCCGCTCCCACTGAAGATCACCGCGCCAGTGCCCATCTGGAGCATGGCCAGGGGCGCCGAGCGCAGGCCCGGCGACCAGCGGCTCAGCAGAACGATGTGCAGCGCGTAGAGGAACGCGCACGCAACGGTGAGGATGTCGCCAAGCCCGAACCCCGACGGTCCTCCCACCAGCAGCACCGTGCCGCCCAGGGCCGCCGCGACCGCGACCAGCGTGTACCAGCGCAGCCGCACGCCGAAGACGCGATCGATCAGCGGGGTGAAGACCACGAACAGGCCGGTGATCAGACCGGAGTTGCCGGGGCTCGTCATCGTAAGCCCGACCGTCTGGGTCAGATAGCCCGCCGCCAGCACAGCGCCCGCGACCACTCCAACCCACAGCTCGCGCCGCGTGGGCAGCCGGCGCACGATCACGGCCATCACGAGAAACGCGAGGATGAAGCGGAGCTGGAGAAATGGCAGGGTCGGGTAGTGTGTGAGCGCGTCCTTCACGAGGACGAAGGTCCAGCCCCAGACGGCCGTGACCATGAGCAAGAAGAGGACGTAGATCAATGAAGCGACTGTGGGCGCCGTGGCGCATGGAGTACGTCGGCGGACAGCAGAAGCCGGGCTGCCTCTTCTGCCGCGTCATCGAGCACCCCGACGATCCCGACGCAGAGCTGGTGGTCTGGCGCCCGGACGGCGCGCTCGTCATGTTGAACAAATTTCCCTACAACCCGGGGCACGCGTTGGTGGTCCCGGTAGCGCACGTACCCGGGCTCGAGAACCTCGACGACCAGCAAACCAATCAGTTGATGCGAGCGCTCCGCCGAACGATCGACGTGCTGCGCAGCACGCTTAGCCCGGAGGGTTTCAACGTAGGAGCCAACGTGGGGCGCGCGGCGGGCGCCGGGATTCCCGACCACGTGCACTTTCACGTCGTGCCGCGCTGGAACGGCGACACGAACTTCATGCCGGTCATCGACGACGTCAAGGTCGTGAACGAGGCTTTGGCGCAGACCGCCGCGAAGCTGCGGGAGGCTTTCTCAAAAAGCTGACCTGCCCGCCGACTACGGTCGCAACCACGCGACCTTCATCGACCACCGTCATATCGCAAAGCTTTCCCGGGCGCAACGAGCCGGCGTCCTTCTCCAGCCCCACGGCGTAGGCCGCGCCCAAGGTGTAGGCGCGCATGGCTACCGCGCGCGACACGGCGAGCTCGGGATGCCATTTCGCGCTGCGCCGCCAGACGGTCGCGGCGCCGATGCCGGCCAGCGGGTCGGCCGTCTCCACCGGGGCGTCTGAGCCGAAGGCGAGGCGAGCGCCCGCGCGCTCGAGCGCGCCCCACGCGTACGAGTCGGCGGCGACCCGTGGCCAGTACTGGTCCACGAGTTCGCGGTCCGCGACCGCGTGGATGGGCTGCATGGAGGCGATCACGCCGATGCGGGCAAAACGCTTTACATCCTTTGGATTGACGCACTGCGCGTGCTCAATGCGCGGGCGCCAGCGTGGCCATGCGTCCCGGTGCGGAGCCAGGGCATCGAGCGCTCGCCGCACCGCTCCGTCGCCGATCGCGTGCAGGCACACGTTGAGCTCGGCGCCGGCACAGCGATCGACGAACTCGACCAGGTCCGCCTGCGTGAGTCGTGCGGTGCCGGACCCGTCGAGCATCTCTGCGGTGCGGCTGCCCAGCGACCCGTCGAGGAACGCCTTCACGCCCCAGATGCGCAGCCACTCGTCGCCCCAGCCGGACCGCGCGCCGATGCGCTCCGCGTGCGGCAGGTCGGCGAGCGGAAGGTTGTAAGTGATGCGCAGCGGCAAGGCGCCACGGGCGCGGAGCCTCTGCCACGAGCCGAATCCTCGAGCGGTGTCCATGGAATGAACGCCGGTCAGGCCGAGGGCGGCCAGCTCAGAGAGGGCGCGTGCCATCGCGCCATCGAGATCGGCATCGGTCGGTTGCGGCAGCAGCGCCGCCACCAGCTGCATCGCGGTTTCGCGCAAGATGCCTGCCGGCTCACCGTGCTGGTCGCGGTCGATGCCGCCGCCCGGCGGGTCCACGGTGGAGCGGTCGATGCCGGCGAGCTTCAGCGCTGCGCTGGAAACCCAGGCCGAATGGCCGTCCTTGCGGCGCAGAAAGGCCGGACGCCCGCCCGCGGCTCTATCGAGCTGTGCCCGCGTCGGAAACGCCCTGTCCGGCCACGCGTCGTTGTACCAGCCGGCGCCGATCACCCAGCCGTCCGCGGGCAGGTTGTCGGACCACGTCTCGATGCTTGCGAGCGCCTCCTCGCGGCTCCGCACACCGGTGAGGTCGAGCGTGAGATGGCGGTCGGCGAGTCCTTCCAGGTGAACGTGCGCATCGATCAGGCCGGGCCACGCCCGCCCCTGCAGCCGGACCACGCGCGCCCGCCGGCCGGCCGCCGCACGAGCGCCTACTCCGACCGCCAGGATCCTGCCGTCGACGCCGGCCGCCACCTCGGGCACGCATCCGGCGAACAGGACGGGCTGAATCACCGGTGTCCCCGCGAACTCACGGCTTTGCCTCTGAGTCCGTGGGGTTTTCACAGCCCGTAAGTCTTGGCGATGATCTCCTTCATGATCTCGTCCGTCCCGGCGCCGATCCGCGCCAGGCGGGCGTCGCGCCAGGCGCGCTCGACCGGGAACTCTCGCATGTAGCCGTGGCCGCCGAGGATCTGGATCGCGTCGTCGGCAACCTCGCAGGCGACCTGCGTCGCGAGCAGCTTGGCCTGCGAGATCTCACGCACCGGGTACTCGCCCTCGTCCCACCGCGTCGCCGTCTCGTAGACGAACGCCTGAATCGCGGCGATCTTGGTGCCCATGTCGACGAGCCTGTGCTTGATCACCTGGAATTGAGAGATCGCCTGGCCGAAAGCCTGGCGGTTGCGCGCGTACTCCATGGTGTACTCGAACACCCGAGCCGCACCCGCGATCGCGCCCGCCGCCGTGATGAGGCGCTCACCCTGGAGCTCCCACATCAGGTTCTTGAACCCCTCGCCCTCGGCGCCGATCAAGTTGGCGACCGGCACGCGACAGTCCTCGAACAGCAGCTCGGCGGTGTCGGATGAGTGCATACCGAGCTTTTGCAGCGTCCGGGTGACCTGGAAACCAGGCGTTCCCTTCTCGACGACGAGCAGGTTGAACCCGCCGTGGCCGCGCTCGCGGTCCGCCTTGGCGACCACCAGCGCCCAGTGGCAGCGAGCGCCATTGGTGATGAAGATCTTGCGGCCGTTGACGACGAACTGGTCGCCTTCGCGGCGTGCGACGGTAGTGATTCCGGCCACGTCCGAGCCGGCGTCCGGTTCGGTGATCGCGATCGCCGCGATCTGCTCGCCTCGAATCGCCGGCGCGAGCCATTTGCGCTTCTGGTCGTCGGTCCCGAACTTGAAAACCGGCGGCGTGGCCATCTCCGTCTGAACGGCGACCGCCATCGCGAGCCCGCCCCCCGCGATCCTTGCCATCTCCTCGGAGAGGACGACGGCCGAGAAGTAGTCTCCGCCCTGCCCGCCGTACTCGGGCGGGTAGCGCAGGCCGAGGAATCCGAGCTCGCCGAACCGCTTGAAGATCGAGTCTGGGAAGGTCTTCTCCTCCCACTCCTCGAGGTGGGGCTGAACCTCTTTCTCGAGGAACCTCCGGATGTGCAGCCTGAGCTCCTCGTGGGCGTCGGTGAAGTGCATCGAGGGTGAGTTTAGGCTCGGACGGGCGGCGGGCAGCTTACGGTATGATTCCCGGGCCCCGCGCCGGGCGGGTGTCCCCACTTTGTAAATGAAACCTGTCTGGGAGTTGGATTGGGCTCGGTAATCAAGAAGCGGCGCAAGAAGATGCGCAAGCACAAGCACAAGAAGATGCTTAAGAAGACCCGCTGGGCGCGGCGCGCCCACGCGTAGGATGGCTGCCTGATGGGCTGGTTCGTACTTGTCATCGTCGTCATCGTGGTCGTCGGGTGGCTGGTCCTCACCTACAACGGGCTGGTCACGGCGCGCAACCGGACCCAGGAGGCGTGGTCTGAGATCGACGTCGAGCTCAAGCGGCGCCACGACCTGATACCCAACCTGGTCAACACGGTCCAGGGCTATATGGGCCACGAGCGAGGGACCCTCGAGGCGGTCACCGACGCCCGAGCCGGCGCGGTCTCCGCCGGCGCCACGGGGGACCCGGCCAAGATCGGGCAGGCGGAGAACGTCCTCAGCCAGAGCCTGCGCAGCCTGTTCGCGGTCTCGGAGAACTACCCCGACCTGAAGGCGATCGCGGCTTTCACCAACCTACAGGAAACGCTGACCGCCACCGAGGACAAGATCGAGTTCTCGCGGCGCTTCTACAACGGCAACGTGCGCGACTACAACATCAAGCTGCAGACCCTCCCGACGTCGCTCATCGCCGGCGCGCTCGGCTTCAAGCCGTTCGCCTTCTTCCAGGCGGACGACGCCGACCGGGCGGTGCCCCAGGTCAACTTCGGGCCCAGCTCCTCATCGGGCCCTCCGACCCTTGGGACCTCCGGGCCGCCGCCGGCCGCCGGATCATCCGGCCCCCCGACCCAGAGCTAGGCCGCCCAACCACCGGACCTCGCCCAGTCGGCGCCAAACCGCGCCTCGTAAGCCGACACCGCAGCCGGATCGCCTGTCTCGATATCCAGCTCGTGGTTGACTCCGAGCCCGCTGAGGGTCCAGTTCGCCGAACCCAATACGAGCTCTCCATCGAACAACCCGATCTTGGCGTGCAGCAGCGCGCCGCGCGGGATGGGGTACCACCGCACGCCCACCCCGCCGGCCTTCAGAACCGCGTAGGCGTGGAGGTTGTAAGGCTGATTGGGGTCGAGAAGGACGCGCACCACCGCGCCGCGGCGGTGGGCTTCCACCAGCTGCGCGATCACCTGCGGGTCG
>DATFVI010000122.1:0-5720 GCA_035260405.1 Candidatus Dormiibacterota bacterium
ACAGCCGCCGCGCCCGAGCCGTTGCTGGTCGCCTGGGCGTAGTACTCGACGCCGTTGTACGTCCAGTACACGCTCCAGTAAGCGGACACCATGTTGGCGGGGGGAGGCGGCGCCTCGAGGTTCTTGATCGCCAGCGTCACCTGCAGCGTCGTCGCGCTGGGTGAGGCAAACGACGCGTTGACAATGTCGAGGTTGTCCATGTTGGTTCCATCGCCGCCCGGATAGTTGTTGGGCGCGTCGCCCGACGGATCGATGATCTGCGGACCCGGACACGTGGTGCCTCCGTTGGTGCCGGTATCGACTGGCGGCGGCGGGACCGGGTTCGGTGTCGTCAGGTGCGTCGGAGTGGTCTTGCCGTCCACGTCGAGCATCAGGTTGGTGACGTCAGGTGTGCCCCATCCGGTGAGGTAATCCCAACCGATGTGCGAGCAGTTGTAGGGGTTCGGGCCGTCGCACGACACCGTCGTGTCGGTGGATGCTCCACCGATGTCGAAGAAGTCGCGCGCGTACTTTGTCGAGTCGCCCGCGATGCGGTAGATGGTCGCGTCGGCAAAGCCATTGCCCTTGGAGTGTGCCGACGCGGCCTGGAGCCGCGTCCACATGCCGAGCCACAGCGGCGACGAAAGGCTCGTCCCGCCGCCTGCTGAGTTGTCGTTGCCGCTCATCGTCACGGTGTAGCCGTTGGAGACGACGTCGCCGGACTGCGCCGCAACATCGGGAATCCCGCGGCACAGGGGCGGCGGAAGCGGATAGGGATTGCCCTGCGAGTCGGTCGCGCAGTGGAACAGCAACGGCGGGAACATGCCCTGCTGGTACGCGCCGGCCGCGATGAAGTCGCTGGTACCACCGCCGCCATGCGTCCACCCATACTCGAGCGCGCGCGACGCTGGCGCTGTCGCGGTGGGGTCGTTGAAATAGAGGACAGTCCCACCCACAGCGGTGACGAAAGAGCTCACGGCCGGGTAGTTCATCATCGGCGTCGGCACCAGGGTGACTCCGTTCAGCACGAGCGAGATCACCGGGCATCCCGAGCCCGTGTCGCCCGTCGAGGCGAACATCGTCCTGCCCTCCATGACGATCTTCCGCAGCACGCGCTCATAGAGCGCCTGGTTCGGATTGCCCGCGATGAGCACGCCGGTGGGGCTGCCCGGGCTGCCGGACAGGCCGTTCGTCCCCGGTGCCTGCTCGCATCCGCCGAACGACGAGCTGCCCTGCAGCGGACCGCTGCGGTCCGCGGCCCAAGCGTGGTACGCGGCCACGAGGTCGGCGTCGGTGCCGGCCTTCCCGAAATAGAGATGCTCGCCCACGACGTTCGGCGCCATTCCAGTCGAGGCCTGAGTGTCGATGTTCCACTCGCCCTCGCCGCCGCTGTCGGTGATCGCTGTCTCGGTGCCGTAGTAAGAAATCGTCACTGGCACGGATGGAAGGCTGTACTCGCGTTCGAACGAGCGCAGGTCATTGATCGTGTTGTTAGTGGTGCCCCAGCCAAAGATCGCCATCTGCTGGCCTTCGCCCTTGTTGTTCCCAGGCTGGTCGTAGATCGACCAGAGGGCTGGAGGGGTGGTCAGGTTCATGTCGGCCGACGGGCTCAGCGTCGACGGCCGAGCTGCGACCGTCCCGGGCAGAGCGTGAGTCTGCGGGTAGAGACGCGGCCCCTCGACGTTGTTGAGGCCGGTTATCGCGACCACCCGCAGCGCGGCGGGCACGGTCGGTGCAGTCACGTTGGCGTAGAACGCGCGGCCGTTGGAAACGAAGTTCTTGATTTGAAGGTTGAGAAGGACTTCGACCTGTGCGACGGAACCGGTCGCGATGATGTATTCGCTGCTCCCAGGGATGGTCTGGACCTGCAGCCCGGTCGAGCCAAGCCAGCTGACCGCGCTGCTGTAGCGATCGGTCGGCACACCGAACTGCGTCTCATAGCTCGCCGGGTCGAGGTACTGACCGTAGAGCGGGCTAGTCGGGTCGTACTCGCCGGCGAGGTAGGTTGCCTCGGCAGTGGAGTTGGACCCCTCCAGGCCGATACCGATTCCGATTCCCGCGGCCGGCGACGTATCGCCGAGCGGAGTCAGCGTCGAAAGGCCCTGCAGCACGTTGTTCGTAAGCACGACGTTCCCGGTGTCGGCCAGGCCCGGGGCGGCGCCGATCGGGGCAACCATGGCAGCCATGGCAAGCGCGCCGGCGGCGGCGGGCGCGAAGGCACGACGCATCACGGAGTACCTCTTTCTCAAACCACACCCTCCAATTCAGTCGCAGGCGGCCAGGCCTGTTGGTGAACTAAGGAAATATCACTCTGGGCCGCGCCTGACATCCCTCAATTGCAGTAGGCGCTAGCCTGACCAGCTGGGATCGAACCTTTCCCCGGCACTGGTGCATTTGATGGGCAGCGTGGATGACGTAGGCGTCTTGAGCCGCGCCCGGCAGGGCGACCGCCAGGCTTTCGAGGAGATCCTGCGGCCCCTCGTCCAGCCCGCTTACCGTCTCGCGCTCGCCATGCTTCACGAGCGAGAGGCTGCGGAGGACGCGGTCCAGGAGATGGCGCTGAAGGCCTGGCGCCATCGCGCCCGCATCCGGCCCGAGCTCGGCACTACGAGGCCTTGGTTCCTCGCCATCGTCGCCAACGAGTGCCGGATGGCCCGGCGCGGCCGCTGGTGGTCGGTCCTTCGGTTTGCCGAACCTCTGGAGCGGACTTTGGGCGAGAAGGACCTCGCAGCGGGTGTCGACCTGCGCCAGGCGCTCGATCACCTGCCCTACCAGGACCGCCTGCTTCTGCACCTCTACTTTGTGCTCGACCTGCCGGCGGTCGAGGTGGCCCAGGTCATGGGCATCAGCGCGGGCGCTGTCAAGTCCCGACTTCACCGCGTGACCAGGCGCCTGCGTCCCGGTCTCAACACCATGGAGGTGATCCCATGAGCCAAGACCACGTGGCGGTAGAGATTCGCGATGCCTTCGACAGCTCATACGTGGCCAGTCCAGGTCTCGAGGACCGGGTGATCTCGGCGATTCCCTGGGAACGGCCCAGCGAGTCGGCATCCTCGATGCCGCGGCTGGCGGGCCCCGTGGCCGCGGCCATTGCGTTGCTGGCGGTGGGGATTCTGCTCGCGCCAACCCTCCTGAGCAAGCTCAACCTGCAGTTCCCCGGCATCACCGCGCCGGAGGCCCCCGCCTACTCGCTGGCGGCGGTAAGCGGGGACTCCGTCTTCGTCGTCCAGCGGGGCGGCATCACCGCACGCAACCGGCAGCCCGGCAACGTGCTGCTGCAATCGAGAGACGAAGGAAGGAGCTGGTCCGACCGCCTTCATTTCCCCGGCGTCTATGACGGCATGCAGATGTTTGGATCAGATGGGTTCATCTGGACGATCGATATGACCATGCGTGGCTGCGACGGTGCCGGGCGAAACTGCACGGGGCCGAGCGACGCGGTGACCGCGTATCGCACCGCCGACGGCGGGTCAACCTGGGTGGCCCTCCCGGTGACCACCTTCCCGGTCGAGGACGTGTTCTTCCTCGACGCCACCCATGGGTGGGCCGACTCCGGCGGACCGACATCGGGGCTCGGAGCCGAGGTCCTGTATGAGACGACCGATGGCGGCACATCATGGTCTCGAGTCGGTGCATTGCCTCACGCGTCGCCCATGGGTTACGTCTACGGCGTCGGCAATTACCGCGTCACCTTCAGCCGCCTGACCGATGTGTCCTTGCTCGGTTGGTACGTGGGCGCCACCCAGCTGTTCATGACCGCAGATAAGGGCGCCTCATGGCGCGCGTTGACTCTTACGGTGCCGGCGGCGGTTGCGGGCTGGACCAGCACGCCCAGCCAGCCGTCATTCACCCGGCAAGAGGGGGTTCTACCGATCGCGTATCACGACCCGAAGGGGCCGGACAACGCCACCGCCAACCACATTTACCTCTACGTGTCG
This sequence comes from Candidatus Dormiibacterota bacterium, assembly GCA_035260405.1. Classification (GTDB taxonomy): domain Bacteria; phylum Chloroflexota; class Dormibacteria; order Dormibacterales; family Dormibacteraceae; genus Palsa-870. The sequence goes on from DATFVI010000122.1 coordinate 3,918, forward strand.
CACGACGGAGGCGCGACGTGGGGGGATCCACGTTCTGCGCCGGCGGGCTTTGCTCCCTTCGGAGACGATCTCTCGATCTCAATCCTCGACTCACGGCATATCTGGCTGACGAGCCTGTCTCTGAGCGGGGGCGACAACGTCCAGGCCGGCCCGGCCGTGGCCCGCTCGTCCGACGGCGGCCTCACCTGGACAGTGGCCAAGCCCGCTCCACGAATCCTGCAGATGTCCTTTGCCGACCCCACCCACGGCTACGCCCTCGATGTCACCGGCATCTACAACGTCAACGGCATCCTCAGCACCTCGGACGGTGGGACGACCTGGCAGCGCGTCGCCGTTCCGATCTTCCCCGCCGGCTGAATCTTGCCGATTCCGCACGTTTGGCGCCAACCGAGCGGTTGCGACTCGGAAATTCCGCACGCCTGGCGCCAACCGCGCGGATTGCCGAGCGGACATCCGCGTCCCCAATTCCCCTCTTGACAGGTTTGCCGGTCCCGGACTATATTCGCCGTAACCGGTTCCGTAACCGGTTACGGCGCGAGGCCGGCAGCTGGCAAAACGAGAGCACAACCGAGGAGGAGGCTCCATGAACAGGGCATTCGGGAAGCACATCACGGCCACGGCGCTGATCGCGGTGGCGTTCTGGACCGCGGCCTGCGGCGGATCGACGCCCACGCCGTCGGCCAACACCGACAAAGGGCCGATCCAGGTCTGGACGATGGAGGACAGCACCAGCTTCACGGCGCTGATGCAGGACTTCACCAGGCAAACCGGCATCCCCGTCCAGGTCGAAGCGGTCCCCTGGTCCAACGTCAACGACAAGCTCACCACCGCGGTCGCCTCGGGCAACGGACCCGACCTGATGCAGGTCGGCCTCTCTCTGCTGCCATCCTTCGAGTCGGCCGGCGCGCTGCTCGACCTCAGCCCCTACGTCAAGGACCACCCCGGCCTCCAGAGCTCGAGCTACGTCGGCGCCGTCGCGGCCGACAAGATCAACCCCTCCGGCAAGGTCCTTTCGGTTCCCTGGGTGAGTGACGTGCGGGTGCTCTTCTATCGCACCGACATCCTCAACGCGGCGGGAATCTCATCTCCGCCGACCACGTGGACCCAGTTCCACGACGACGCCGCCAAGCTCGCGCAGCGAGGCAAGGGCAAGTACGGCTACTACATCCCGCAGTGGGACAGCGCTCTCCCTGTCGAGTTCACGTGGGAAGCCGGTGGCAACCTCATGCAGAACGGCAAGGTGACGTTTGACACCCCGCAGTTCAAGGCGGCCGCGGATTTCTACATCAGCTTCTACAAGGACAAGCTCGTCCCGACCGCGTCGGACTTCGACCAGACCCAGGGATTCATCTCAGGGTCGGCCCCGATGATCATCTCCGGCCCTTACCTGGCTGCCGGGATCAAGAGCACAGCGCCGCAGCTGGACGGGAAATGGAATGTGGCCGTCCTACCGAAGGACCAGGCGGGCACCTCTCTGTTCGCCGGCTCCAACATGGGCGTATGGGCCAAGTCGAAGCACGTCGGCGCATCGCTCCGGCTGCTCGACTACCTCGCTCAGACGAACGCGCAGCTCAACTGGTTCAAGTCGACCAACGAGCTGCCAACGGCCAAAGCGGCGCTGGCCGACTCCACGCTGACCAGCGATCCGATGGTCAAGATCTACACCAACCAGCTGCAGGACGCCCAGCTGCTTCCACTGGTCCCGAAGTGGGACAAGATCAGCCAGGCGATGCTTGATTCCCTCAACAGCATCGTCCTCAAGGGCAGCGACGAGGCGACCACGCTTGCGTCCCTGAACGCCAC
>DATFVI010000123.1:0-13234 GCA_035260405.1 Candidatus Dormiibacterota bacterium
GACGGACCCGAAGTATGGGGCCGAATTCGCCTTCCAGACGTGGGTGATCGGTGGGAGCGCGCCTCCCCCCAACCAGGCGCCGACCGTCGCCGCCAACAGCCCGACCGCCAGCGTCGACGAAGGCAGCGCGCCGACCATGACCGGCACCTTCGCCGACCCTGACGGAGACACAGTTGCCCTCGCGGCCACCGCCGGTACGGTCACGCGGACCGGCACGAGCAGCGGGACGTGGTCGTGGACCCAGCCGGCCTCTGACGAGCCGGCGAGCCAGGCCGTGACCATCAAGGCTGACGACGGACACGGACTCGTGGCGACCGCGCCATTCACGGCCGTCACCAAGGGCGTCAAGCCGACCGTCACGATCTCGCGGGCGCCCACCGGGCTTTCCGCCTCGTCTCTCAGCGCCTCGGCCTCGTTCTCCAGCCCTGAAGGGACTGCCGTGAGCCTGAACGGCTCTGCCTCCAGCCCGTCGGCCCAGGACAACGCGGCCGGGTTCACTTACAGCTGGAGCGTGACCAAGCAGGACGGAACCTCGTTCGGCACCGGAACCGCTTCCGCATTCACCTTCACACCGACTGACGAGGGTACTTACACCGCCACGCTCAATGCCACGGACGACGGCGGCATGACAGGGACCAGCTTCGTGACGATCACCGGTACCAACGTCGCACCGTCGGCCAAGATCACGAGTGTTTCGTGGACACCGCAGCTGGTCCTCACCGTGCACCAGTCGGTCAGCTTTACAGGGACCTTCACCGACCCGGGAACCGTCGACACGCATACCGCGTCGTGGAACTTCGGCGACGGCGCCAGCAGCCCAAGCAGCCCTGCCGACTCGGTCGCACCGTCCGCGTCCCACCCGTACGACGCACCTGGTGTGTACACGGTCACGCTGATGGTCACCGACGAGGACAACGGCGCCGGCCAGGCGACCACCACCGTCACAGTGCAGACCCCGCAGGAAGCCTTGACCTCGATCGGCGCTTACGTCCAGGGTCTCAAGGGCCTGAACAGCGGCCAGAAGAACAGCCTGATCGCCAAGCTCGATGCCGCCGGCGCCTCGATCACTCGCGGCAACACGAATGCCGCGACCAACCAGCTGAACGCCTTCCTCAACGAGCTGCAGACGGACCTCAACGCGGGCCGCATCTCCAGCGACGACATGACGGCGCTGAGGGCTGCAGTCAACGACGTTCAGGCTGCGCTCGGCACGTACAACCGATTCCTGTCCTGGATCGGCGCCCTCTAACTCGTAGCCTTAGACTCCGGCCATTCTCGATGGCCGCCACCGCCCTTCCACCGGCCGACCTCCTACCTGTGGGGCGTCGGGCAAACCTCCCGTATCGAGCCGTGCGGCTGATCGCGGTACCTCTGCTCCGATTCTTTTTCCGGTTCCAGGTCGAAGGTCAGGAGAACATCCCGCGTTCGGGCAACTACATCGTCATCGCCAACCACCTCAACTGGCTGGACGAGTTCGCCCTCCTCATGCTCTTCCCGGTCGAGCCCAGGCTTCACTTTCTCGCCGATCCGACCGGCCTGGTGAAGCGCCGATTCCAGTGGTGGCTCATCCGGACGACCGGGGGATACGTGCCCGTCGTCCGTGAGCGACACGGCGACACGACTCTCTACCACCACGTCGACCGCTGCCTCGAGGTGGGGGGCGCGGTGGCCATCTTCCCGGAGGGGAACTACGGGCCCGCGGAGGGCGAGATGATGCCCTTCAAGAAGGGTTTTGCGCACTTCTCAATCAAGGCCGGCGTCCCGGTTGTCCCCGTCGCCCTGTCCGGAACGAAGGACCTCTGGTTTCGCAAACCGGTCCGGGTGATCATCGGTGCACCGATTTCAGCCATCGGCCAGGACCCGACGTCCCTGACCCGGCTGGCCTTCGACACGATCGGAAAGCTGCTTCCGCCGTACACGGAGCCAAAAGGCCGCCAACTCCTCCGCCGCCGGCTAACTCATTTGTTTTAACCGGATTCGGCTACCCAAAGTCGCCGCCGGTTTGGTAAGGTGCGGGCTTCCCGTACCTGGGCCCCGTCCTCCAGACGTCTCCGCTCCGAATGCCCAGGCCTGAACAGCGCCCCAGGGGTAGGGCGACTTCAAGGAGGAGCGTTTGGGGTTGGTGCCGCTGTTGCGGGCAGTGCTGGTGTGGGCTGTGATCCTGGCCAGCGTGGTCCTTGTGCGCCTGGATCCCCCGGCGTCGGCGACGAACGCCGTGGCGGTCACCCAGCTGAGCGCTTATGACCGTCTCTCCGTCGTGCAGCAGACCCGCGCCCAGCGCGTCCAGGCGGCCCAGCTGGCCCAGGTCACCGCCTGGGCCGCCGAGCTGAAGCAGGGGCTGGCCGACTACCAGGCGCAGCAGGACGCCCTGGCCGCCGCCCAGGCCCAGGCCGCGGTCATCGCCGCCCGCAGCAACCACGCCCCGCCGCCCCCGTACATCGCAAAAATCATCAACGACGCCTTCGGCCCGCTCGGTCCCGCCGCAGTCCAGTGGGCGATCAACGTCGCCTACTGCGAGTCTCGCTATCACCCGAACTCGGTGAACTCATCGAGCGGAGCGTCCGGCCTGTTCCAGTTCATGCCGGGCACCTGGGGTGGAACTCCCTGGGCCAGCCAGTCGCCGTTCGACCCGGTCGCGAACGCCCAGGCGGCCGCGTGGCTGTACAGCCACTACGGTCCGGGCCGCTGGACCTGCCAGGGCTGATCTCCCGGGCCATGCCGGGCCATTAGTGCCCGAATGGCCGCACTGACGCCGGAGGACACGGCCATTTGTGCCCGAAGGGCCGCGTTCAGAGCTGTGGATAGGGCCATCTGTGCCCGAATGGCCGGAGTCACACCGCGGCCCAGCCTCTAGCTAGAAGGCGGGACCTCCTATTCCTCGATGGTGACGGTGAGCTCCAGCTGAAAGATCGGCTGGGGCAGGCCGGCGCCCTTGAGCAGCATCGGCTCGAAGTCCGTCACCTCGAAGCCCGCCGGAAGCAGATCGCGGGTGGTCTCCGACATCAGGACTCGGGCCGGCCGCACCTTCGACAGGTAAGAGCTGTTGTTCACCGGCACGCCGATCAGGGTGAACTCGAGGCGCCTTTGCGACCCGACATGTCCAGCCACCACGTAGCCCGTGTCCAGGCCGATTCCAACCGAGATCGGGGGTTGACCCGCCTCGATCAGCTCGCGGTTGAGCCGGTCGATCTCCTTGACCATCCCCCGCGCGGCCTTCAGCGCCTGGTGTGCATGGTCCTCCATCGGGTTTGGTGCGCCGAAGACGACCAGCATGCCGTCGCCCTGGAACTTGTCGATGTTTCCTCCGTGCGCGAGCACCACGTCGATCATCCGCTCGAAGTAGCGGTTGAGGAAATCGACGAGCTCCTCGGCCTCCATGCGCTGCGACAGCGCGGAGAAGCCCGCGATGTCGGAGTTGAGCATCGTGACCTCGCGCCGCTCTCCGTGTAGAAACTGGGTCGTGCGGTCCGACCGCGCGAGCACGTAGTCGGTCACCTGCTTGTTGACGTGAAGCTCGAACAGTGAGCGCAGCAGCTCCGAGCGCTCGTACTGCCTCGCGTTGTCGATCGCGATGGCGGCGAGGTCGGAGATGGCCTGGAGGAACTCCTTGTCCTTCTCTTCGAAGATGGCCGCCCGGAACGGGCTGTCCACGTAGACCGCGCCGATCACCTTGCTCTTGGTGACGAGCGGCACGGCGATGATCGAGCGCAGGTTCTGCAGGATCACCGACTGCTGGCCCTTGAAACGGTCGTCGAGGCTGGCGTCGGTCGAGACGACCGCCTGACCCGTCCTGACGACCTGTTCGATGACCGTCTTCGAGCCCAGGAAGTGCCGCGTCTTCTCAGGGTCGGCTTCGCCACCGGACATTGGCACGGACATGTTGCCTGTGGTGGGATCGACCAGGACGATGAAGCCGCGCGAAGCCTTCATCAGCGTGATCACGCGGTCCATCACCTTGCGCAGCACGACGTCAAGCTCCAGGGACGAGCTGAGATCGCGCGCCAGCTCGTAGAGCAGGTGATCACGTATGCCTAGATCGACTTCGTGAGCCAAGGGCACGGAGAGCATAACGAAGCGAAACCGGGAATCAGGCGAATACGGTGCCGCCGGTAAACTCGAACTCCCAATGTCCACCGACGGATCACCCATGCCCGCCGCCGAAGCCCTCCTGGAGCGCCTGAACCCGCCCCAGCGAGAAGCGGTCACGTACGGTGACGGCCCGCTTTTGATCTTCGCCGGGGCCGGGAGCGGCAAGACTCGCGTGCTCACGGCGCGCATCGCCTACCTCATCGCCACGAAGCGCGTCTGGCCCGACCGCCTGCTGGCCGTGACCTTCACCAACAAGGCCGCAAAAGAGATGCGCGCCCGGGTCGAGAACCTGGTGGGCGAAGGGGCCGAAAAGATGTGGGTGGGCACGTTCCACTCGACCGCGGTCAAGATCCTCCGGCGCGAAGCGCAGCGGATCGGGATCACCAACAGCTTCGTGATCTTCGACGAGGACGACACGCGCGCCGCGCTGAGGCGGGTCCTCGACGAGCTGAGGCTGGACCCGAAGCGCTACCCGATCGGCGCCCTGAGCAACGCGATCTCTCAGGCCAAGAACGAGCTCAAGGGCCCACACGAATATCCAAATCGCAGCTACGCCGATGAGGTGGTCCGCCGCGTGTACGAGTCCTACCAGGAGGTGCTGCGCCGGTCCGGTGGGCTGGACTTCGACGACCTGATCATGAAGCTGGTCGAGCTCTTCAACACCGACGAGGAGGCGCTCGCCAAGTGGCGCGACCGCTTCCGCCACGTGCTGGTGGACGAGTACCAGGACACGAACCGCGCGCAGTACGTGCTGGTCAACCAGCTGGCCCTCGAGCACCGCAACGTGGTGGTGGTCGGAGACGACGACCAGTCCATCTATCGCTTCCGCGGCGCGGACATCCGCAACATCCTCGACTTCCGCAAGGACTACCCGGACGCCCATGTGGTGCGCCTCGAGCAGAACTACCGCTCGAGCCAGGCCATCCTTGATGCCGCGTACAGCGTCATCCGGAGCAACCCCGAGCGAGCCGAAAAGCGTCTGTGGACCGAACGGGCCGGCGGCGAGAAGGTGATCGCGACCCAGGCCTACAACGAGATCGAGGAGGCCGAGTTCGTGGCCGACGAGATCGAGCGGCTGCGCCGCACCGAGGGCCGCGGCTACTCGTCCTTCGCGGTCCTCTACCGCACGAACGCGCAGTCCCGGTCCTTTGAGGATGTGCTCGCGCGCCGTCGCATCCCTTACCGGCTCGTCGGCGGCATTCGCTTTTGGGAGCGGCGCGAGGTCAAAGACGTCGTCGCCTATCTGCGATTCTGCTTCAACCCCAAAGACGCCCTCAGCTTCTCGCGCATCGTGTCGGTGCCCGCGCGCAAGATCGGCAGCGTCACCGTCGACGCTCTCAACGTCGCGGCTCGCGTCCGGGACACTGACATCCTCGAGTTGCTCGAAGGCCCGGCCCTGGTCTCAGGCGTGCCGCGAGCCGCCGTCGCGCCGCTGCAGAAGTTCCGCGCGCAGATCGAATCGGTCCGGTCGGTGATGGGCGTCATGAGACCCAGCGAGCTGCTCGACCACGTGATCGAGATCATGGGTCTCCGCCAGCACTACCTCGATGGCACCCCGCAGGGCGAGGCGCGCATGGAGAACCTCAACGAGCTGCGCGGGCTCGCTGAGAGCTTCGACGACCGAGAGCCGGCACAGGGACTGGAAGACTTCCTCGCGGAGATCGCGCTGGTGTCGGACGTCGACGCCTACGACGAGAACGGCGAGGGCGTGACGCTGATCACGCTTCACATGGTCAAGGGCCTCGAGTTCCCGGTGGTGTTCATGGTCGGCATGGAGGAAGGGCTTCTGCCCCACCAAAGAGCGCTGGACGAGCGCGAAGAGAATCCGTCGGCGGTCGGAGCGCAGACCGAGATGGCCGAGGAGCGCCGCCTCTGCTACGTGGGAATGACCCGCGCGAAAGACCGGCTGTACCTCAGCTGCGCTTTCCGCCGCCACCTGTACGGGCGCTCGCAGCCGGCTTTTCCGAGCCGCTTCCTGACCGAGATCCCACAGTCGATGCTCGGAACGCCGCGGGGCGCGGCCCCCGTGGCCCCGCCACGCCAGGGCTACAAGGAGCGCTTCCAGGAGCGGCAGGTGCAGGCAGCCCCCGCGCCGCCGCCGGTCCAGCGGTTCGCAAGCGGCGACCGGGTCAAGCATCCGGCGTTCGGCCCCGGGACGGTGGTGAAGAGCACGCTCACGCGGACCGACGAGGAGCTCGTGATCAAGTTCGACAAGGCGGGCCTGAAAATCCTCAGCGGCATGCTCGCGCCCCTGACGAAATGAGCAAGCGCAAAAAGCTGGATCCCGCGGCTCGGGTCGTCGAGCTGCGAGAAGAGATCCGCCGTCACGAGCACGCCTACTACGTGCTCGACCAGCCCGAGGTCTCAGACGCCGAATACGACGCACTGTTCCTCGAGCTGCGCCGCATCGAAGAGGAACGGCCGGCCCTCGTGACGCCGGACTCGCCGACGCAGCGCGTCGGAGGCGAAGCGTCTGACCAGTTCGCGAAGGTCCGGCATCGCTCGCCCATGCTCAGCCTTCAAAACGCCTTCGATGAGGGCGAGATCCGGGCCTTCGACAAGCGCGTGCGTGCCGCGATCGGCGACCAGGTCACCTACTGCGCCGAGCTGAAGATCGATGGCCTGGCGATCAACCTCACGTACGAGAAAGGCCGGCTTCAGCGCGCCGCCACGCGTGGCGACGGGACCGTGGGCGAAGACGTCACCGCCAACATCAGGACGATCCGCAGCGTGCCGCTGACGATCACGCCCTTGAAGGGCATGCCCGACCTGTTCGAGGTGAGAGGGGAGGTCTATTTCCCGATCGCGGCTTTCGAAAAGCTGAATCGCGAGGTGGAGGCGTCGGGCAGGCCGCGCTACGTCAACCCGCGCAACACCGCCGCCGGCAGCGTGCGCCAGATCGACCCGAACGTCACTGCGAGCCGCGACCTGCAGACGTTCATGTACACGCTCGACCCGGGCGGCCCGGCGCGGTCGCAGTGGGAGGTGCTCGGCGCGCTCGAGAAGATGGGCTTCCGCGTCAACAAGCACCGGCGCCGCCTGAGCTCGATCGACGAGGTGATCGAGTACCACGCCGAGTGGCAGCGTCGGCGCCATGAGCTGGAGCACGAGATCGACGGCATCGTGGTCAAGGTCGACGGCTTTCCGCAGCAGCTCGAGCTCGGGTTCGTCGCGCGCTCACCGCGCTGGGCGATCGCGTTCAAGTACGCGCCCGAGGAGGCCGAGACGGAGGTCGAAGAGATCGCGTGCTACGTCGGCCGGACGGGCGTGCTCACGCCTGTTGCCCACGTCAAGCCGGTGGTGGTGGGCGGCGTGACCATTCGCAACATCACCATGCACAACGAAGCGCAGGTCAACGAGAAGGGCGTCTATGTCGGCGCTCGCGTCGTCATCCACCGCGCCGGTGACGTCATCCCAGAGATCGTCAGCGTCAAGGACCCGAAACCCGGCTGGAAGATGCCGGCCACCTGTCCGGTGTGCGGGGGAGAGGTCGTGCGCGAGGAGCCTTACATCGCTCATCGCTGCATCAACCCGTTCTGCGGCGCGCAGCGTCTCGAGCGCCTGCGCCATTTCGCGAGCCGCGGCGCCCTCAACATCGAAGGGCTGGGCTATGCGACCCTCGATCAGCTCATCAAACGCGAATGGGTCGAGGACCCGAGCGACCTCTACCGCCTCACCAAGGACCAGGTCGTTCAGCTGGACGGCTTCGCCGAGAAGTCGGCCAAGAACCTGGTTGACCGGCTTGCTGAAAGCCGCCGCCCCCAGCTCGGCAGGTTCCTCAACGCCCTGGGCATCCCACAGGTCGGCGAGGCGACGGCCGACCTGCTGGCGGGCGACTTCGGCACCATCGAGAATCTGCGTGCCGCGAACGAAGAGGACCTGCAGAGGGTGGAAGGCGTTGGTCCAAACATGGCGAGGGAGGTGCATCTCTACTTCGAGGGGCACGGCGGCGAGCTGGTGGGCAAATTGCTGGCGGCCGGCGTCGAGCCGCAGGCTGTCGAGGCCCCCGGCGAGGGCCCGCTGACCGGCAAGACTTTCGTCTTCACGGGGACTCTCGAGACGATGAGCCGCCCGGATGCCGAGGCGCTGGTCAGAAAGTTGGGCGGAAAAGCGGCTTCGGCGGTGAGCTCGAAGACCGATTACGTCGTGGCCGGCCCCGGCGCCGGGTCCAAGCTCGAGAAGGCAAACAAGCTCAAGGTCGCGATCCTGGACGAAGAGCAGTTCCTGGCCCTCGTACCCAGGTGACGTTCGACTAGACTCGCCCGGCGGTGCTTGGAACAGAGGAGCGACGTGCGCAGGCTGCCACGCCGACGTGGGTCTGGCCGGTGCTCGTGCTCGGGGCGGCGATCATGGTCGTCTGGGCGTGGTTCATCGTCGGGTTTCTCTCGGAGCCCTCAGCGGTCGGGCGATCGCGAATCGTCCTCATCACATCCATCGTCTATTCGATCGGGGCCGCGTTCGTCGGAGTCATCGGTGCTGTCGGGCTTGCGCGGAGCAAGCGGTGGGGCCGCACACTCGCCGGCATCGCGTCAGCCGCGATGACGTTCTCCGTCGTCGGGGCGATCGCGGGGATCCCGGCGCTGATCGGGATCTGGTCGAGCCGCAACTCCTCTAAACCCTAAGCTACTTCAGAGTGTCCCGACCCCGAGGTCCGATGCAGATTCGCGCCATCGGCGGCCGGAGGCAAGGAAAGGGTGGCGCCGCCAGCAGCGCATCGTGGATGCGTGACGACGCGGCGCCGGGCCCCTTGACGCAGCCTTCAGCGCCGAAGGCGCCCGGCCGCCTAGGGCGCGAAGATGCGCGGAGCCTCGGGGGCGGGACACTCTAATGCCTCTCTCTCGGGACGAAGTCCGCCATGTTTCCATGCTCGCTCGCATCGGGCTCGAGCCCGGCGACGTCGAGTTCTACGCCGAGCAGCTGAGCGGCATCCTCGCGCACATCGACCGGCTGAAGGAGCTGGACACGGATGCGATCCCTCCCACCGCGCAGGTCGTCGAGGTGGCCAACACGTTGAGAGAGGACGTTCCGCGCCCGGGCCTCAGCCAGGATGAGGCCCTGGCGAATGCGCCCGCCGCGGTGGACGGATTCTTCCGAGTGCCTTCGATCCAGGAGGAGGCGTGAGCGAGCTGACCGAGCTCACGATCAAGGAAACGGCGCGCCTCCTGCGTCTGCGTTCCTTCTCGGCGGCCGAGCTGGTGACGGCGCATGTGGAGCAGATCGAGCGGGTCGACCATCGCGTGAAGGCGTTCCTGCGTTTCACGCCGGAGCTCTGGGAGAAGCAGGCCGACGAGGCGGACCGCCGGATCGCGCGTGGCGACCTGGGGCCGCTGGTCGGAATCCCGATGGCGGTCAAGGACGTGCTCTGCGTGCGTGGCGTGGAGACCACGGCGGGGTCTCAGATCCTCAAGGGCTTCCGGCCGCCCTACACCGGCACCGCGGTGGCGCGGCTGTTCGATGCGGGTGCGGTGATGCTGGGTGTGACCAACTGCGACGAGTTCGCCATGGGCAGCTCGACCGAGAACTCAGGCTATTTTCCGACGCGCAACCCGTGGGACCTGGACCGCGTTCCCGGGGGAAGCTCGGGCGGGAGCGCGGCCGCTGTCGCGGCGGGCGAGGCCATGATCGCCCTCGGCACCGACACGGGCGGCTCGATCCGCCAGCCCGCGGCGCTGTGTGGAGTGGTCGGGATGAAGCCGACGTATGGGCGCGTCAGCCGGTACGGGCTGATCGCGTTCGCGTCGAGTCTCGACCAGATCGGTCCGTTCACGCGGTCGGTGGAGGACGCCGCGATCGTGCTCGAGGCGATGGGCGGCCACGATCCCCTCGACGCGACGTCCTCCACCCGAGCCAACGACGTCCTGCGCGACTTCGACGCGGGTGTCAAGGGCATGCGGATCGGGGTGCCGCGCGAGTACAACGAGGTCGAGGGCATGGAGCCCGCCGTGAAGGCCGCCATCGAGGCGGCCATCAAGTCGCTTCGCGAGGCGGGCGCGGAAATCGTCGACGTCGGGCTTCCGCACACGGACTACGGGCTTGCCGCCTACTACATCATCGCCCCGGCCGAGTGCTCCTCCAACCTCGCGCGCTTCGATGGGGTCAGGTACGGGATGTCGAGCCAAGACGCGTTGAACATCACCGAGGCGTACGAGCGCACGCGGCGCAAGGGCTTCGGGACTGAGGTCCGGCGGCGCGTGATGCTCGGCACGTACGCGCTCTCGAGCGGCTACTACGACGCCTACTACCTCAAAGCCCAGAAGGTCCGTACGCTGATCAAGCGCGACTTCGACGCGGCGTTCGAGAAATGCGACGCGATCATCGGCGCCACGTCGCCCACGGTCGCATTTCCAATTGGCTCGAAGACGCAAGACCCCTTGTCGATGTACCTGTGCGACGTGCTCACCCTTGGCGGCAACCTCGCGGGACTACCGGGGATCAGCGTGCCGTGCGGCATGACCGAACAGCTTCTGCCCGTCGGACTGCAGGTGCTCGCCCCGCAGTGGCGCGAGGACGTCGCGCTGCGCGTGGCCCGCGCTTATGAGGTGGCGAGCGGGGTGAAGGCGGAGGTCGCTCCACTTGTCTAGAGCTCCTTGGGAAGTAGTGATCGGCATGGAGGTGCACGTGCAGCCGACCACGCGAAGCAAGATGTTCTGCGGCTGCGCCGTCGGCCGGCTCGGCGACCCGCCGAACTCCAACGTGTGCGAGATCTGCCTCGGCATGCCGGGCACTCTACCCGTGATCAACAAAGCGGCGGTGGAGGCGTGCCTCAAGACCGCGCTGGCGCTCAACTGCGACATTCCGCGCCACACCAAGTTCGACAGGAAGAACTACATGTATCCCGACCTGCCCAAGGGATACCAGATCAGCCAGTACGACCTCCCGATGAGCAAGGACGGATTCCTCGAGCTCGATGGACGCCGCGTGCGCATCCGCCGTGTGCACCTCGAGGAGGACACGGGCAAACTCATCCACGCCGGCGACAAGCTGCACAAGGCATGGGAGTCGTTCGTCGACCTGAACCGCGCGGGCACTCCGCTGATGGAGATCGTGAGCGAGCCGGACCTTCGATCGGCCGACGAGGCGCGCGACTACGCGGTCGCGCTCCGCACGCTGCTCCGCACCATCGGCGCGTCCGAGGCAGAGATGGAGAAGGGCCAGCTGCGCGCCGAGCCGAACATCTCGATCCGCCGGATCGGCACAGAGGAGCTGGGGGTGAAGACCGAGCTGAAGAACATCAACTCGTTCCGCGCCCTGCACCGCGCCATCCTTTATGAGGTGGTCCGCCAGACCGAGCTGCTCGAGTCGGGCGGCACTGTCGTCCAGGAGACGCGCGGATGGTCGGAAGCCGAGGGCCGCACCTTCTCGCAGCGGAGCAAGGAGTTCGCCGAGGATTACCGCTATTTCCCGGAGCCGGACCTGCCACCGCTGGAGATCGACCCGGTGTGGATCGCCGAGCTCCGCATGGCGCTGCCGGAGCTGCCGGGCGCGCGGCGCGGCCGGTTGGTTTCGGACTACGGCTTGCCCACGGGGGACGCGGTGCTGATCGCCGCCGACCGCGACCTCGCCGACCTGTTCGAAGGGGCCGTCGCCGCGGGCGCGGACGCCAAGCACGTGGCCAACTGGATCATCGGCGAGGTGGCCCCGACGGGCAAGATTCCCACCGCCGAGCACCTGGCGGACCTCGTAAAGCTCGTGACGTCGGGCGGAATCACTCGCGACCAGGGACGCGAGGTGCTGATGGAGTCGGTGGAAACGGGGCGCGCTCCGTCCGACATCGTGACCGAGCACGGATTCGCGCAAGTCAGCGACGAGGCATCCCTGTTGGCCGTGGTCGAGGCGGTGATGGAGGCCAACCCACGGGCGGTGGAGGATTACCGAGTGGGCAAGAAGCAGGCTCTCGGAGCGCTGATGGCCGACCTCACGAAGCGGGCGCCTCAAGCCAACCCGAAGGTGGCCAGAGAGCTCCTGGTTCGACTTTTAGGCTAGCTCTTGCTCTTGCTGCCTTCGACGGGACAGCCACGCGCTGTAGACGTAGAGGGCGGCACCTAGTAGGTAGGCGGCGATCGCCACCAAGACCAGCGCGCCGCCGACCAGCTCCGAGACCCACATGCTCAACCCGATCGCCACGGCTGACAGTCCGAGACCGACCACGGTCGCGCCCTGGAGGCGGGCGATCCCGGGCGTCACATTCTTGACGGGCCACAGCATCCACTCCATCCACCAGCCCGGGAAGCTGCCCCGCAGGACGATGTAGAGCCCAATCGCGAGCAGCGGGGCGCCCACCGCATAGGAAATCCCAAGCACCACCCACCCCACGGCGGGCCATTCTATAGACAGTCTCCCCTCCCCGCTCGCCGGGGAGGGTGGCGCGCAGCCGGGTGGGGAGGGCCCGGGATTTGTCACGGGCCCGGACTTTGTAGCCTTGTCCGATGCCCCCGCCGCCCGACCTCCACGTGCACACCGAATGGTCCTGGGACGCACCACACGGCTCCATGGAGCGCAGCTGTGAGCGCGCGATCGAGGTCGGTCTGCCCGCCATCGCCTTCACCGAGCACGCCGACTGGGCGCTCGTGCACAAAGGACAGCACTCGGTCGACCTGGCGGGCTACTTCGACGCGATCGAGCGCTGCCGCGCGAAGTTCAAGGGGCTCCGCATCCTGACCGGGGTGGAGCTGGGCGAGCCCCACTGGTACCCGGCCGAGACCACCGAGGTCCTCGCCTCAGGCCACCTGGACCAGGTGCTCGGATCGATCCACTGCATTCGCATCGACGGAGAGATGGTTGACGCGAGCCAGTTTCCGGAACGCGCGGCCGGCGACTTCCCGGGCGCCGTGAGGGAATACTTCCGCGAGACGCTGGCCATGGTGGAGAGCGGCCAGGCCTTCGAGACCCTCGCCCACATCGACTACCCCAAGCGCTATTGGCTCGATGGCGCGAAACCCTATCGCGAGGCGGACTACGAGGCCGAGATTCGAGCCGTGCTCAAGGCGGCGGCCGCCACCGGTCGCGTGCTCGAGGTGAACACGACTCGCGGACGAGTCCTCAGCCCGGACATCACGGTGGTCCGTTGGTGGCGTGAGCTGGGTGGCCAGGCCGTGCAGTACGGCAGCGACGCGCACCAGCCGGACAAGGTGGCCGAAGGCTTCAA
>DATFVI010000124.1:0-7134 GCA_035260405.1 Candidatus Dormiibacterota bacterium
CGCGCGGCGATGCTGAGCCTGCTGACCCAGGCCAAGACGATCAACGACATGATCGCGGTGCAGAACCAGATCGGCCAGATCACGGGCCAGATCGAGCAGCTCAAAGGCCAGATCAAGTACCTCGACGACCACACAGCCTTCAGCGCGCTGACCGTCACGATGACCGAAGCCGCGGCGGCAGCCCAGGCGCCGGCGCCGTCGGACAGCTGGGGCTTCAAAACCGCATTGATGGACGCGGCCCACAACTTCGTGGCCACGATCAACTACGTCGTGGTTGGGCTGGGCGTCCTCGGACCCTTCATCCTCCTCGGTGGGCTCGGCTACCTGCTGTGGCGGCGGCGCAGCAGCTGGCTTCCCCGACACGCATAGCAACCACGGCGCGGGACCGGGGAGAACAACCCGGCCCGCGCCTAATTCGTCAGAACCGCTCGGGGTCTCCCGTAACCTGCAGCGGTAGTGCCAAGAACGGTGTGGGTCGACAAGGAAATGTGCCCTGACGGGCGGAGATGAGCCCAGGCCATCCGCCTGGCGAACAGGAGTCCTCACCGGACGAGCAGGGTGATCTGCTCCAGCTCCCGATGGCGCCCCGCGCCACGGATATCGCGCTGCACGAGCTCGAAATCGTGTACGCGTTCATCTATGCCCGGGTCGGCAACCGCGCCGATGCCGAAGACCTCACCCAGCAGGTCGCGATGAAAGCGATCCCGCGACTCCGCGAAGGCGCGCCAGCGAGCGCCATCCGGGGGTATCTATTCGCCACGGCGCGCTCGGTGCTCGGCGGCTTCTGGAGCACCCGGCTCGGCCTGTCGGAAGCGGAGCTTCACGAAGACCTGGCCATGGCGGTGCCGCAAACACCGCCGTCCGAGGAGCGCGTCGACACCGTGCAGCGCATCCTGGCCGAGCTGTCGGACAACTACCGGCGTGTGCTGGAGCTGCGTTTCCTCCATGGGTACTCATTGAAGGAAGTGGCCGCCGAGATGCACTCGACCGTTGGAGCGGTAAAGGTCATGCAGCTGCGCGCTCTGCGGGCGGCCGCCAAAGTGAAAATGGGATGAACAAACCAGAGAACCGCGTCGACAAGATCGTTTCCGACCTGCTGCATGGGCGCCGGCTGAGGCTGCGCGGCGGGGATGCCGACGAGAAGGCCGCCATCACGGCCGCGGCTCGGCTGGTCGCCGCACGGCAGGGTCCGCAGCGCATGAGCCCGGCGTTTCGCAAGCGCCTGGAGCAAGCCCTGGAATCGGCGCCGAACGAACCATGGCTGACGCGGCGGGCCGCGCTGGTCGCCGGCTTTGGGCTGGCCGCGGGCGCGGTCACGGGCGGCCTGCTTGGGAGGGCGATGGAGCCTGCTGTCACGGCGACGCGCGTCCCGGGAGGAGATCCCATCAACCCGATTCCAGGCAAGTGGGTTGACGTGGCAGCGATCTCCGACCTGGTCGAGGGTCAGGGCAAGCACGTCACAGCCGGCAGCGTCAGCGCCTTTCTGTTCCGGCGCGGCGACTCGGTTTCTGGGGTGTCATCGATCTGCTCGCACCTTCCGTGTGAGCTGTGGTGGAATCGCGGTCAGGGATTGCTGGACTGTCCGTGCCACCCCGCGTCTTTCACTCCTGAAGGGAAATCAACTGACACCACCTATCCGCTCCCGACTTTGAACACGGTCCATGTGAGGGTCACGCCAGCGGGGCGGGTCGAGGTACTCGGGACGGACTGACATGCAGCTCAAAAGCCATAGGTCCAGGCAGCTTGCGCTCGACCGCTGCCTTCAATTGCTCGAAGAGGCCCAGGTGAGAGGGCAGGCGCGGATCGACGGACCGCTTGGAACGTCCCTGCGCAAATATCTCGAGCGCGCCGGCGTGATCGCGGACCATCGACTGGAGGGCAGGCGCATCGATCGCGTGCTCGACGACATCTTCGCGCTGCAAGCGCAGCTGCTCGGTCAGACGCCCGAGGACAGCAGGCATCACAACGGAAACTAGATATGAGGCAAAACCCGGATGGTTTTGCCTCATCGCGCGTGCGGCTGCGCCGCAGGCGCTGCTCCCATTCCGGTATATGGATGGGACTTAACCAAGAGTCTGAAGCCCAGCGACGCCTGGTGAGTTAGGGACAAAGTTGCGGCCGGGCTAAGCCCGGCCGCCCATGCTGCGCGGGAGGAGCCGGTACCTACGCGGGTATGATTGGCTGCCGTTGTGACTACTTCATTCAGCGCATCGAAATCGTTCCTCCTGACGTCTGAATCGGTCACCGAAGGGCATCCCGACAAGGTCTGCGACCAGGTGTCGGATGCCGTCCTCGACGGCATGCTCGCCCAGGATCCCCACGCGCGGGTCGCATGCGAAACCGCCATCACGAAAGGCCTGTGCGTGGTGATCGGCGAGGTGACCACGCATGCCGAGCTCGATATCCAGCGCACGATCCGCGACACGATCGGCGAGATCGGCTACAACAACGAAGAGATCGGGTTCGACGCCGACCACGCGCTGATTCAGGTTTATCTCAAGGAGCAGTCGCCGGATATCGCCGCCGGCGTCAACCACTCTCTCGAGGAGCGGGAAGGCACCCTCGAGGACGACCCTTTCGAGCTGCAAGGCGCGGGCGACCAGGGGATGATGATCGGCTTCGCCTGCAACGAGACCCCGGAACTGATGCCGCTGACCATCTCGCTCGCGCACCGCCTGGCGCGCCGGCTCGCGGAGGTCCGCAAGGATGGCTCGCTTCCATTTCTCCGTCCGGATGGCAAAACCCAGGTCACCGTCGAGTACGAGCGAGGACGCCCCAAGCGGATCGAAGCGATCGTCGTCTCCACACACCACGCGGCGTCCGTGACGCAGAAGGAGCTGGCGGAGGCGGTCCGCGCCATGGTCATCGACCCTGTCCTCGAAGGCATGGTTGTCGACGACAAAACCAAGATCATGGTCAACCCGAGCGGTCACTTCCTCCTCGGTGGTCCCGCGGCGGATGCCGGCCTCACCGGCCGCAAGATCATCGTCGACACATATGGCGGCATCGCGCGGCATGGCGGCGGCGCGTTCAGCGGCAAGGACCCGAGCAAGGTGGACCGGTCGGCCGCTTATGCGGCTCGACACGTGGCGAAGAACCTGGTCGCTGCGGGCCTGGCGGACCGCTGCGAGGTGCAGGTGTCCTACGCGATCGGGCGCGCGCACCCGACGTCCATCGCCGTCGAGACGTTCGGTACGGGCACGGCCTCCGAAGATGAGTTGCTCGAGCTGGTGCGGCGCCATTTCGACCTGCGCCCGGGCGCGATCATCTCGAACATGAAGTTGATGCGGCCCATTTACCGGCCGACGGCCGCGTACGGGCACTTCGGGCGCGACGACCTGGGTGTGCCCTGGGAGCTCACCAACCGCGTCGAAGCGCTGCGCGCCGACGCTCCCGTCACCGCCCGGTCCGGGAACTAGCTCTCACGCTGAACGGCGTCTGCCTTGGCTGAACCTGCCCTTCGGCTGCGTCTACGGGACACGCTGACAGAGCGGAAGGTCCGCGTCGCGCCGGGCACCACGCGAGGAATACCAACGCTCACCCTCTACGTGTGCGGCGTGACGCCGTACGACTCGGGGCACATGGGCCACGCCTTCACGTTCTCGATGTTCGACGTGCTGGTCCGGTTCGTCGAGTCAGGAGGCGTGCGTGTGCGCTATGTGCAGAACATCACGGACATCGACGACCCACTTTTTGAGAGAGCGCGTCGAGACGGGGAAGACTGGCGGCTGCTGGCCGAGCGCGAAACACAGGTCCACATCCGCGACATGACGGCGCTGGGGTGGCGGCCGCCCGATTTGATGCCTCGCGTCTCGGAGGAGATCGGGCGCATCAAGGCAGCCGCCACGAAGCTGCACGCGACGGGTTACGCCTACCGCACCGACGCGCTCTATTTCGACGTTCGCCATTACCGCGGTTACGGCCGGTTGTCGCACCGCACTCGCCCATCCATGCTGCGCAAGCTGCGGGACGAGGGTCTGCTCGGGACGGTGGGCCCCAACGCGAAGCGCGACGCGCTCGACTTTGCGCTCTGGCGCGCCTCGGCGCCTGACGAGCCGTCGTGGCCTTCGAAGTTCGGGCCGGGACGGCCCGGCTGGCACCTCGAGTGCTCGGCGATGGCGATGCGCTATCTCGGCGAACAGATCGACATTCACGGCGGAGGGCGCGACCTCAAGTTCAGCCACCATGAGTCGGAGCGCGCGCAGTCCGAGTCGCTCACCGGCAAGCGTCCATTCGCGAAGGCGTGGATGCACACCGGCCTCGTCCGCTACGAAGGCCGGAAGATGAGCAAGTCGCTCGGCAACCTCGTCAAGGTGAGCCAGGCCCTGGCGCGGGCGCCGGCCGCGGCGGTCCGCCTGTACCTCGTGTCGCATCGCTACGAGCGAGATTGGGATTTCGACTGGTCGGCCCTGGCGAGATTTGCGCGCCTGGTGGAGAAGGCTCGCGTGGTGCTCAAGCACCCGGATCGTCAGGCGTCGCCGGCGTTGATCAAGGAGTTCAACGCCGCGCTCGCCGACGACCTCGACACGCGGCGCGCCGTGAGGGCGCTCCGGCTCGCGATCCGCCGCCGCGACGCGGCCGCCGTGCGCTGGATGCTGGGCATCCTGGCCGGCAACGCGTCCCTTGTCTAGCCGACCTCTAGGGGCGCACCACAGTTGGGGCACTCCATGTCCGCCTCGACCTGGACCAGGGTCTCGCAGACGGGGCAGAGAATGTCCGTGACGGTGGCTGGCTCGTCGGCCTCCGCCTCGGCGGCCATTTCGCCCGGCACCTCGCCGAGGTCGATGGCGGGCGAGCCGCAGTTGAGGCACACGTAGGCCGGCTGCGTCACCCGATGGTCCATGTACTCGCCGCCCGAGTCGAGATCGACCTCGGCGAAGAGGGCACGAAAGAGGGTGCCGCCGCAGCGGTTGGGACAGATCAGCAGCATCGCTTCTAGGTTACGTGCTTTATGCGATCCGTCTTCGCAGTGTGGCGACCGCCGCGACCACGAGCAAGACGATGAAGCCTGCCACTACTCCGACATCGAGCTGCAGCGAGCCCCACGTGAGGTCGGCGCCCTTGATCATCACGTCGCGCAGTCCGTTGACGGCGTAGGTGAGAGGCAGGACGTCCGAGAGCACCTGCAGGGGCTTCGGCTCGGAGTTGATGGAGAAGAGGATCCCCGACAGCAGGACCTGGGGGACGATCACCAGCGGTATGAACTGCACCGCCTGGAACTCGGTGCGCGCGAACATGCTGAGGAAGATGCCGAGGTTGACGGCCGCGATCGCCATCAGCGCCTCGATGCCGAAGATGAGCGCGACGTTGCCGCTGTTGTGCACTTTGAGCACGGCCAGCGAAAAGACCAGGACCTCGATGGACTGGATCAGCGCGAGCACTGTGAACCCGAGCATGTAGCCGACCACGATCTCGCCCCGCCGCAGCGGGCTCGCCATCAGGCGCTCGAGAGTGCCTTGCGACCTCTCATTGAGAAAGGACACGATGGTGACGACGAAGACCAGGAAGAAAACCACCAGCCCGATGAAGGCCGCGCCGAAGTAGTCGAGGGTGTCGAAGCCCGGGCCTCCGTAGAGGTAGGTGACCTGAGGCTGGACGTGCACGCCCTGGCCCGGCGCCGCCGAGGCGACTGAGATCAAGGCCTGCTGCAGGGCCTGGAGCACAGGTGCGATCGTGCCGGGCTGCGAGCCCTCGAGGTGGACGTCGGGTGCGATCGTCCCGGCCTGAGCCTGCCTGCTGAAATCGGCCGGAAAGACGATGTACGCGGTGAGCGAGCCGTCCCTAAGCCGGGAGTCTCCGTCGGATGCGTTGACGGAGCTCGTGGTGATCGCGCTCGACTTTGCCAGCGCGGAGGCAACAGTAGCGCCGAGCAGGCCCTGGTCCTCGTTGGCGATACCTACGGCCGGGGCCGACGACGAGCCACGCATGAGATAGCCGAGAAGCCCCAGGATGACGATCGGCGCGACGAACAGGAGAGCCAGGGTGCGGCGATCGCGTCGAAACTGCTCCAAGAGGCGCTTCGTGATGGCCGCGACACGCTTGCCGCTCATGACCCTCTCTCCGACAGTGTGAGGAAGGCTTCCTCGAGAGTCGGTCTCCCGGCCTGGGCACGAATCTCGTTGGGGCTGCCTTCCGTGAGCAGCTTTCCGAAGAGGATGAGCCCCAGCCGCTGGCAGCGTTCGGCCTCGTCCATGACGTGGCTCGAAACGATGATCGTGGTGCCGGCGTCCGCCATCTGTTTGAAGCCATCCCAGAGCTCGACACGGAGCTGAGGGTCCACGCCGACGGTGGGTTCGTCGAGCAGCAGCAGCTGCGGCTTGTGGACCAGCGCGCACGCCAGAGAGCACCGCTGGCGCATGCCGCCGCTCAAGGTTGAGACGACGGAATCGCGTCGGTCATAGAGCTTGACGAACTCGAGAGCCGCCTTCACTCCTCCTTCGGCGCCGTTGATGGTTGCGAAGAACTCGAGGTTTTCCTCCACCGACAAGCCGGGGTACAGAGCGGCCGCCTGGGTCATGTATCCGACGTGGCTCAGCATTGCCACGTTGGGCATCCGCTTTCCGAGCACGGTCACGGTCCCGGCGTTGGGCGCCACGAGGCCGACGAACATACGGATGAGCGTCGTCTTGCCCGATCCGTTCGGGCCCAGCAGTCCGTAGATCTCGCCCTGCCGCACCCGCAGCGTCACGGCATCGAGCGCCTTGACGTCTCCGAAATTCTTCGAGACGTCCTGCACATCAACAGCCCACGAGTCGCTCATGAACTCCCCTCCTCCGGCGTCATCGCCCGCAACCAGCTTTCGGCCAGCAGAGTCACCGCATGCTCTCCGTCGAGGTCGAGGCCGAGCATTCGCTCGGCGAGCGGCCTCGTCAGGAGATGGAAAAAGATGGGACCGACGAACAGCTGGAGGGCCAGGAGAGGATGCATCTGCCGAAGGCGGCCATCGCGCATCTGGCTCATCAGGTAGAAGACGACCGATCCGACCAGCCCTCGAATCGCGTCCTGCGCACCTTCCGCGGTGTCGGGCGACAGAGAGCTGATCTCGAAGAAAAGCGCGCGCAGCACGCCCACGCGACTCTCGCCCGCGCCATAAAACGTGCGATAGACGGTGCGGGCGATCTCTGGCATCAGGAC
>DATFVI010000125.1:0-4214 GCA_035260405.1 Candidatus Dormiibacterota bacterium
GTTCCGACGCCGGATGGCCAATGTGCCGATAGGCGAGTCGCTGGAGGTCGTCGTCAGCGATCCGGCCGCCAAAGAGGATCTGCCTTCGCTGGCAAGGCTGCTCGGGCAGCGGATCACGTCAACCGAGGCGCACGACGACGGGCGCCTCACTATCACGGTGGAGAGACAGAAATGAACGAGAAGCTCATCTTCAACTGCACCTGGGGCCGAGAAGACCCAGAGAGGGCAACGCTGCCGTTCGTTGCCGCCAACATCGCGGCCACGGCGGGACAGGATGCCGTCGTCCTTTGCACGATCGAAGCGGTTCGTCTGGGGTGCAAAGGTGGTAACGAGGGCGTCGAGGCGTCTGGTTTGCCGAAGCTCCGCGATCTCATGACCGAGTTCATTGCCAACCAGGGCAAAGTGTGGCTCTGCGGCGCCTGTGCCAAGCCGCGGGGTATCACCGAAGACCAGCTGGCAGAAGGCGTCAGCATCGTCGGGGCAGCCAAGGTGGTGGAAGAGGTTGTCGCCGGGGCCAAGACTGTCGCCTTTGCCTGAAGGGACGTACAAGAACGAGTGGCCCGTGCACGGTGAGCACGGGGCGGTGACCATGACGTCCCTCAGTACCTTGGCGGCAAAGCTCGAATCGGCTGCCGAGATGCCATCGGGTGGCGAAGAGCGATTTATCGGCTTTGGAGTGATCGGGATACCGCTCGCCTCTGGCCTTCCTGGTCTGGGGCATCCTTTTCAGCGTCGCAACCTGCACCACTCAAGGACACGGAGCTAGAGGACTGCCGAACTTTCACCGAGCTGGCGACGATGTTTGCCGTAGCCGCAGATAGAACGCAAAGGTGGTCAACGGCAAGAGCAGCAGGACAGTTAGCGGGTGATACGGATTCCTTGGGAGTCCGACCAAGAAGAAAGCGGACACCGCCAACCCCACGACCACAAATCCGCCCGACACACAGATCGCGACAACCCAGGAGTTGCGCCGTTCAGTGGCTGCCGTGACCAAACCGAGAATGCCGGCCGCCACTGTGAGAATGAACCCGAGGCCACCTCCGCCGATGGCCAGCAGACCGAACACCAGGTCTACGGAGCTCTGGGGACCGTTTGTCGCGGCGGTCGGTGCAGGAACCAACACAAACTCCATGTATGCGCCCAGCTGCCCGACCAAGAGTGCAAGGCAAGCCAGGAGTGACGTCAGGAGCACTGCGCGTCGCAAGACCGCAAAAGAATACTGATCGAGATTCTCCGCCACTTGCTCGAGTCTCTCGAGAGGCGCGAGCAAGCGCTCCGTCACAAAGCCACACTTCTAACGGCAAACTCGTTGGAGTTCACGAGGGTTCGAGGTCTTCGGCTGCAGGAGTGGACTATTTTGGCCCGTTGAGGTCCTGACCTAGGGTCACGACAACGGGAAGTTGTCGCGAGCCAACGACTTGCCCCTAAGGGGCTCGACGGGCACGAACCCTGACTTTCGACCGCAAGTTCCGGAAGTTGGGACGGAAGTCTTGCGTCGAGTCCTTGGAGTGTTGGGCTTCGCGGAATATGAGCAGCGTGGATCCTTGGTTGAGGCTTCGTGCCTCCACGTTTTGCTCTCGAGGGATGCGACTTTTGTCGGCATAGCCATAAGCCTTAAAGCCATATCGGCCGGCCAATCCAGGCAACTCCGTCGACAACGCAGCCTTGATCGCACCTCCCACACCTGACGCCCCAAAGCCGTGTACGACCAGCAGGACGATCTCCCGGTCGCGCCGAGCCTTCTTGACCTCGACTCTCAACCGCTCCATCGCCTCGACAACCGTCTGGCCGGAGTGGGCGATGTCTACCTTTCGCACGGCATCAGTGCCACAAAGGATGCCTCACCAGCGCCGATGCTGACGCTGACCTCGCCTTATCGACACCGACGGGACTTGATCAGCTCGGATTCATGGCGTCCATGCCCCGGCCCGTAGCCAGCTGACGTAGGAATCGGCCATCGGGTAGCCCCTCGAGTAATAGTCGTCGACGACCTTCTCCAGGTCATACTCGACGCGGCGGTGCTCGACCTGATCGCCGTCCACGATCAAGTAGGTCGCGCGCACGTCGCGGTCGAGCGACAGGCTCACGCTACCGCTGTTAACCACGGTCAGGTCGCCGAGTCGGCGAACGAACGCGTGATGGATGTGGCCGTAGATGGCGATCGGCGCCCCGGCCAAACTGTAGGTTTCGCGCATCGTCGCGTCAGAGGCGTCGTGGCTCACGATCGACCAGCAGTCGCCTGGCACGGCGTGGACCACCACCACGTCGTCCGTACGCCACTCCATCGGGAGGCCGGTGAGCCACGCGGTCCGTTTCGGGCCCAGCACCTTGCTGGTATGCGCGGCCACCTCGGGGATGAAGCCAAGGCGCGCTGCTTGCGGAATCGCCTCCAGCCCGCTTAGCGCCGCATCGGTATTGCCCAGAACGCTCGGCCAGCCGAGCTCGCGAAGCCGGTCGACGACCTCCGGCGCGTGAGGTCCTCCCAGAGCGAGATCGCCACCCAGCACCACCTGGTCTGGCTCTGTCTCTGCCAAGTCGGCGACCACTGCCTCCAACGCGGGCAGATTGCCGTGGATGTCAGATACGATCGCGACGCGCACTGTCAACCATCTTGCTTCAGGTGGGACGTGCCTGTCTGCGCGTCGCCCGGCGACCAGACCTAGAGCGCCAGCAGCCTTTGCACCTCCTCATGGAGGGCGGCCAGGCGCACCGGCTTGATCATGTAGGCATTGGCGCCGTCGCGCCTCAGCGCTTCGCGAAGCTCGGGCCGAGCGTCCCCCGTGAGCGCGAGGATCTTGATCGGGTGATTCAAGAAGCGCTTGCGAAGCATCTGCAGCACCTCTGTCCCGTCGTAGAGCGGCATGTGCACATCGAGTATTACGAGCTCGAAGTCTCCGCTGGTTCCCAAATCCAGCGCCCGGTTCCCGTCGCTCGCGGTCGCCACGTCGTATCCCTTGGATTCCAGAAAGACCTGGAGCAGCTCGAGGTTCGCCGGGTCATCGTCCGCAACCAGAATTCTCGGAGGGGTCATTCCTACCTGGGTGCCATCAGGTACTTCCGAACCTCACTCGCGAACGTCCTCGTATCGATCGGTTTGGAAATGTACCCGGAGCAGCCCGCCTCGAGGCTACGCTCGCGGTCGCCCGGCATGGCCAGAGCAGTCAGCGCTACGACCGGAATTCCGGCCGTGCTGGGATCCGCCTTCAACTCGCGAGTGAAGTCGAGACCACCTTGGCCCGGCAACTGAATGTCCATCAGGATGAGATCGGGCTCACGCCGCCTGATAGCTTCCCGGGCCTGCAGCGAATCCGAGGCCAGCGCGATCTGGTAGCCCTCGCGCTCCAGAACCGAGGTCGCAAGAAGTTGATTCGCCTCGTTGTCCTCGACGACCAGGATCAGCGCGTCGTTTTTCACCTCGGCAAGCCGGGCGAGACGATCACCTGCCGCAGCAGCCCCAACAGATCGGAGGCGCCTGTCGATCCGCGCCTGAGGATGGTGGAGACGTGGCCGTTGAGCTGCTTGATGTCGCCTTCAGTAAGCGTCTTGGCGGTCAAGACCATGATCGGGATCGCGCGCGTCGCCGGCTGGTCTCGCAATGCCTCGACAACGTCGAAGCCAGTCACGCCCGGCATCATCAGGTCCAGCATCACAAGGTCGGGCATTTTCGCGCGCGCGACCTCGATAGCCTCCTTACCACCCGAGGCCAGGAGGACAGCGAAGCCGGCTGGTTCGAGCACGTTTTGCAGCCACTCTCGATTTGCCTCCTCATCGTCGACCACCAGGATGGTCATCTTCTCGCCGGGCCCGTGCTTGAAATTGAAGCGCGCCAGGCGGCTCATCAGGTCGTTCGCGGGAACAGGCTTGACGAAGTAATCCAGTGCGCCGAGCGCGACGCCAAGCTCTGGGTTGTCGACCACACTGACGATGATCACCGGGATCTCGCTGGTCTCTTCGTCTCGCTTCAGCCGCGTCAGAACCTCCCAGCCGTCCAGGTCGGGCAACAGGATGTCGAGGGTGATGGCTGCCGGCCGGTGCTCTCGGGCCTTGCCAAGCGCCTGGGCACCGGTCCTGGCCACCTCGGCCCGAAAGCCGGCCTTCTCGATCTGGCGCATCAAAAGCTCAGCGGCCGGCGGATCGTCCTCCACGACCAGAACGAGTGGGCGCGCGTCGCTGGCAGCTGACTTGGGGAGAGTCGGAAACTCAAGCGCGGGAGA
>DATFVI010000126.1:0-4523 GCA_035260405.1 Candidatus Dormiibacterota bacterium
GTTCAAGCTGATCACCCAGACCTCGATGTACGCGGACGCGCCGGCCGTCGGAGCGTTCGAGAACCCGACGGGATAGAGCGTTCTGCGTTCGCCCCTCTCCCCTACCCTCTCCCCTGTCAGGGGAGAGGGGGATCAGTACGCCTTCGCCAGAGACACTCGGTGTTTCGCCGGTCTTCCGCATACGAAGCATTTGCCTGAGGGTTTTTCCTCGGCATCGAGCGTTCTGATGGTCACGCCTCCTGCCTCGGCTTTCACCCGGTCTTCGCATTCGGCGTCGCCTGACCAGGGCACCCACACGAATCCGCCGCGCTCTTTGAAATGCGCCACCACCTCGTCGAGCGTCGACAGCTCGTAGGTGTTCGCCTTGCGAAACTCGTGGGCACGGTCGAACAGCTTGGTCTGGCACGCCTCGAGCGCGTCCTTTAAGCGCGCGGCGATCCCTGCCACCGGCACGCTCACCCTTTGCCGGGACAGCCGGTCGACCATCTCCACCTGCCCGGCATCGGCGTCGCGCGCGCCGACGTTGAGCCGAAGCGGAACGCCCTTCAGCTCCCAGTGCGCGTACTTGTCGCCGGGCCGTTCGTCTCGCCAGTCGACCCGATGCCGGATGCCGGCGGCTTTCAGCTCGGGCGCCCAACTCCCGATGAACGCCTCGACCTTGGCGCGGCCGTCTGCGTCGCGAAAGATGGGCACGATGACCACCTGGATGGGCGCGATGCGTGGAGGGACGACCAGGCCCGAATCGTCGCCGTGCGCCATCACAAGAGCGCCGACCAGGCGTGTGCTGATGCCCCAGGAGGTCGAGTAGCAGAGCTCCTTTTCGTTGTCCTTGTTCGAGAACGAGATGTCGTAGGCGCGGGCAAAGTTCTGGCCGAAGTAGTGCGATGTGCCCATCTGCAGCGCCATGCCGTCACGCATCAGCCCTTCGAGGGTCAGCGTGTGCACCGCTCCGGGGAAGGTCTCCGCGGGCGATTTCTTGCCGCTGAACACGGGGACCGCGAGCCAGTCCTCGGCGATCGACCGGTAGTAGCCGAGGATCAGTTCCGCCTCTTCGATCGCCTCCTGCGCCGAAGCGTGGAACGTGTGCCCTTCCTGCCACCAGAACTCGCGCGAACGCAGGAAGAGACGGGACCGCATCTCCCACCGCACCACGCTGTTCCACTGGTTCGTGAGCTTGGGCAGGTCGCGGTGGCTCTGGATGTAGCGGCGGATGAGGTGGCCGATGATGGTCTCCGAGGTGGGCCGCACGGCGAGAGGCTCCTCGAGCTCCTCCATCGCGGCACCGGCCTTGGTGACCCAGGCCACCTCGGGCCCGAAGCCCTCGATGTGCGCGGCCTCTTTCACCAGCAGGTCTTGAGGGATGAGTAGGGGGAACGCCCAGTTCTCATGGCCGCTCTCCTTGATCATGTCGTCGAACGCGCGCGTGATGTTCTCCCACATGGCCCAGCCATAGGGACGCACGACCATCATCCCGCGCACGCCGGACCAGTCCGCCATCTCCGCCTTGCGGACCACGTCGGTGTACCAACGGTCGAAGTCGTCAGACATCTTGGTGACGTCTTTCACGAAATCCTGTTGCTCCTCGATAACTTCCTTCATGTCGTTGGCTCCCAAATTTTGATGAGTTGAATCACGAACTCTTCAAACGCCACGAATGGCTGCTGCGCGCGCCACGAATGGCTGCTGCGCGCGCCACGAATGGCAGCTGCGCGCGCCCGCGGACGGCCGCGGGCTAGCGCGGGAGCTGCGGCTCGGCCGCGATCGTGTCGATCTCGGCGAGCAAGACGGCGAGGAGCTCTTCCTGTGGCACGGTGCGGTAAAGCTTACCTTTCCTGAAAATCACGCCCTTGCCGCGGCCACCGGTGACGCCGATGTCGGCGTGGCGCGCCTCGGCGGGGCCATTCACCACGCAGCCCATGACCGCGATCGTGATGGGCACCTTGAGGCGGGCGATGTGCGCCTCGACCGCCTTCACGGTGGGCACCATGTCGTACTCCAGGCGGCCGCAGGTCGGACACGCGACCAGGGTCGCGGTCTCGTTGCGGAAGGCAAGCGTCTTGAGGATCTCGTGAGCGACGCGGACCTCTTCGCGCGGATCCGACGTGGCCAGCGAAACGCGAATCGTGTCGCCGATGCCCTCGGAGAGCAGGATGCCCATGCCCACGGCGCTGCGGATGCTCCCCGCTTCGACAGGGCCAGACTCCGTGACTCCGAGGTGGATCGGGTAAGCGCGGGCCGCCGCGAACTTGCGGTTGGCCATGATGTTCGTCCAGACGTCGGTCGACTTCAGGGAGACCTTGATGAAACCCGGTCCGTAATCGAGGTCTTCCAGGATCTTGCAGTGGCCCAACGCCACCTCGACCATGCGATCCGCGGTCTGCTCGCGGTTGTCGCGGTCGATCGCGTGCTCCTCGCGCATGCTCTTGTGCACCTCTTCGGGCAGCGAACCGGCATTGACGCCGATGCGAAACGGGATCTGGCGTTCCTTGGCCGCGTTGACCACCTTGGTCACCTTTTCGCGGTCGGGGATGTTGCCCGGGTTGAGGCGAAGGCACGCGACGCCCGCCTCGATCGCCATCAGGGCGAGCGTGTGGTCGTAGTGGATGTCGGCAATCACCGGCAGCGGCGAGCCCTTGACGATGTCCTTCAAAGCCTCGGCCGCCTCGTGGTCTGGAACCGCCGGCCGGACGATCTCGCATCCGGCGTCTTTCAGCTCATGGATCTGGCGCAGCGTCGCCTTGACATCGCGGGTGTCCGTCTTGGTCATCGTCTGCACGGCGATCGGCGCGGCGCCGCCGATGACAACGCCGCCGACGTTCACCGGGATCGACTTGCGGCGGGTGACCATCATCAGTGGAGGCCCGGGAACTGCCCGGTCGCGATGCGCTGGATGTCGAGGAAGGTGATCACCGCGGCCATCGCCAGCAGCGCGACGAGGCCGATTCGCTGCAGGTTGAGCTCGGCGGTCCTGTCAAACGGCCGCCTTCGCAGGACCTCGATGAGGACCACCACTATGCGCCCGCCGTCGAGCGCCAGGAGCGGTAGAAGGTTGGTGAATCCGAGGGCGACAGAGAGCAGCGCGGCCAGGAGGACGTACGTGGGCGGGCCGGCTTGAACGGCCTCCTTGGCGGTATTGGCGATGCCGATCGGGCCCGTCAGGCCCTGAGGCCCGAGCAGTCCTCCCGGCACCTGGCCGCTGATCAGCGACCAGAGACCCTGGACGATCCCGCCGATCGCGCTGAATGGGAACTGGATGCCGTTGACGACCGCCGACTGCACCGTCGCGAGCTGCCTCGGTATGCCGATCCCGATCAGGCAGTTCTTGCCCTGCGCGTCGCACTTCGGCGTGACCGAGTAAGTGAACGGCTGCCCGTTGGAGTGGACGCCTGAGAGGATGAGCGGCGCGCCTGGGGCGTTCGACTCCTGCTTGCCGACCAGGCCGGGCGTGGTGAAGGGTTGGCCGTTGACCGCGCGGATGCTGTCGCCGACCTGGAGGCCGGCCACGGCCGCCGGCGAGCCGGGCCCAACGCTGAAGACCTTGCCGGGGTCGGTGTTGAGCTGGGTCAGCCCGAAGGCTGTGATCAGGATCATCGCCACGAGGAAGTTCGCCGCGGGGCCGCCGGCCAGGATCACGATTCGCTGCCACGCGGGCTTGCTGTGGAAGCCGTTGGCCGCCTCGAAGTCGCCTAGCTCCATTCCGCCCATCCGCACGTACCCGAGGATGGGGAACGCTCTGAGGGCGTACAGCGTCCCGCCCCTGGTGGTGGACCAGAGCTTGGTGCCGGCTCCGACCGAGAACTCGATCACCCGCACTTTGAAGAGCTTGGCGAACAGAAAGTGCCCTCCCTCGTGGGGCGCGATCAGGAGCAGGAACATGCCCCCGATGCCGATTACGTACAGGAGGCTCGTGACCAGCTGGCTCATTTCGCTCTCAATCTACCGAACTTTTCCTGACCGGACTTCTCTTGGACGTACTCCCTGGCCCAACGGTCTGCCTCCAGGATGTCTTGCAGGGTGTCGCCGCCGCCTGGGAAGGCGGAAAGGGCCTGTTCCACAACACGCACGATGCCGCTGAAAGGAAGCTCGCCGGCGAGGAACCCACGTACCGCCTCTTCGTTGGCCGCGTTGAGTACGGCCGGGCGGCCGTGGCCGGACCTCGCGGCTTCGCGCGCCAGGCGGACGCTCGGGAAGCGATTTTCGTCGAGGGCGTGGAACTCGAGCCCGCTCAGCTCCTCGACCGGGGTCGGCTGGACCGCGTCGGGGAGCCGGTCGGGGTAGCTGAGGGCGACTGCGATTGGCAGGCGCATGTCCGGCCGCCCGAGCTGTGCCTTCAGCGAACCGTCGACGAACTCCACAAGCGAGTGCACGACGCTCTGAGGGTGGATCACGACGCCGATCGCATCGAGGTCTACCGCGAACAGGTGATGCGCCTCGATGACCTCGAGTCCCTTGTTCATCAGGGTCGCCGAGTCAACCGTGATCTTCGGGCCCATCGACCAGCGCGGATGGTTCAGCGCCTGCTC
>DATFVI010000127.1:0-2040 GCA_035260405.1 Candidatus Dormiibacterota bacterium
GGGCCTCAAGGGCCGGCAACCGTCACAGAATTTTTTTCGCGAAATTGCGAAAACGGATGGTTTCCGAGACGAGCGATAGCGAATAGAATCTCTCCCCATGGTCGGTGGGGGTCTCGACTACAGCGCGCCCTTTCAACGCGCCATCGAGCTGATAGGGAAGCGCTGGACCGGGGCCGTCGTCAAAGCCTTGCTCCCAGGACCTGCGCGGTTCAACCAGCTGCTTGCGGGCATACCCGGAATCAGTGATCGAGTGCTCACCGAGAGATTGCGCGAGCTGGAGACCGAGGGCATCGTCGAGCGGCTCGTAGATCCCGGGCCGCCGGTGCGTGTGAGCTACAGACTCACCTCGCGCGGCCGCGCGCTGCAGCCGGTGCTGGCCGCGATCGCGGACTGGGCTGAGAGTTGGCTCGTGACCGCCGCGGCCGCCGTCGGCTGAGCGGGCATACGTTTATCGGGCCCTCCCTCTCCCGTTGGGCTCCTCCCCCAGCCCGACTCACCGTACGCGCCGACTCTATTCGCCTCGACGCGGCCTCACAAGCCTGATTGTTAAGGCTTGATTCGCGGCACTGAACGGCCCTCCTCAGCCGTCCGTACTCCGGCTGATAGGCTTTACCGAATGCCGATTGGCGACTTCCTGCGGCGCCGGCCGGACGCTCTGACCTGCCAAGCCTGCGGCTCACCTCTTCCCTCGGGCGCGATCTTCTGTCCCTCGTGTGGAGTCAGGGTCGATGACCCGCAGGCCGAGCCCCTTCACATCGTCGACCGCACGACCGGCCTCTTCAACGATCGCTTCGTGCGACCTGTGCTCGAAGATGAGCTTGCACGCGCCCATCGATACCAGCGCAACCTTGGCGTCCTTCTCATCGAGGCCAATGGCGTCGGCACAGCGGACGAAGCCCTGAAGACCATGGCTGCTGCCCTGGCGGGCACGGTTCGCGACGTCGACACTCCCGGAGTCCTCGGCCGCACGCCGCCCCAATTGCTGGCGATACTCCCCGACACCGACGTCGCCGGCACAGCGCACGCTGCCAATCGCGTCCTTTCCGCTGTCAACGAAGCCCTGAAGTCGACGGGCGGCCATGCCGCTGTCGGACTCGTCTGCATCCGTCCCGGCCAGCGTGTTCGTGCCGGAGCGGTCATCGAGAGTGCGAGCCGCTCGCTGCGTTCGGGCCGGCCCGAGATGATGGGCAAGCCCGCCTGACGCTCGACATCTACCTCGCTCGGCACGGCGAGACGGAGTGGAGCCTCTCCGGCCAGCACACAGGAGTCACCGATCTTGCCCTCACGGCCCAGGGCGAAGCGGAGGCCCGCGCCCTCGGTGCGCGGCTCAGTGGATTGACCTTCGATGCTGTGTTCTCCAGCCCCCTTCAGCGGGCCTGGCGCACGGCCGAGATCGCCGGTTTCCCGGATCCGACGCTGACGCCACTGCTCCGCGAATTCGATTACGGCGAGTACGAAGGGATCACCACCCCGGACATTCACGAACGGCATCCAGGCTGGGAGCTGTTCAAAGACGGATGTCCCGGTGGGGAGACCCCCGCTCAGGTCTATGCCCGCGCGCTCGGGTTCATCAGCATGTGTGAGGCTGCCGGCGGCCGCGTCCTCGCGTTTGCCCACGGCCACATCCTTCGAGCGGTCGCTGTCGCCTGGCTCGAGCTCGACATCACAGTCGCCGCGCGCCTCCAGCTCGACGTGGCCGCGCTGAGCCGTCTTCAGCGAGACCCTGAGCACGGCCGCCTGCTCGCCATGTGGAACTCGCCGTAGGTAGCGGCGTCAGCGCCTTCGGCGCAGGCTCCAGGGGCGGCTTCGGACTCCGGGCAGGCCGGCGAACACCAGGTACGCCGACGTCTCGACGTCCGCTCGATACGTATGCCGCTCCCCCGGGTTGATGAGCAGCATCTCTCCGACGCCGACCTCGCCTCGCTTCAACCCGTCGTCGAAATGCAGGCGGCCCTCGGTCACGATCAACGCCACAGGGATGGCGTTTCGGTGCTCGGGCACGTTTTGCCCCGGTTCCAGTCGCAGTCCGACTACGCGCAT
>DATFVI010000128.1:0-15581 GCA_035260405.1 Candidatus Dormiibacterota bacterium
CAATCCGGCGGCGGCGAGCAGCCAGAGGCCGACCATGCCGAGCGTCGCTTCCGTGGCCTGCGTCACTCTTTGACGTCGCCTTCTTCGAGCGCAGCCACCGGCGCGATGGCGACGATCTGGTCGTCGGGCGCCAGGCGCATCACGATCACGCCCTGCGTCTGCCTGCCGATCCGTGAGATGGCCCCGACCTGCGTGCGCAGCACCATGCCGCTCGCGCTGATGATCAGCACCTCCTCTTCGGGATCGCTCCCCACGCGCATGGCCGCCAGCTTGCCGACCCGGTCCGTCACTTTGAGCGTGAACACACCCTGGCCCGCCCGGTGGTGCATGGGATATTCGTCGACCGGGGTTCGCTTCCCGTAACCGCGCTCGGTAACGACGAGTAGGTCACCGCCCGGTGTCGCGGTCGCGCTCCCGGCCACAGTGTCGCCCTTGCCCATCTTGATGCCGATGACGCCCTGGGTATCGCGCCCCATCGCGCGGACTTCCTTCTCGCTGAATCGGATCGCCTTGCCGAGGGCGGTGGCGATGAGGATGTCGTCAGAACCCGTGGTGGGTGTCACCCAGTTCAGCTCGTCACCCTCCTGGAGGTTGATCGCGATCAGGCCGTTGCGGCGTACGTTGGCATACTCGGCCAGCGCCGTCTTCTTTATATATCCGTTCTTGGTCACCATGAGCATGTAGCGCGCTTCGGCCTCCGACTCGGGGCGCACGAATACTGCGCTGATGCGCTCGTTCGGTCCGATGTCGATGAGGTTGTTGACCGGAACGCCCTTCGCCTGACGCTCGCGCTCGGGCACCTCGTGAACGCGCAGCTGGAACACGCGACCGCTCTGCGTGAAAAAGAGCATCGACGCGTGCGTATGCGTGGTCAGCAGATGGACGGCATAGTCCTCTTCGCGCGTGCCGCTGGGCGCGTCGCTGCCCGCGGTCGGCCGCGCACCCTTCAGGCCCACCCCTCCACGCTTCTGGGCTCGGAAAACGCGCAGGGGCTGGCGCTTCACGTAGCCGCGGTGCGTGAGCGTGACGACGACGTCCTCCTTGGGCACCAGGTCTTCGGCGGACAGCTCGTTCGGCTCCTGGTCGGTGATCTCGGTGCGGCGATCGTCGCCGTACTTCTTGACGAGATCGTCCATCTCGTCCTTGATGAGGAGGCGGACCTTCTGGTCGCTCGCGAGGACGCTCTCGAGGTACGCGTTCGTCTTGATCACCTGCTCGTACTCCTCGTCGATCTTGCCGCGCTCGAGCTTCGTGAGACGGCCCAGTGTCAGCGCCAGCACCGCCCTCGCCTGGCGCTCGGACAGTCCGAACTTCGTCTGCAGCTGGGTCGCCGCGACTTCGGTGTCGGCCGCCGCCCGAATCGTCTTGATCACCTCGTCGAGATGGTCGAGGCAGATCTTCAGGCCTTCGAGGATGTGGGCGCGGTCCTGGGCCCGCTCGAGGTCGAAACGTGTGCGGCGCAGGATGACGTCGCGCCGGTGGTCGATGAAGAGTTGCAGGGCCTGCTTCAGGCTCAGCACCACCGGCCGTCCCTCGACGATGGCGAGCAAGATCACACCGAACGTCTGCTGCAGGGTCGTGTGCTTGTAGAGGTTGTTCAAGACGGTGAATACGCGGGCGTCACGCTTCAGCTCGATGACGATTCGCATGCCGTCGCGGTCTGACTCGTCCCGCAGGTCGGCGATCCCCTCGAGCTTTCGCTCCGAGACGAGCTCGGCGATCTTCGCCACGAGCGTCGCCTTGTTGACCGCGTAAGGAAGCTCGTCGATGATGATCCGTTCTCGCCCGTTGGCGGCCTGCTCGAAGGTATGCCGCGCCTGCACAACGATGCGACCGTGGCCTGTGGCATAGGCCGCCTTGATTCCGGCGGTCCCCATGATCTTGCCGCCGGTCGGAAAGTCCGGGCCTTTGATGAAGGACAGCAGGTCTTCGCCCGTCGCCTCCGGGTTCTCGATCAGGTGCTTGATTCCCGCCGTGATCTCGCGCAGGTTGTGCGGGGGGATGTTGGTGGTCATACCGACCGCGATTCCGGTCGCTCCGTTGACCAGCAGGTTCGGCAGCCGCGCCGGCAGAACGCCCGGCTGCTCCTCGGTACCGTCGTAGTTCGGCACCATGTCCACGGTCTGCTTCTCGATGTCGGCCATCAGCTCGCCAGTGATCGCGGAGAGGCGCGCTTCGGTGTACCGCATCGCCGCCGGCGGGTCGCCGTCGACGCTGCCGAAGTTGCCCTGACCGTCGATGAGCGGATAGCGCAGCGAGAACGGCTGAGCCATCCGGACCAGCGCGTCGTACACCGACTGGTCGCCGTGCGGGTGGTAAAGCTTCAGCACATCGCCCACGAATGCGGCGCACTTGCGATAGCGGCTCCCGGAAGTTGCGCCGGCGCGATGCATCGCGTAGAGGATGCGTCGCTGCACGGGCTTCAGCCCGTCACGTACGTCGGGCAGCGCCCGGCTGATGATGACGGACATCGCGTACTCCATGTAGGAGGTCTGCATCTCCTCCTGGAGGCTGCGGCCGACAACTGTTCCGATGTTGTTTTCGTCAGTCACTGGTTTGTCGAATCACTCCTCGTAGTTCTTCAAGACCACGACGGCGTTGTGGCCGCCGAAGCCGAAACCATTGGAAATCGCGATGCGCACGTCCTTCCTTCGCGCCTGGTTCGCCACGTAGTCGAGGTCGCAGGCCGGGTCTGGGTTTTCGTAGTTGATGGTCGGGTGGATGATGCCGCGGTTGATTGTTAGCAACGTCGCAATGGCCTCAACGGCGCCGGCGGCGCCGAGCAGGTGGCCGATCATCGACTTGGTGCTGCTGATCGCGACCTTATATGCGTGGTCGCCGAGCGCGATCTTCAGGGCCTTCGTTTCGCCTGCGTCGTTCAGCTGAGTCGATGTGCCGTGCGCGTTGACGTAGTCGATGTCTTTCGCTTCGATTCCGGCATCCTTCATAGCGAGCGTCACGGCCATAGCCGGTGCTTCCCCAGTCTCGTCGGGCGCGACCTGGTGATAGGCGTCGCATGTCGTCGCATAACCCAGCACCTCGCCGTAGATCCGCGCGCCGCGATTCTTGGCGTGCTCCTCCGACTCTAGAACCAGGATGCCGGCGCCCTCGCCGGGCACGAACCCGTCGCGGTCGCGGTCGAAGGGCCGGCTCGCCTTCTCCGGCGCATCGTTGCGCGTCGACAGCGCACGGATCGAGTTGAACGAAGAGATCCCGACCTCGCACAGCGATGCTTCCGAGCCTCCCGCCAGCATCACGTCCGCGTCGCCGTGCTGGATGATCCTGCTTGCGTCGCCCAGCGTGTGCGTAGACGCGGCGCATGCGGTGGTCACAGTGGTGTTCGGACCGCGTAGGTGAAACGCCATCGCCACCGATGCCGCCGCCATGTTCGGGATGATCATCGGCGCGTAGAGGGGGTTGAGCCGCCCTTTAGTCGCGTAGGAGATGGCGCCCTGGGTCATCTCGATGAAGCCGCCGATCCCGGTGCCCATGTCGACGCCGACTCGAAAGCTGTCCTCCTTGGCGAGGTCGAGCCCGGAGTCCGCGAGCGCCATCGTCGATGCGGCGACCGCCATCTGGGAGAAACGTGCCATGCGCTGCGCGGCCTTGCGGTCCATGAAATCCTGAGGGTCGAAGTTGGGCACCTCACAGGCGAACTTCGTGGTGAGCTTTTCGGTCGGATAGCCTTCGGCCATGCGACCGGTGCTGCGTCCTTCGATGAGCCCGTCCCAGTACTCCTCGAGGTTCTTCCCCAACGGGTTCACGGTTCCCATCCCGGTCACGACCACGCGCAATCTCTTTCCGTTATTGCGTCCGTCTGCGCCGTTGCTGGTCACTTCCCCACCTCCGCCCGAATCTTACCGACGAGCTGATTCTCCACCGCATCGCGCGTCACCCTGATGGCGTTCTTGATCGCCCGGGCGTCCGAACGACCGTGGGCGACCACCGCCACTCCGTCGATTCCCAGCAAAGGCGCGCCGCCAAACTCGCGCCAGTCGACCCGAGCGCGCAGCCGCCGGACGTCCGACCGGATGAGCATGCCGCCGAGCTTGCCACGCGTCGTTTTCGGTATCTCGTCG
This sequence comes from Candidatus Dormiibacterota bacterium, assembly GCA_035260405.1. Lineage (GTDB taxonomy): Bacteria > Chloroflexota > Dormibacteria > Dormibacterales > Dormibacteraceae > Palsa-870. The sequence continues at coordinate 4,080 of DATFVI010000128.1, forward strand.
CGAAGGTTGCGGAAGAGAAACTCCGCGGTGGCCTCTGCCATCTTGATCGCGACGTTGCCGACGAATCCGTCCGCCACGATCACGTCGGCCTTGGCCCCGTAGATGTCCTTCGGCTCGACGTTTCCGATGAAGCCCTTGAGAGAAGCCTTGAGGCGCCGGCCGGTCTCCTTGACAAGCTCGTCGCCCTTGCCCTCCTCCTCTCCGTTGCTGAGCAACCCGACGCGCGGGTCTGCGCGCCCGAGCATCTCCCTGGCGTAGACCGCGCCCATGGCCGCGAACTGCACCATGTACTCGGGCTTCGAATCGACGTTGGCTCCCACGTCGAGGAAGTAGGCGAAGCCGTCCCGCGTCGGGACGATGGAGCCCAGGGCCGGCCGCTCGACGCCTTTGATGCGGCCCTGGATGAACAGCGCCGCGGCCATGATCGCGCCGGAGTTGCCCGCGGAGATCCAGCCGTCGGCGCGCCCTTCTTTACACATCCGCGCGCATACGGACATCGATGAGTCGAGCTTCGTTCGCACCGCCTGCGCGGGATGCTCGTCCATCGCGATCACCTGGGTGCAGGGCACGAGGTGGAGGCGCGGGTGAGAGTCGAGCAGCGGCTGGACGGACGACGGCAGGCCGACCAGCGAGATGTCGATTCCGTACTCGAGGGCGGCTTGCGCGGCACCCTGCACGACCTGGGCCGGGGCGAAGTCGCCGCCCATGGCGTCGACTGCTATTCGCATGAGAACGAAACCTAGATGTCGAGGTTGCGGACGCTCTTGGCGTGCGCCTGAATGTACTTCTTGCGAGGCTCCACGTCCGGTCCCATCAACTTCTCGAAGGTGTCGTTGACCGCGGCTGCGTCTTCCACTGTTACCTGGAGCAGCACGCGCGTCGCCGGGTTCATGGTCGTCTGCCACAGCTCCTCGGCGTTCATCTCACCGAGGCCCTTCATCCGCGCCGACTCTGCGTTCTTGCCCAGCTGGCGGAGGGCCTTGTCGCGGTCGCCTTCGGAATGGCACCAGACGATCTGCTTGCCCTTGAACACTTTGAACAGCGGCGGCTGCGCCATGTACAGGTAGCCCTTTTCGATCACCGCCGGGAAGTAGCGGAAGAAGAAGGTCAGCAGGAGCGTGCGGATGTGGCTGCCGTCCACGTCGGCGTCAGTCATCGTGATCACGCGGTGGTAGCGCATCTTCTCGACGTTGAAGTTGTCGCCTACGCCCGCGCCCATCGCGGTGATCAGGTTGCGAATCTCATCTGAGGTGAGCACCTTGTCGAGGCGCGCCTTCTCGACGTTGAGGATCTTGCCTCGCAGCGGCAGGATGGCCTGCGTCCGGCGGTCTCGGCCGCCCTTGGCGGTTCCGCCGGCGGAGTCGCCCTCCACGATGTAGAGCTCGCAGAGCGCCGGGTCGCGCTCGGAGCAGTCGGAGAGCTTGCCGGGCAACGTGCTGGACTCGAGCAGGCTCTTGCGCTGCACCAGGTCACGCGCTTTGCGCGCGGCCTCTCGGGCGCGCGCCGCCGTCAGCGATTTCTCTACGATGCGGCGACCCTCCGAAGGGTTCTCTTCGAGGTACTGCGTGAGACCCTCGGTGAGGGCGATCGAAACGTGGCCCTGGACCTCGGCATTGCCGAGCTTGCCTTTGGTCTGGCCCTCGAACTGCGGCTCGAGGACTTTGACGCTGATCACCGCGGTCAGTCCTTCTCGCACGTCCTCGCCCGTGAGGTTGGGATCTTGCTCCTTGAGGATGCCCGCCTTGCGTGCGTACCGGTTCAGAACGTTGGTCAGCGCGGAACGAAAGCCCGTCAGGTGGCTTCCACCTTCGATCGTGTGGATGGTGTTCGCGAACGCGATCACGTTTTCAATGAACGTGTCGTTGTACTGCAACGCGATCTCCACCTGCGTGCCTTCGACCTCGCGATCGACGTAGAACGGAACGTGGTTGACGACCGCCTTGTCTCGGTTCAGGGCGCGCACGAACGAGACGATTCCGCCCTCGAAATAGAAGGTGGTCGTGAAGCCGAGCGCCTCGTCCGCAAGCGCGATCTCGAGGCGCTTGTTTAGGTACGCCATCTCGCGCAGCCTGTGCTCGATGACCTCGCGGTCGAACTTGGTGTCGGGGAAGATCTGAGGGTCGGGCCAGAAGCGCACGATCGTGCCGGTGCGGTCGGTCTTGCCCACGGGCTTGACCGAGCCCTTCGGCACGCCCCTCTCGTATTCCTGGTGATAGACCTTGCTCCCGCGGTGCACCCACACCTGGAGGCGCTCGCTCAGGAAGTTGACGGCCGACACGCCGACGCCGTGCAGCCCGGAGGACACCTTGTATCCGCCGCCGCCGAACTTGCCGCCGGCGTTGAGGCGGGTCATGACGAGCTCGAGGGCGGAGAGACCCTCTTTCTTGTGGATGTCGACTGGGATGCCCCGGCCGTTGTCGTCGACCTGGACGCTGCCGTCCGCGTAGAGGGTGACGACGATCCTCGTCGCATACCCCGCCAGCGCCTCGTCCACAGCGTTGTCGACCACCTCGTAGACCAGGTGGTGGAGGCCGGTCGAGGACGTCGAGCCGATGTACATGCTCGGACGCCGCCGTACGTGCTCCCGGCCCTCCAGGACCTGGATCTGCTCGGCGGTATAAGCGACGTCCGCGCCTAGGGGTTTGGGCCTGCGGCTCTCAGCGCGCGACCGCGCGTCAGGCTGCTCCGGCACGGGGTTTTTGGCCGCCATCACCGGTAAGTTGGCCCTCCCAGCGTGGACAACTCGTGGGGATCAACTGGGCAGAGGTTCAGGCGTTAAATTTTACCGGATTTCGAGTTTGAAAATGGCCTCCGGAGGGGTCTTAACAGGGGTTATTTGCCGGCTGGTTTCTCGGCCGGTTTCCAGCGCAGGACGGGATCGTCGCTCTGGCCCCGCAGGTAGGAGTTGATCTTGCGCGCCGCAGCCACCTCGTCGAGGCGTCCGACGGGCATTTTTTGAGGCGCATCGTGGAGCGTCTGGGGGTTGGATCTGGCTTCCGCCACGATTTCCTTGATGGCCGCTGCGAAGGCGTCCAGGGTCGCCCTGCTCTCGGTCTCAGTGGGTTCGACCATGATCGCCTCGGGCACGACCAGCGGGAAGTAGACCGTCGGCGCGTAGAAATCGCGATCGAGCAGAGCCTTGGCGATGTCGAGAGCCCGAATACCCTCAGGCGCGAGATTGTGGGCGCTGGCCACGAACTCGTGCATGCACGGCCCGTCGTGGGGCATCTCGAGGTCGTCCTCGACCTGCTTGCGCAGGTAGTTGGCCCCAAGGACGGCGTCGTGGGAGGCCTGCGTGAGTCCGTCGCCACCCATGGCGAGGATGTACGAGTACGCACGGACCAGCATTCCGAAGTTGCCGTAGAAACTGCGCACTCGCCCGATCGACTTCGGACGCTTGAAATCCAGCTTCAGGTGGCCGTTGGTGCGCTCGACGGTCGGCGTGGGCAGGAACGGGACCAGGTCGGCTTTCACGCCAACCGGGCCCGCGCCGGGGCCTCCACCTCCGTGCGGGGTGGTGAATGTCTTATGCAGGTTCATGTGCACGGCGTCGAACCCCATGTCGCCTGGCCGGCAGATGCCCATGAAGGCGTTCAGGTTGGCTCCGTCGTAGTAGAGCATGGCCCCTGTAGCGTGCACCATCTCCGCTATATCCAGTATCTCGCGTTCGAACAACCCCAAGGTATTGGGGTTTGTCAACATCAGCGCAGCGACTTGTGGCGACAGCTTTGACTCCAGGTCGGCCAGGCTGATACGTCCGTCGGGACCCGATTTCACCTCGACCACATGGAAACCGCTCAGCGCGGCGCTCGCGGGGTTGGTGCCGTGCGCCGAGTCGGGCACGAGGACCTCGGTGCGGGCGTCTCCGCGAGAGTGGTGGTAAGCCTTGATCATGCGCAGCGCGGTCCACTCGCCATGCGCGCCTGCGGCCGGCTGAAGCGTCACCCTTTCCACCCCGACCACTGCGCAGAGGGCCTGCTCCAGGCGCCACATCAGCTCGAGGGCGCCCTGGACGCTGTCCTCGTCCTGGTAGGGATGGAGGCCGGCAAACCCCGGCAGCGAGGCCGCGGCCTCGTTCACGACCGGGTTGTATTTCATCGTGCAGCTGCCCAGGGGATAGAACTGCTCGCTGATCGAGTAGTTCATCGAGGCCAGGCGGCTGTAATGACGCATGATCTCTGGCTCGCTGAGTCGCGGAAGCTCGGGAGGGCTCGTGCGCAGCTGATCTGGCGCCAGGATCTGCGAAGGTTCTGGTGCGGTCACGCCGGCGCCGGGCAGACGTGGGCCGCCGGCGCTGCGCCGGCTCTTTTCGAAGCTGAGGGGCTCGGTCATGACTCCAGCGCAGCTACCAGCTCGTCGAGAGCTTGCGGGTCGTTGACCTCCGTGCAGGTGAACGTGACGACTCCATTTAGCTCGCGGAACCACCGGCGGACGTCGAGCGGTCCGAGGATCCCCCTGCGCGCGAGCTTGCGGATCACTGCGGGCCCTTTCGCTACGCGCATCGGGAACTCGTTTAGAAACTGGCGATCGGGAAACGCGAGCTCCCAGCCCGGTAGCCCTCCGAGCCGCTCGGCCAGCGCATGCGCCCGCTTGAAACCGACCTCGGCCACCTGGCGCATCCCATCCGGTCCCATGTAGGTCATGTAGACGCTCGCCGCGAGCGCGCACAGAGAGTGGTTGGTGCAGATGTTGGAGGTCGCCTTCTCTCGCCGGATGTGCTGCTCGCGCGCAGCAAGGGCCAGGTTGAAGCCGCGCCGGCCCTGCTTGTCGTAAGCCGTTCCGACCAGGCGGCCGGGGAGGCGCCGCACCAACTCTTTGCGGCAGGAGATGAATCCGACATGCGGCCCGCCGTAGCTTGGGCTCAACCCCAGCTGCTGCCCCTCGCCGACCGCGATGTCCGCACCATATTGCCCGGGTGGCGCGAGGACCGCGAGGCTGATCGGATCGACACAGGCGATGGCCAGGGCGCCGGCCGCGTGGGCGCTCTCCGAAAGCGTCTTCGCGTCAACCAGGAGACCGAGGAAGTCCGGCTGCTGAAAGATGACGGCGGCTGTCTTCGGCCCGGGCTCGGTGCCCTTGCGGACCTTGATCCCGCGCCCGTCGCTGAAGGCGCGAAGCACCTCCACGTATTCAGGGTGCAAGTAGCCCGAGACGACGATCTCGTCGCGGCCCGTGTGGACGTGGGCCATCATCGCGGCCTCCGCGACAGCCGTGGCGCCGTCGTAGAGCGAAGCATTCGCGACGTCAAGGGCCGTCAGCTCAGCGATGAGCGTCTGGAACTCGAAGATGGCCTGGAGAGTGCCCTGGCTTGCCTCCGGCTGGTAGGGCGTGTACGCCGTATAGAACTCGGGCTTGGACGTGACCGCTGCGACCGCTGCCGGGATGAAACGCCGATATACGCCCCCGCCTCGAAATGTCAGGCGGTCGGGGAAGACTCGGTTTCCGGCCGCCAGCGAAGAGATCTGAGCCATCGTCTCGTGCTCGGAAAGGCCCGCTGGAAGGTCGAGTGCTTTGATCCGGAGCGCGCTCGGAATGTCGACCAGCAGGTCTTCCATGGAGCGGACTCCGATCGCCGCGAGCATCGATTCGCGGTCTTCATCGGAATGGACCAGGTAGGGCACCTAGCCGGCCGACGCCTCCGTCACCGCCTTGTAGCCGGCCTCGTCAAGGAGGTCCGCCGGCAGGTCTCCGGCAAGCTCCACCTTCATGATCCACCCGTCGCCGTAGGGATCCGAGTTGATGAGCTCTGGCTTTGCGGCGAGCATGTCGTTGACTTCTGTCACGCGTCCCGCGACTGGCGAGTAGAGGTCGCTGGCCGCCTTGACCGATTCGACCACCCCGAAGCTCTCGCGCGCCGCTAGCTTCCGGCCCGGGCTTGGCAATTCCAGGAAGACCACGTCGCCCAGCTGCGACTGGGCAAAGTCGGTGATCCCCATGGTCACGCTCTTGCCGTCGACTGTGACCCACTCGTGCGTCTTGGTGTAGTGGCGCTGATTCGACACTCTTTTATCCTCGCTGATTGCGGCGGCCGGTCAGGACTTGGCCGGAGCGACTGCGGATCGCGCTGAACCCCGATAAAAGGGAAGCTTTACAACCTCGGCCGGCGCTTCTCGGCCGCGGACCTCGATCGTCACCTTCCCTCCGACTCGCAATGATGGGCCTTCCACCAACGCGAGCGCGATCGGATGACCGAGGAAGAACGAGTGCGTGCCGCTGGTGACGACCCCGGCGCGGCGGCCGTCGCGGCTGACCGCTGCGCCGTGCCGCGGAATGTCTCCAGGCCGGGTCTGAAGACCGACGAGGCTCCGGCGCGGCCCGTTCACCTTGACCTTCGCCAGCGCATCACGACCGATGAAGTCACCTTTCGCGAGCTTGACCGTCCAGCCAAGCCCGGCTTCGTACGGGTTGACCGTTTCATCCATGTCGTTTCCATAAAGGCGCAGCGCGGCCTCGAGCCGTGTCGCGTCGCGCGCGCCGAGACCTGCCGGCAGCACGCCTTCGCTCTTGCCCTCTGCGAGGATCGCGTCCCACACCTCGCCTACGCGACCAGACTCTATGAACAGCTCGAATCCGTCCTCGCCGGTATAGCCGGTCCGTGAGATGAGCGCCGGCACGCCCGCAACTTTGCCCGGGCGAAACGCGAAATACGAAATGTCATCTGTCGGCGACGACTCGCTCGGCATGAGTGCGTGAGCCCGCGGACCCTGAAAGGCGACCAGGCTCATGTCCTCCGTGTGATCGTCCATCGACACGCCGGCCGGGATGTGCTTTCGCATCCATGCGATGTCCTTCTCGCGGTTGGCCGCGTTGACCACGACGAGAAAACGATCCGCGGCCTCGCGATAGACGACGAGGTCATCGATGGTGCCGCCGTCCTCCTGGCACATCAGCGTGTAGACCGCGTGACCCGGAGCGACGGGAGACAGGTCGTTGGTGAACAGACCTTGCAGGTAGGCCTCAGAGCCGGCACCTTCGACGACCAGCCGTCCCATGTGCGAGATGTCGAAGAGGCCCGCGGCCTTGCGCACGGCAAAGTGCTCATCGCGAATCGAGGTGTACTGCTGAGGCAGCTCCCAGCCGCCGAAGTCGACCATGCGGCCACCCAGGGCTACGTGCCGGCTGTAGAGGGGTGTGCGATGAGGCAGTGGCGGGTTAGCTGCCAAATTCCACGGGCTCGTCGTCATCGAAGTCGATCGCTGCCGGATCGATGAACTCGAGCAGCTCTTCGTCGTGGCGACGGCGCGCGTCAGCGACCACACGAGCTACGTAACCCGTCCGCTCTACGGTCCACTCAAGCTTTTCAGCCAGCTCGTTTTCGGTGGGCTCGCGATTGAGCTCCCGGCGCAGGACCAGCTCGGTGTGCTCGTAGTCCGTCGCCGCCGTGACCAGAAGTTCGGCATCCCGGACGGCGGCCGCCTCGGTTGCTATAGCCTCGTCCATCTGAGCTCCGATTTGCCCTTCAGCAAACGAAGCGAAGTCGTTCTCACCGCTGCCCGCAAAGGAGCGGACGGCCTCGACAAGTCCGATCGAGCCCTCCTGCACCAGGTCGGGCGTCGACACGCCCTGCTGCTCGCGCTCAGCGGCGAGCCGGATCACGAGGCCAAGATTGGTGGCCACGAGGCGCTCCTGGCTTGCCTTGTCACCGAGTGTGGCTAGCTCGAGAAGCTGCCTCTGCTCACCCTCGCTGAGAGGTCGCGTCGCGTCCACCTGGCGCATGAGGTCGCGCATGGTTTCGGCGTCGCTGTCGACCAGCCTGGGCCTCGGCGCGTGCTCCTCTGAGTTGCGGTTTACCCCCACGCACCCAATTTTACGACGAGCCCAATCCGTTCCCAAGCCTTGCCTTGGCCGGCCAATGTTCCACGTTTTACATGGCGCGCGGCGATGAGGCTTGCCATACTCGATGGGATGCGCAAGCGCTCAGCGCTTACGTTCGGATTCGTGCTCTTCGCCCTGGCCCTGCTGCTGCCTGTCCACGCGGCGGCGGCCACTCCCCATGTCGAGCGTGCCGACCTGGTCGGCGACATCAACACGATCATGGCTGCGTACATGGAAAACGCGGTCAGTCGCGCTGAAGCGGACCACGCGGACGCTCTGCTCGTTGTGATCAACACGCCGGGCGGGATCTCCACCTCCATGGACGACATCGTCACCGCCCTGCTCAACTCCAAGGTGCCTGTGATCGCCTACGTCTATCCAGGCGGCGCTCGGGCGGCATCGGCCGGCCTCTTCGTCGCGCAAGCGGCCGACATCCTGGCCATGGCGCCAGGGACCAACATCGGCTCGGCTCACCCTATCGATGCATCCGGGGCCAACCTCACTGGCGATCTTGGGGCCAAGGTCCTGAACGATGCGGTGACCCGCGTTCGCAACCTCGCAACGATCCACGGCCGCAACGCCGACTGGGCCGAGCAAGCCGTGCGCAACAGCCTCAACATCAACGCCGAGGACGCTGTCCGCCTCCACGTCGCAGACCTTGAGATAGCTGATCCCGACGCGCTCATGAAAGAGATCGACGGGCGAACGGTATCGAGGCCGACCGGGACTCTCGTGCTGCACACCGCCGGCGCTCGCATCGACGACATGCCAATGCCGGCCTGGCAGGTTTTCCTCAACGCTTTGATCGACCCGACCATCGCGGCCTTGCTGATCATCGTCGCGGGCTACGGGATCATCACCGAGCTTTCAAATCCGGGCGCGATTCTTCCGGGAGTAGTCGGCGGTCTGGCAGCAATACTCGCGATCGTCTCGCTCGCCAACCTACCGGTGAACATCGCGGCCGCCTTGTTGATGCTGCTCGCTCTTATCCTGTTCATCGCCGACCTGAAGGCAAATACGCACGGCATCTTGAGCACCGGCGGTGTCTTCGCGCTCGTGCTGGGCATGGCCTTTCTGGTCAACACCGGGCCGATCGGTCTTGGCGTCAACCCGATCATCGCGGTCGGCTCGGGCGTCGTCACGCTGGCGTTCTTCCTCTTTTTCATTCGCAAGGTGTGGCAAGCGCGGCGGGCGCCCCCATTTGTCGGAGCCGAAAACATGGTCGGCGCCGTGGGCGAAGCACGCGAGGAGCTCGCTCCAGAAGGTCTAGTCTTTGTTTCAGGCGCACTCTGGAAGGCTGTCGCAACGCCTGAACCGATTCACGCGGGCGCGCCGGTGCGCGTGATCGGGCGCGACGGGCTTCAGTTGAAAGTGGCTCCGAGCGAGAACGGCGGAAAGGTTGCGGTCAAGGAGAAGAGCTAGTGGACATCGGAATCCTCACCGTCATCGCGGTGATCCTCGTGCTCGCACTCATCGTCGCGTTCTCGAGCCTTCGCATCGCAGCCGAGTACGAGCGCGGCGTCGTCTTCCGCCTCGGACGTTTGATTGCCCTGAGAGGCCCCGGGCTGTTCTTCATCATTCCCTTCGGGGTCGACCGCCTGGTCAAGATCGACCTTCGCGTCATCACGCTCGAGGTGCCGCCACAGGAAGTCATCACGAACGACAACGTCACCGCGAAAGTGAATGCGGTCATCTATTTCCAGGTCATCGATGCGCGCAAAGCGGTGACCCAGGTTCTGAACTACATCAACGCGACGTCGCAGATCGCGCAGACAACGCTGCGCGCCGCACTCGGACAAGCGACCCTCGATGAGCTCCTCGCCAACCGGGAGAAGATCAACCAGAACCTGCAGAAGATCATCGACGAGCAGACCGAGCCGTGGGGGATCAAGGTCGCGGTCGTAGAGATCAAGGACGTCGAGCTGCCCAGCACGATGCAGCGCGCGATGGCGAAGCAAGCCGAGGCGGAACGCGAAAAGCGCGCCAAGATCATCAACGCCGACGGCGAGTTCCAGGCGTCGCAGACCCTGGCCAACGCCGCCCAGGTGATCTCATCTCAGAAGGGTGCGCTCCAATTGCGATTCCTTCAGACCATGGTGGAGATCGGCTCAGAGAAGAACACGACCATCCTCCTGCCGTTCCCCATCGAGCTGATCCGACCCCTCATCGACATGGCGCCGGCTCCTGAGGACGGCGCTCCGACGAAACCACTACCGGCGCAGACCTCCAAGCCAGGCTGAGCGGCCACCTCTTCCTCGACGCCGCGTCGACGGCGACGCTCTTCTTGCTGCCGCTGCCGCTGATCCTCGCGGCCAACGCGGGCGTCGGCCGGCCCTGGGCGCACCACGCGATCGCGATCCTGGCCGGCCTGACAGCCGGGATCACCTTTCTCATCGGGGCGCTGGATGTCGCCGGCGCCCCGCTGTTGATCGCTGTTCCGAAAGGTCAGAACCGGCTTCCGCTCGACCTCGGGATCATGGCCACCGGCTTGATCGCTGCGACCCTCGCCTCCAAACCAGTCCGCGAATGGGTGGCCCGAATCCTGCCGACCGACCCCGACAACCCGGTCCATGCACTGGCCCTCGTTCTGGCCGTGATTTTCTTCGGGCTCCAGGTCTCGATCACCCTCTTCACGAACCTGGCGAGCGCTCCTCAGTCAGGGATTGGCGTGGACGACCTGGTCGCCGAGGCGTTTGGACTCATCGTTCTTGCTGCAGCGGGCGTAGGCATCTTCGTGCGCCGCGACCTGCGCCAGACCGCAGCCAGGCTCTCGCTCGTCAGGCCGGCGTGGTGGCAGGTTTTGCTTGCACTCGCCGTGGCTGGCGCGCTGTACGCGCTTGCACAGGCCACCGTTGCGTTGAGCCAGGTCTTGACCCCTGACCTCTACCGCCAGGTGAGCTCGAACGTAGATCAGACCTTCGGTGGACTTGTCAGCAACCCGGTCGGAATCGCGGCCCTTGCCGTCCTACCCGCCCTTGGCGAGGAGATTCTTTTCCGGGGCGCGCTCCAACCGCGACTGGGCCTCATCGCGACTGCGGTCCTGTTTGCGGCATCTCATTCCCAATATTCGTTTTCGTTGGATCTCCTGTTCGTGCTCGTGGCTGCTTTCGGCCTTGGCGTGCTACGTAAGTTCACGAATACCACGAGTTCAGCCATCGCCCACGCGGCCTACAACCTGTTGATCGGAGTAGGACTCGCAGCCTCACAGGTCGATGCCGCGATTGCGGTCGAGCTCGTCCTGGTCGCTCTCTCGGCTTATGCAATCTGGTCGATGTGGCGCCGCCGGCGACTTCAGGCCGAACCCTTAACGGGCAGGGTTGTACAGCCGGAAAAGATTGAATAGCGTGAGGACGCGGTGTGCAGGCGGGGGAGGGCCGGCATGGGAGAGGGAGGGCCCCGCCAGGGGGCTACCCGATCCACTCGCCCCGACCAGGTATTCTCCCGTTCGGACGATGTCGGACAGTCTTAACAACCCAGCTGGGAACCCAGTGGAATCTGGACTAGAATCCCTGCAGTGCCACCAGATATAGGATCTCTTGAGCTGACCAACCCCAAGATGTTGGCAACGGCGACCCCGCCCATCCTTGCCGTGGTCAACCAGAAAGGCGGCGTGGGCAAAACGACCACAGCCATCAACCTGGGCGCCGCACTCGCCGAGCTGGGCCATCGGACGCTGCTCGTCGATCT
>DATFVI010000129.1:0-2059 GCA_035260405.1 Candidatus Dormiibacterota bacterium
CTGCTAACCAATCTCGTCGCGCTCCTGCTGGGGCACACGCTGATGGACGCTGCGCCCGGCCCACCGAAGGAGGTCTATCCGCCCTGCCCGGTCGGAGTCCGGTACGTCCGCGCGATGCCGTCGGGCCGATGGGCCTGTTCGGTGGCGATGGATGAGCCGCCGGACGAGCCGAGCACGCGCTAGTTACTTCCCGGTGCAGAAATGATGGCGGACGGGGGCCAGAGGGGTGACGTGAGAGATATGGGGCCGGTTCGTTCGTGCTCTTCGCCCGCTCGACCATTCATCTTGTCGATGCCGAGCCAGGCGGGGTCACGCAGCGCGCGGCCCAGCCCGGCCGAGGACCGTCAGGTTGTTGGCGATCACGCCGAGTCCGACCCAGCGCTGCATGCCGATCGATCCGCGGTATCGACAGCGCCGCAGTCCATGACAGCGCTTGAGCGCGCTGATGCGCCCCTCGCTGCCCGTGCGCCAGCGCAACGCGGCGCGGGCGGCTCGGGAGCGCCGGGCGCGGGGCTGCCACGGGAGCACGACGTGCCGCACGCCCCGGTCCTGAGCGGCGCGCTCGTTCTTCCGCGAGGCAAACCCGCCGTCGGCCACCGCGAGCTGCGGAGGATGGCCGAACAGGGCCCGGTGTCGATCCAGGGCCGGCACCCAAAGTGCGCGGTCGGACGGCCGACGCTCGCAGACCTGGTAGTCCGTGATGAACTGCGCTTCCGCCTCCTGGATCATCACCAGCCGGCCAAACTCGGTCGGCTTGGCCAGTTTGCCCTTGCGGATGATCTCCGTATGGGGCTCGAACACACTGACGACCTTGGCCGGGAAATGGGTGTCCCCGTGCAGCACGCGGGCGCGGGTTTGGGCGAGCACTCGCCGGACCACGCCGAGGGTGGCGTGCAGGCGCTCCGCAAGGCGCCGGACGCGCCGACGCGGGCGGGGTGGGAGCTGCGTCACCGCGGCCTCGGCCTCCCGCACGACCGCGCGCGTAATCCGCATCAGGCCCTGGTAGAGCATCGTCATCCGCGCTTTGGTCCGCTCCCGTACCCGCTGGCTAGCCCGGGCGCCGGTCGTGCGGCTGCGCTGGGCGATCTCGAAAACCCGGCGGGCGACACTGCGCGTCCGCTCGCGGCCCGGCGCCCCGAGCCGCCGCAGGGTGCGCGTCAGCACCCGCACGCCATCGGCCAGCAGCGTGCTGTCCGTCGGATAGTGGATGTTGGTCTCGACGACAGTCGTGTCCACGCGCAGCCGCCGGCCCCGGATGAGGTGCTGCGCCCGCCCCAGGGCCACGAGTCGGGCCAGCACATCCTTGAGGACGGCCTCGTCGAGGAGGTGGGCCAGCCGGATCAGCGTCTTCGCGTCCGGTACGCGCTCGCCGTCGATGCGGCAGAATGCGCGATACACCAGGCTGCCGCGCACCTCGCGCTCGCATTCGTCGAAGCTCCAGTCGTAGAGATGCTTGAGGACCAGCAGGCGCAGGACCACGGCCGCCGGCGTCCCCAGCCGGCCGCGGCACCGACTCCGCGGATGGCGCTCCGCCAGAGCCTCGGCCATGCGGTCGATCAGGTCATCGTCGTCAAGAATGGCATCGATTCGGCGGAGGGTGGGATCCCAGAGCTTGTCGCCGTCCGGCAGGAGGACCTCGACGAGGCTGCGCTGCGTGTACGCCCGCCGCACCATGGCGCCCCCGATGAGGCCGGCTGGCCTCAGAGTCCGCACCGCGTGAGCCGCGTAGCCGCGCGTACTGCCACGTCGCGCCGCTCTCTCACCATCGCGTGTGCGCTCAGGGGCCGTCAAGCAAATTGCGACGTTTGGACGAGCGCCGACACCTGCACCCCGCATCAACACAGGATCAATCCCGTGTGTTTCGCACCGGGAAGTAGCTACGAGGCCGCGCCGGAGCCAGGCTGCGCCCGTTCCAGCCAGCCCTGGGAGGTCATGAACACGATCCGCTCGACGATGTCAGGGTGTTCAACCTGCATCCTCCGGTAGAACGTCGGCCCGTCCATCACCTGCATGTGAAGGTCAGAGAGGATCAGATCGTAGACGTGGGTTCGGACTCGTT
>DATFVI010000130.1:0-28050 GCA_035260405.1 Candidatus Dormiibacterota bacterium
GCTCCTGGGCTTCACCGCGCAATCGATCGACCCAAGCGTTCCGGTGATCCTCTTCAGCATCGTTTTCGGAATGTCGATGGACTATGAGGTTTTGCTGATCAGTCGCATCCAGGAGGAATACCGGCGGACCGGCGACAACCAAGCCGGAGTCGCGATGGGTCTCGAGAAAAGCGGACGTCTGATCACGGGCGCGGCGGCGATCATGGTCGCGGTGTTCCTGGCATTCGGCCTTTCGAACTTCGTGATCATCAAGGCCATCGGCATCGGCCTCGCTGTGGCCATCGCCATCGACGCCACGATCGTGCGGATCCTGATCGTGCCGTCCGTGATGTGCATCCTGGGCCGGGCCAACTGGTGGGCGCCGCGCCCGCTGAGCTGGCTGCACCGACGCGTCGGGGCGGGCGAATCACTGGCGGCGCCGGTAGCGTTGAGAAGCTGACCGAGACTCTTTTTTTTTGAGTTCGCGGCAGTTCGGTGACGTATCGCTGGAATCGCGGGTGAGGGCAATAATCGTCTCTCGTTTCGTTATGCCAATCGGGCACTGCCTGGTTATGCGGTAGAGGCCCCAATCCGTTTACGGGGCCCGCCTGCAAATGAGTTGTGGGGCTCGCGAGCAAATCCATTGGACGGCTCGCGAAGAACTTGAACGGGTGGCGACTCGGCGACCTCCGTCGCGTATACCTCACCCCGGTTGGAGTCGGGCGAGAGTCCGAGCCACAAGGAGATTCAATTTGTCACGCCCTGCATTCCGACGCGCATGCGCGATCACGATCAGCGCTTTGATGCTCTCAATTGGGGGCCTGTCTGTACTCACGGCGCCGCAGCCGGCGCGAGCCGCAGCAGCCCCCTGCTCGGTGCAGTTTGGAATGTACGAAGCGAGCACGCCGTGGGACCCGACGATGACCGCGATCCGCAATCTCGATACCACAGTCAACCGGCATTCCAGCATCGTCCACTGGTATGCACAGTGGGGTGACCCCGGCTCAGGGGTTTTTGCGGCAAATCAGCCGTGGATGCTCAACGCGGTTCGCAACTACACCTCGGTCGGCGTGACAGGATCCACACCTCTCATCACCTGGGAAGCGTGGGGACCAGCACCGATGACGATGGCGAACAACACGTTCCCGCTCAGCAAGATTGCCGCAGGCAATTTCGATGCTTACATCGACTCCTGGGCGGTCGGGCTGCGCACCTATGGAAGCCCCGTGATGCTCGACTTCGGCCACGAGATGGATGGGAACTGGTATCCGTGGGGCTACGGTGTAAACGGAAACACAGTGGCCGACTACATCGCGGCCTTCAGACATGTCCACGACCGCTTCGTGCTCGCCGGCGCCACCAACGTGCAGTTTGTCTGGAACCCGGACGTCTGGAACCCGGCCGGCGTCGACCAGCGCGCCTTCTATCCCGGCGACGCCTATGTCGATTGGATGGCTATAGATGTCTACAACTGGGGCGCGAATGGTGGTGGCTGGGCGAGCCTGGCGTCTGCTTTGGGTTCGCTGACCACCATCTACTCCCGCCTGGCCTCGCTCAACCCGACGAAGCCGATGATGCTTGCGGAGTGGGGGAGCGCCGAGCCCGTGGCCGGCGACCCGATTGGCGTTACCAAGGGGCAGTGGATCATCGATGGCGCGCTGGCATTGGGCGCCCAGTTCCCACGCATTTCGGCAGCCATCTGGTTCAGTGCGACCGGCACTACCTTTGCGCTGGATTCGTCGGCCGACTCGCTGGCCGGCGCCAAGACTGCATTCGGCGGATGCCCGTCACCGAATCCGAGCCCGTCACCGAGTCCGAGCCCGTCACCAAATCCGAGCCCGTCACCGAGTCCGAGCCCGTCACCGAGTCCGAGCCCATCACCGCCCAGCCCGTCACCGAGCCCGAGCCCGAGTCCGCCAGCCGGGCCCTCACTGACCGCGGAGTCCTTGGGCGGCGTGGCCAACTCCGGGGCCGCGACAAGCTCCTGGAGCGCCGCTCGCCTCGACGTCTTCGTCCGCAGCACCGACAGCCAGCTCTATCACAAGACGTGGGATGGAACGCGATGGAGTGGGTGGGAGGGACTGGGCGGCTTCCTGACCTCCGATCCCGCGGCGATCTCATGGGGCACCAACCGGATCGATGTCTTCGCCCGAGGAGCCGACAACGCGATCTGGCACAAGCTCTGGGACGGAGTTCGCTGGAGCGGCTGGGAATCCCTGGGCGGTGCCATGAGCTCAGGTCCGGCAGTCGCGACGTGGGGCCCAGGCCGGCTGGACGTCTTCGCCCGGGGTTCGGACGCCCAGCTCTACCACAAGTCGTTCAACGGCAAGGCCTGGAGCAGCAGCTGGGAGGCTCTGGGGGGCTACCTGACCTCCGACCCGGCCGCGACCTCTTGGGGCGCCAACCGGATCGACGTTTTCGCCCGGGGAGCTGACAATGGAACGTGGCACAAGTCGTGGGACGGGAGTCGCTGGAGCGGATGGGAATCCCTCGGTGGCTCCTTGACCTCCGGACCCGAGGTGTCGTCGGCAGGAGCCGGACGGCTTGATGTATTCGTGCTTGGACCAGGCAGCGCTCTCTACCGGCGCGCCTGGACGGGCAGCTCGTGGACCGCATGGGAGTTGCTGGGAGGCCGGTGGGTGTCGGACCCCATTGCGATAGCGCGCTTCCCTGGAATGATCGACCTCTTCGAGCGAGGAACCGACAACGCGGTGTGGCACCTGACCCTGGGTTGAGCGCCGACCTTGCCTAACGATGTGATCATCCGTCACGCCTTTGCACGTCGCGCATATAGATAGACGCGCGACGGCCTTCATGCCGTGCTGCAGACAGCATGCGAACCAGCGCGCAGGCCGCGACGGGTGGGACCGCCGTCGCTTGCCGATGGGTGATTCCGTCCATCGATCCCCGGCCTGACCCGCAGAGTTACCCCATTTGTACGATGACGCTCCCAGGACCGTCGAAATAAGTTGTGGGTATCGGATACCGGCAACCTTGTTAGGACGTTGAGGGAGTAGCAAGAATCGTGCGTTTTCCAGTAGACCTATGAGCGCCCTTTCAAACTTCGAGGTGGAGGCCCGAGAGGCCCTGGTCGTGGCCCCGCCGCGCTCCGACGGGAGCGTCCAACACGAAAGCGAACGAATCAAGAACGAGCTTGCCCGAGAGCTCCACGACCGGGTTGTGCAGAGCCTGACCATTTTGCTGGTTCAAACCGAGGTCTTCATGCGGGAGCATCGGGACCGGCCCGACGTTGTCGATCAGCTCACGTTTGTCCGGACCACGGTGCGTGAGTCCCTCAACAATCTCCGCCAGGTCCTGTGTGACCTGCGCGGGCAGCCGGGGATCGCCGACACTCTTGTTCACACACTGCGCGACGGATTGATCGCCACCTGCCGGCTGCGTACGAGGATGGAGGTGAACCTGTGGCTGTCGCGAAAATGGCCGGCTTCGCTTCCACCTGAGACCTCGACCCACATCTACCGCATCATCGAGGAGGCGCTCAGCAACGCCCACAAACACGGCGGAGCCAAGACCGCCCAGGTGGCGCTGAAGGTCTCAGACACGGCCCTCGTCATCAAGATTCGAGACGACGGACGCGGCATCGCCTGGCTTGATAACAAGCGACCCATCGGCATGGGGCTGCTGGGCATGCGTGAAAGGGCAACTCTTTCCGGAGGAGTGTTGAGCATCCGGAGTCGTCCGATGGCTGGAACCACCGTTACCGTAACGATTCCAAGGGAGGCGCTGCGGTGGTCACCGAAACCCGTGTTGCCCGCGTACTGATCGCGGACGATCAGACGCTGTTCAGGCGGGGCCTGGCCCGCCTGCTGGAAGAAGATCCGCGCATCGCTTTGGTCGGCCAGGCAACCGATGGCCAAGACGCCGTCCAAAAGACGGCTGCCCTCAGCCCGGATGTCGTGCTCATGGATCTCAGGATGCCGGGGCTTGACGGCGCCGAGGCGACCCAGCAGATCGTACGCGACCACCCCGATGTGAAAGTTTTGATTCTCAGCACCTTTGAGGCGGACAGCTACGTGCTCCAGGCGCTGCGCGCCGGCGCGAGCGGTTACATCCTCAAGGATGCCGAGCCCGCAGCGATCGCGTCCAGCATCATGTCGGTGATGTCGGGTGAGCGTGTCATGGCCGGCGCCGTAGCCAACCGAGTGCTGGACATGCTCACCGGATCGAGCACGCCTAAGGAGTTTTACGACGGCCTCACGGCCCGCGAGGTCGAGATCCTGAAGCTAATGGCCAAGGGCCAGGCCAACAAGCAGATCGCTTTCGGCCTGAAGATCAGCGAGAAGACCGTCCGCAACCACATCAGCCACATTTACGAAAAGCTGCAGATCTATGACCGCGCCCAGGCTGTTCTCTACGCGGTCAGGAAAGCACTTGTCGAGCTCTGAGACCAGCCATGGGCGACCACCACCAGCCTGACGCGGCGCGTTCACGGGTGGCGCGCAGCGTGCTCGTGGCGATTGGCGATGCCGCTTTCGCGGACCTTTACAGAGACGCTCTGGCGACAGCTGGTTGGCACGTTGAGGTGGCCAACGACTGGCGAGCGACTCAAGAGCGGCTGGTCAATTCGCTGCCGGACGTTCTTGTCCTGAACAGTCTGCGAGACCTCAAATCAGTGGACGCTCTCGAGCATATACGCAGCCAGCCGGCAACCAGGGAGCTGGCGGTGATCCTTCTCATGGACACGGTTGAAACAGTCGACTTGAAGCGTGCCCAAGACCTGGGGGTCCTCGGCCTCCTGACCAAGAGCCGCTCCACGCGAGAGACGATTTCTGAAACGATCGGCCGCCTGCTGAATCAGCGTACGGAACCATCGACTCGTGGCGGCGGGAAGAGCGCGTCGCGGTCCGCGGGATCTGCCTGAGGGCCCGCCGCCAGGTCGGGACCAAGCCCCGGCTCGGCTGTGACAGATGCACCTCGGGAGTGGGCGTGGCCCAGGTCGGCATTCCACAAGTGTCCATTGGCCGGGCGAGGCCCTCTCTCTAGGATCAGGTCATGGTGAACGTGCAGGGTCGACCCGGGGGGTGGCGTCGGTTCCCGGGCACATGATCACTGCCGACGTCGAGCTCGGCCAGAACGTCGTCATCCACCATCCCGAGCAGGTGAACTTATACGGGTGCCAGATCGGCGACAACTGCAGGATCGCTTCCTTCGTCGAGATTCAGCGTGGCGTCGTGCTTGGCCGGAACGTGAAGGTCGAAGCATTTGCGTTCATTCCCACGGGCGTCACGATCGAAGACGGCGTGTTTGTCGGACCTCACGTTTGCTTTTCGAACGACCGTTATCCAGCCGCGGTCGATGAAAAAGGGGAGCTGTTGCAGGTCGGAGACTGGCAGGTTGTGCCCACGCTTGTGCGCCGCGGCGCGAGCATCGGCGCCAATGCCACGATCATCTGCGGGATCACAATCGGTGCGGGCGCCATGGTGGGGGCTGGCGCGACCGTCACACACGATGTCCCCCCCGATTCGCTGGTGCTGGGGAATCCAGCGAGGATCATCGGTTCTCGGCCCCACTGGTGGAGTCGCCCACCAGTCCGTGCGCGTAAACGAAAGCTCGAGCTCGCGTGAGAATCGAGCTGCCGCCGGCAGGCGGAGCAGAGACCTGGCCGGCGGCGCGCTGACGTGCCGGCCTCCCCCAGCCCTTACGACATGTTCCGGCGCCTCCAACGGCGCAAACCGAGCTGGTCCGTCGGCGTAGGCGTCATCGGCTACGGCTACTGGGGGCCGAACCTGGTGCGGAACTTCGCGGAGCAGGCGCCCGGCAGGATCGTGGCGGTCAGCGATCTCTCGGTTGAGAGGCTCACACAGGTCCATGACCGCTATCCCAAGGTCAAGCTGACAACGGACTTCCTGGACATCCTCGCCGACCCAGACATCGACGCTGTCATCGTCGCCACGCCCGTCTCGTCCCATTTCGACATAGCCATGCGAGCGCTTCAGGCCGGCAAGCACGTACTCGTGACCAAGCCGCTCACAACCGATTCGGAGCAGGCGGAACAGCTGATCGAAGCCGCCGAGCAGCGTGGGCTCGTACTGATGGTCGATCACACCTTCGTCTACACGGGAGCAGTGCAAACCCTGAAGCAGCTGGTGGCAAGCGGCAACCTCGGCCACCTCTACTACTACGACTCCGTGCGCGTGAACCTTGGGCTTTTCCAGCGGGACGTCAACGTGCTTTGGGACCTGGCGGTCCACGACCTTGCGATCATGGATTTCGTCCTGGGACAGCGGCCGATCGCGGTTGCCGCCACCGGGTCGGCCCACGTGCCCGGCCACCAGGTGAACCTGGCCTATCTCACGTGCTACTACGACGGCAGGCTCATCACCCACCATCACGTCAACTGGCTGGCGCCTTTGAAGATCCGGCGGACGCTCATCGGAGGCGCGCGCCAGATGATCGTCTATGACGAGCTCGAGCCCAGTGAGAAGATCAAGGTGTACGACAAGGGCATCACCTTGGCCGATTCCCAGGGTGCGCTGGAATCCATGATCGGTTACCGGACGGGCGACATGTGGGCGCCCCAGGTAAGCCTCACCGAGGGGCTGCGATTTGAGGCACAGCACTTCCTGGAGTGCGTCGTTCACGGACGGCAGCCGCTGACCGACGGTCACTGCGGGCTGCGCATCATCAGCATTCTGGAGGCCGCTGCTCGGTCTCTTGGGCAGCGCGGCCATCCGGTGGAGCTCGAGGTCGACCACTCCGATCTGGAAGGGCAGGCTCAGAGCGTGGAGGCGACGACTCAGAGCGCCTGACGCGTCCCGCCGGGCTCTGCCGGCGCTCTGAGGGACCTCCGGCCTCTGATCCTGCCTTTGATCACGCGCACGACGGCGACGGCCAGGTCGCCGGCGGCGGGCACAGGATCGTCCAGGTCACACACGGAACCGACCAGCTCGCCACCGAAGAGCGAGCGCAGGTAAGCAACCAAGGAGAACTTGCCTCGCCTGATGCCTTGCAAGCCGGCCGGGATGTCTGTGAGCAGGCGAATCCACCGGGGACCGTAACGTGGTTTGGGATGAGTAGCCGGGTGGCCGAGAGCTGATTCGTACTGGAGGTGCGGAAAGTCAAGGCCGCATGCGATGCACAGCGTGTGCCAACCCCATGGCCTGGGATTGACGTCGAGCAACTTCAGGCGACTGTCGCGTTCGTCCAGGATGAACTCCACCTCGACCATGCCCGACAGGCCGAGCCGGCGCAGAATCCGCGCGGCGGGTTCCGCGAGGCCCGGGATTTCGACCGCTTCCACGAAACTGCTGCTGAGGCCGTAATCGATCGGATATTGCCTTGTCCGTCTCGCGGTGATCGCGCTCGTGACGTGTCCTTCTGCAGTGAACGCCCCGAACGAGTAGTGGTGCTCGCCAGGGATGATCTCCTGCACCATGATGTGGTCAGCGGGCATTATGGCCGCGGCCAACCGGTAGCCCTGGATCAGCTGGTTCAGGTCACGCACCTGCAGTGCCTTGCGGCCGATCGCAAGCTGCATGTCGACCGACACCGTCGGCTTGATGATGGCCGGGAACTCGAGCTGCAGCGTGTGGACCTCGCGCTCGTCCGCCGGATACCACGTGCGGGGATGCCAGACACCAACCTCGTCCGCGGCAGCGTTCAGCAACCTCTTATCGTGAGCGTGCCTGAGGATGTTCCAGCTCGGGGTGACCAGGCGAAAGGCGGACGAGAGACGTTCGCGATTCACGGCTACCAGCTCCAAGGCGTCGTCTTGAACCGGCCAGAGCACGAAGCCTCGCATTTCCGCCGTAGCTGCAATGTTCATGAGGAAGTCGGGCAGCGCGGTGGAGCTCATCGATTCTCGCCACCTGAACCGTTGGGCGACATGGCGTGAGAACCAGGCGGATCGCGGCACGTTGTCGACGACCGCCACGTGAACCCCGCGCCTCCCCAGGCTGCGAGCCACCCCCAAAGCTTTGAAGTCGCTCCCGAGCAAGAGCACGCCGGGCCGATCCGTCGGCGCCGAGGTGCGGCCTAGTTGAGCTCGGCCGCCCGTTGCGTCACCTGCTGGGCGGAGAAGCGTGCGCCTGCCACGAAGCGGCAGATCGGGCCGAACGTTCCGCCGGCCAGGCCCCCCACGAAATGAAGCCCGGGCACCGAGGACTCGAGCCACTGATTGAGGACCGGGAAGCCATCGCGCTGGACGATCATCTCGCGCATCGATGGATCCAGGAACGGAATCTCGGCGGCGTTGGGCCGGTAGCCGGTCCCCAGCAGCAGGTGATCGACGTCTCGGCTGCTGCCGTCGCTGAGGCGCAGACGTAAGCCGCCGCCTTGAGGCTCAGCCTCGACCACCTCGGTGAACGGAGTCAGTGGCAGCTTTCCTTCGACTCTCGGGCGGAGCCACTGAGCGCCCGCGGGACGGACCGCGCGCTTTTCGATCTTCATCCGCACAGCCGTAGGCAGGTGCCTCATCAGCATCGGCGTGCCGCAAAGCCGGTTGAGCCCGGGCGGGCCGACGTCGGTAGGCGGGTAAAGCAGCCGGCTCACCGGGCCTCCACGGTGATACAGGACGCGGTTGATCCAGAGGATGGGCCCGCGAGCAATTACCTCGACGGAGCACCCTTCGTCGGTGAGAATTGCGGCTGACTCGAGTGCGCTCTGGCCCGCCCCGATCACGGCCACCCGGCAGGCGCGAAACCGTGAGAAGTCGATGTGCTCCCCTGTGTGGCTGACGGCGTGCTTGGGCAAGCCGAGCACGAACCGCGGGATGAACGCGAACTGTCGCACCCCGACAGCCACCACCACTCTCGCGGCCGTAAGCGCGCGGCCGTCTGAGAGTGCAAGGTGGAAGCCATTGCCCTGGAGTCGGAGACACTCGACCGAGACCCGATGTATGTCTGGCACCGCCATTTCCTGAAACCAGCGTGCATACCGGATGAAGAAGTCCAGCGGAATCGGCTCCGCCACGACCGAGCCAGTGGCGCGGCAGAATGCGTCCAGGCTCAGCGCACCTTCTGGATCAGCCAGGCTCGAGGCGCTCCAGACCGACTTCAAGTTCATGCGGGCCGGCATCATGTGCCAGGACTCCATGGGCTCGCCGAACACGAGCGTAGGGACGGCCCGCGCCCGCAGGTGCGCCGCGACCGAGAGGCCATAGGGACCGGCGCCGATGACCGCGGTCGTTTTCGTGGACAGGTGGGCAGGGGTCATCGCTCGCGCACGATTTACGGTAGGCGCTGCATGAGACGACCGACATGGGCATAAGCCCGCGAGTCGCCAGGTCCGCCCCGCGCGTCTGGGACTGATGCCCACCCGGGCATGGGCCGTGCCCATTTATTGGTGCTTCTTCCTTAGATAGTCTCAGCGTATGGGCCAATCGTCCAATGGGTTGGAACGGTTGGCGCATGGACTCGGTGGTGATCGTGAGCGGTCGGCGGCCCCGGAGGCCTAGCAGCATGGACGACAGGCCTCCCTTCACACTCGTCGATGCCCTCAGGCACCGCTACAGGGTCATCCTCGGGGTCGCCGCTGTCTTCTGTCTTGCCGCCGGTCTCCTGTCGTTTGTTCTGCCCAAGACTTACCAGGCGACCGCAATCATGTACCTCGATACCGCCCGGACAGCAACGGATTTCGACGCCGGCATCGCGGCGGGCGATTTGCTCCAGCACGACTTCATCGTCTCCGCCAACAGCCGCGCGACGCTCAAGGAAGCCTGCGCCGCGGCCGGGGCGGGCTGCTCGCAAAGCGACCTGGTGGCGCCTGAAACCACGATCGGCAATCTCATCAGCGCAAGCGTGTATCGCGGTACGAGCGGGCTGGCAGTCATCGCCAAGGGACGCACGCCGTCGGAAGCCGCGGCGCGGGCAAATGCCGTCGCGCAGGCGATGATCGATCAGGATGCCGCAGAGGTCATAAGGCTGTACCAGCCAGCGCTCGACCACCTCAACAAGCAGCTGGCGCAGCTCACGAGCGACATCGATAGCGAGCAGAAGGCGCTTGCGAGCACCACTCCCGGGAGTCCCGCCGCGGCTGCACATGAGGCTGAGCTGGCGCGGCTCCAGAACGCTTATACCCTGGCGCTCACTCGACAGATCGACTTGAGCCAGCGTGAGGATCGCCTGACCAACATCGCCACCATCGTGCAGCCGGCGCTGCCGCCGGCAAAGCCTGAATCACCGAATCCAGCTCTCTACATAGGTGCCGCACTGCTGGCCGGACTGTGCGTCGGCTTGTTTGCCGCCCTGCTGATCGAGCGGTTCGACGATCGCATATTCAGCGCCGAGGGACTGGCAAGGGCAGCCGGGATCCCTCCCGTATTCGTCACCGACAACGTGCGGCGGCCGCTGTTTTCGAACCCGAACAACGCCTACGCGCGAGCGCTGGCAAACCTCCTGGCGAGATCGCCGGATGCGCCGCGTACGGTGCTCGTGGTCGCCGCGTCTGAAAAAGACCGGGGCGAGACTGTCGCCGGAGGCCTGGGCGCCGTGGTGGCGAATGCCGGGCAGCGCGTAAAGGTGATCGAGTACGGCGGCCATTTCCGGGCTTCAACCGGCGCTCGAGACGACCCACCCGGGCTCACCACGATCACGATGCCCCAATCGTTGAGCCACAGCCCGGCCGATGTGGCCGGGCCGCCGGGACAAGGAGGGTCGCAGGACGGTGAGTTCGTGCTGATGTCGGTGCCGGCGCCGGATGTCAGCCCGGTGGCGCTTGACCTCGGCCGATCGATCAAGCACTCCGTCCTTGTTGCCACTCACGGGGTAACGCATTTCGGGGACGTTCGGCGAACCGCGGACCTGCTGAGGCTATCCGGCGTCGATGTCCTGGCCGGAATCCTTGTGAAGAACTGACGCGATGCCGGCAAGCCCCTGGGCGCGAGGGGCCCAACTCTTGCAGAACGGTGTGGTCCGCAATGCGTTGGGCCTGTATGTGCTCCAGCTCGGAGGCTTCCTGCTGCCCATCGCCACCATCGTGTTTCTGGCTCGGCTGCTCGGCCCGGAGGGCTGGGGAAGCCTGGCCTTCATGCAAGCCTTCGCGGGCTACGTGATGCTCATCGTGACCTACGGGTTCAACTACTCGGCGACTCGAGAGGTGGCGCGCCACCGCGATGACCCTGACCAGCTCGCCGAGCTCATCGGCGGCGTGCTCGGCGCGAAGCTGGCGCTCACGCTGTTGACGGTCGTGTTGGCCGTGCCGCTCAGCGTCGTTGTGGCGCCGATCCACCGCCATCACGAACTCCTATGGCCGGCGATGCTGTGGGCGATTTCCCTCTCGTTCAGCCTCAACTGGTTCTACCAGGGCCTGGAACGGATGGCGTTCGTGGCCCGCTGGGAGACGGCCGCGCGCGTCCTGGCCCTGGCGGGCATTCTGCTCGCGGTCCGCTCTCCGGCGGATACGTGGAAGGTGCTGGCAATCCAGGGGGCCACCATGACCGCCGCGGTGCTCGTTGAGCTCATCGTGGCGTACCGAGAGGTTCGGTTCAGCACTCCGACGGCTCGACTCGTCGTACGGACCTTGCGGATGGGCTGGTCGACCTTTGTGTACCAGGGCGCCCTGAGCTTCTACACAGTCGGCAACGGATTCATACTCGGACTCTTTGGGTCCCCCGCGGCGGTCGGGTACTACGTCGGTGCCGAGAAGATCAGCAAAGCCTTCTCGTCGATGCTGTTCCCAATCACGCAGGCCGTTTTCCCACGCATCAGCCACCTCGCGTCCCAGGTGCAGAGCCAGGCGGCCCAGCTCGCCCGCAAGAGCCTCTTCATCGTGGGCGGCACCGGGTGCGCTATGGGCCTGACGATCTTTTTTGGAGCGCCGATCCTGGTGCGCCTCGTGCTCGGTCCTGGATTCGACAGTGCCGTCCTGGTGCTTCGAATCCTGGCCCTGTTGCCCCCGCTGATCGCGGTCAGCAACGTGCTCGGCATCCAGTGGATGCTCGCATTGGGCCTTGACCGGCTCGTCAACGCAGTCGTGATCTCGGCGTGCGTGCTCAACGTGGTCCTGGCCATCGTGCTGGCGCCGCGCTATCTAGAGGTCGGGATGGCTGTCGCCGTGGTCGCATCGGAGACCTTGGTGGCCTCGGGTCTCTACGCGATGCTGAGGATGAGAAATCTTGATCCGCTTGTGATCGCCCGCCGGCCGGCGGGCGACGAGTCCGGGCTGGCGTCCACCGGGGCACAGGTTCAGCCATGAGCCAGCAAACCATCTCCCAGGCATTCGCTGCTTATCCGCCGGCGCTCGCTCTGCTAGGCGCGCTCGCCCTGCTAGCCCTGACGGTGTGGAGGCCGGCGATCGGCCTCGCCGTCTACGCGTTCTCGATCTCATTGACGACCGGCCTGGGCCGAGGCACGATCCTTCCGGTTCTGCGGCCCAACGAAGCCATCCTGCTGGTCGTCGTCGCGGGGCTGGTGCTCCATTACCTTCCACGCCGTCAGCGGCACCCGATCACGGGCCTCGACCTGGCGGTGAGCGCCTACACCGTCGGCGTGGTCGTCATCTCGGCGTTGGTGTTGATCGTCTCCCGCTCACCAGAGTTGTTCGACCCGAACACGCTTCGCGCGGTACTTTCGCCGCTCCAGCTCCTGGTCGTTTACGTCGTGTACTCGCGCGTCAGCCTCACGAGTCGCGCCGTTCAGGCGATCTTGAACCTGACCATGCTCGCCAGCATCTTTGTCTCGCTGCTTGCGGTCGCCGAGCTCGCAGACCTTCCCGGTGTGAGGGATTTCGGGGCGACGTACTATCCACCTCCGGTCAACCTTTTCAACGCCTTCGACCCGGGCTACAGGCCGATTTCCACACTCGGGCACTACAGCGCTGTCGGAGCCTTTGCGACAGTCAACTACATGCTGGCGCTGACCCTGTCCACGATGCGCCATCCCGCATTTCCAAGGTTGTGGCTGAGCTCTGTGATGGTGATCAACCTGGCGGGCCTCGTGGCGAGCCTCACCTGGGCGCCGCTCCTGGCCCTCCCACTGATCACCTTGCTTGTCCTTTGGTACGGTCGCCACGTACCGCGCCAACTCGGCCTGACGGTGGCGACTCTGGCGATCGCCACGGTCCTGTTCTGGCCCGCGGTCAGCGCCAGGGGAACGGCGCAGGGCGTGCTGTCCTCGGCTGGACAGAACCTGGTCATACCTGAATCATTCGCGTACAGGGTTCGTGTTTGGCAGGCATTTTTCGTGCCTGCGTTGTCGGATCACGCTTTCCTGGGGACCGGAACGGTGATCCCGAGCGAGGTGCCCACCCCTCTCACGAACTTCGTCGACAACGAGTATCTCAGGGAAGCCTTTCGCGCAGGCGGCGTCGGCATCGCCCTCTTGCTGACGATGTTCGTCACGGTCGCGGTGCTGGCGTGGCGATCACGTGCGAGCTCGGACCCCATGCGCCGGAGCCTTGCCGCCGCATGTCTCGCCATGGTCCTGTTCTTCGCCTTCGTTGGACTCACCGCGGAGTACCTGTTCTTCGCCGGCGTGACACAAGAGTTCGCGATGCTGCTCGGCCTGTTCAGCGCGACGATCCTGAAAGAACCGGCCGCCCGCGGCGTAACATCCGCCCGCAGACAACTCGAGATGCGTGGGCGGCGCCTGGCCGAGGCCCGGTCCGGTTAGCTGGCGAGTTCCACGGGCGGAGCCGTGGCCGCTCCGGTCGCGAATAGAGAGGTCCAGACCTTCATGGCGGATCTGAGCGTCGCCCAGTAGTCGCCTTTCATGTCAAGCTGGTCGGCGATCTGCTCGTAGCAGCCCGTGACCGTCGCGGCAGAGAGACCGACCGCCTCAACCTTCTGCCAGAGCACCTCATTGACCGGGTAACCAGGCGTTTCCTTCTGCAGGTTCATCTCCGGGTTCGAGGCACGCGAATGGAGGATCGAGGGAGCGCCGGAGCTGACGGCAAAACCGAGGTGGTCGGCCACCTTCTTCGCGAACACACCGGCCCAAATATCGCCGAAGCGGTCATACGGCAACTGGCTCCCATCACGGTGCCTGCCCATGAGCAGGAAATAGAGGGCGGGTATCATCGCAGGACGAAAGGCCAGGTTCATTCCGCACATCGGGAAGAATCGGCCCTGGGGCACACGCTGAACCGTCGTCGCAGGCTTCAGTCGAAAGTCTGGCATCAGCAGCTGCGTCCTCGCATCGAAATCGGGAACGTTCGACCACAACCCGTGATGGATCATCGCCGGCACGGTCGCCCGCCGCAGCTCATATGGAAAACCTCTGGCTGGAACAGGCCCTTCGAGTGTGCTCCACCAGCGTTCGTCATCCCATCGCAGGTCGAGCGCGTCGCGCACCAATGCAAGGTACGACGGCGAATAGGCGTCCTCCGGGTAGCAGTCGTCGTCGAGCGTGACCACGAAGTCGCACGGCTCCTGCGCGGCGAGGTAGTAGCCGAAAGAGCGGACGCAGTCAGAACGCCGGGGTATGATCCACGCCCGATCGCCGAGGCGTACGTCGACGTCGCGCCAGCTGTAATGCTCCACCCAGCCTGGCAAATCGAAAGTCGGTTCGGGGTTGTCCTCGACAACGATCACCCGATGACCCCGGAACTCGGATGCCCAGCGCTCCAGGAAATTAAGGATGCTCTGCTCGCGGATGGTCGGCACAACGATCGTGGCGTGGAAATTCACTTGATGGCCGCTCGGCGACGTGGTGGCGCGGATCATCCCGGTTGGGTCCGCGAAATGACGGCGCGGCGACCCTTGGCGTCATCGCCCGCCAGCTCGTATGCGATCAATCTTCCCTTCAGGGCGTGGTGCGCGCCCCGCAGGACAGCCAGTACGTAGCGCGGTGACGCGGACGGGAGCTCCAGCAGCATTCTCAGCGAGATGTATGCCGGGTACCACGGCCTGAGCAGGGGCGGCAGCGCGATCTGCCGGTACCTCCAGTGGATGTACATGGTGTTCCGGTACAGGTAGTAGAACTTCCACCGGCTGGAATGCTTCGGCCTGACAAATGCGTGACGATGGAGCGCGTGGACACAGATGCCAACTCGGAAGCAAGCCTGCTTGCAGCGCATCAGGTATTCGTTTTCGTCGCCCCAGATGAATAGATCGGCCAGCACGAACCCGATGGCCTCGGGCACCGTTCTTCTGATCAGAACTCCGTTGAAAAGGGCCGCGATGCCCTCGTAGATTCCATTCGGCGCGCTGTGGACCAGGTCTTGACGCCTCGTGATCGAACGCCACGTCCTGAATCGTCCGTTTGAGCCGACGCGTCGCAGCTTCCAGGTGAGCCGCTCCGGATCGTCTGGACGGACGACCGCCGGCCCGATGACATCCAGAGAGTCCTCGCAGGAAATCAGCGTCTCGAGGCAGTCGGGGGCGGGACAGCCGTCGTCATCCATGAGCCACAACCACTCGTGGCCCGCCTCGTAGGCTCGCCTCATTCCTTCGTGGAATCCGCCCGCGCTGCCGGTGTTGACCGGCAGCCGTACGTAGTCGACCGTGCCGTCCAGCAACCCGGTGTTGGCGAGGAGCTCGGTCGTGCCGTCGGTGGAGGCGTTGTCGATGATGAACACCCGGTCGCACGGCCGAGTCTGAGCGCGCACCGCTTCCAGGCATCTGACGAGAAGGCCCTTGCGGTTGAAGGTCACGATCACGGCGGCAACGCTGCCCATGCGGAATCCTCTATCTCAGTAGGGGTCGCCGGCGGAGGTTTGGTCCGATCACTGTGTCGAGGATGTCACCACGCTAGGGCACGCGGGACACACGCCGTAATGGTCGAGTACGGCTCCGCGTAGACCGCTGTCCCATAGGGAGGTCGAATCGACCCATTGCTGATCCCGGGACCACTCTGGTCTTCTCGTATCGGAGGGATCGAGAAATGATCACAGCTCGCCGCGTGGCGGCCCGGCCGGCCCATCAAAGTCCCATTCCAATCGCTCGCCCTCAGCTCGGGCCGGAGGAGGAAGCAGCAGTACTCGATGTCATGCGCTCCGGGGTGCTCACTCAAGGCGAACGGACCCGGGCTTTCGAACAGGCCTTCGCTGCCGCTGTGGGGGCCACGCATGGCGTGGCCACGAGCAACGGAACGACTGCGCTGTACCTTGCCCTGCTGGCTCATGGGATTGGCCCCGGCGATGAGGTCATCACCAGCCCGCTCACCTTCATAGCCACCGCCAACGCGATCTCGCACACGGGCGCCGTACCTGTTTTCGCCGACGTCGACGGCAGCTTGAACCTCGATTGCTCCGCCGCCGAACGCCTCATCGGTCCGCGAACAAAGGCCATCGTGCTCGTCCATTTGCACGGCAACCCCGGTGACATCGAATCTTTCGCATGCCTCGCGGACAAGCACGGCTTGCATCTGATTCAGGATGCCTGCCAGGCGGTTGGCGCGACCGTCGAGGGGCGCTCCCTTGGAGCCTTCGGCACCGCCGTCTACTCGTTCTACGCCACCAAAAACATCACGACCGGCGAGGGGGGGATGGTGACCACCAACGACGCTCAGGTTGCACAGACGTGCGCGCGCCTTCGTCACCAGGCGTACAGCGACCGCCCGTACGAGCATGATGCGGTCGGCTACAACTTCCGCATGACGGAGATCCAGGCCGCCATCGGGATCGTCCAGCTTGGCCGGCTCGCGACGATCACAGATCGGAGGCGCCGGCACGCGGCCTTCTACGACACCAGCGTCTCCAGGTGGTATGCACGGCCCCAGGTGGCACCGGGCGGCGGCCACGTCTATCACCAGTACACGCTGCGTGTTCCGCCCGGTTGGTCCAGGGACCAGGTTCGCGCGCGGCTGCACCGACAGGGCATCGCGACCGGCGTTTACTACCCGCTGCCCGTCCACCTGCAGGCGCCGTACCGGAGCTTGCGCAGTGCTCCCTGTCCGGTGGCTGAGATGGCCGCGACCGACATGCTCTCAGTGCCGGTCCACCCCGGGCTCAGCGACGATGACTGCCTGGCGGTGGCGGAGGCGCTGAACAGCGTAGCGGCCTCGGCGTTGACCGACTAGTCAACTAGGGTCGCGGCCGAGCGTCGATAGGCTCCCGGGCTTGCTCCAGGCCGGCAAGGCTGGAGATGATCGCGGCGACGTCCGAATCGTCGACCAGGGGGTGTGTCGGGAGGTTGACCAGGTGTTGTGCAGCGGCTTCAGCTCGAGGACACGAGCCCGCCTCGTAACCCCCGTGTTCGGGGGATGTCGCCTCTTCGAGCACCGAGGTGAACCAGTTGCCGAGCAGCACACGCGGCCTGGCCGAACGGATGGCGAGCGCCCGATCCTCGACCCAGATCGGATACCGGACGAAGGCCGCCTCCGCGCCCTCCGGCGTTCTGGGCATGCTGTAGCCTCCCTGCGCCAGCCGCGCGCTGTAGGCCGCGGCCACGTGCCGCCGGTGTTCGATGTTGCTCTGCAAGCGTTGGAGCTGCCGCAGCGCCAGGGCAGCTTGCGCATTGCTGAGCAGCTGTTCGTAGTTCGCGGGTCGGGCGCCGCGCAGCTCGCCTTGGGTTGTCGCCCTGGGAAGCGGATGGCGCCTACCGGCCAGCTCATAAACGGCGCGCGTGAATCGGTGTGCATGCGGCCTGGTGAGAAGGTGATATGCGACGAACTTGACCAGATACCTGACCGTCTGGGAAGCGGCCGGTGCCGCACACCGCCGCCGGAACGCCATCAGCCGGTCGGCAAGATCCGGGTCATCGGTGGTGACCACGCCTCCCATGGTGCTCGAGATCGTCTTCGTTTCCTCGGTGCTGAAGAAGGCGGCCCGCCCGAAGCTGCCCACCGGGCGCCCGCGGTAGGTGGCTCCCATCGCGTGGACGCAGTCTTCGATGACCTGCAGGTTGTGGCGGGCGGCAAGGGCCAGGGCCGCATCGAGGTCTACCGGATTGCCAAAGGTATGCTGGAGCAGAAGGAATCTCGACCTCGGAGTGATCCGCCGCTCCGCCTCGTCCAGGTCCATGTTGTAGCTGTCAAGCCTGCAGTCCACATACACGGGCCTGGCTCCGGTGTACCGGATGGCGTTCGCCACGACCACGTGCGTTGGCACCTGCAGCAGCACCTCGTCGTCGCGCTCGACTCCGAGGCCGAGCAGCAGTGCATAGAGGCCGACCCTGCCGGCCCAGAAGCTGCAGGCGAAGCGCGCGCCGACGGCGCGGGCAAACGAGGCTTCATATTCGGCGATGGCCGGTCCGTGGATCAGCTCTCGTGGCGACAGAAGGTAGCGCAGGGCAACCAGGCAGTCGGCCGGCGTCGTGGTGCCTCCGATCGGCCCCACGCAGCGCGGGTTGATGAAGTCTCGCAGCCTGCCGGTGCGTTTCCTGCGATCGGTGGCGGTACCAGCCAGAGCCATCCGGGATCTCCTAGAGGAACCTGTAAATCGCGTCGCCAAGCGCTGCCGTCCCTCGCAGCGGAACCAGGCGCCAGCCCGTCTCGACCAGCCTGCGAGCGCCGCTCGCGGTTCCGGGGTTTTCCTCCAGGGCTCTGACCGCCGGTCGCGGGTGGTAGTAACGGCAAAGCTGGATCTCCTCGCTGCCCCATTTCGTCTTGAAGTCCGCCAGCCCGAGATTGCCGGTGGCGACCTCGCCAAGGTCGTAGTAGCGGAACCCTTCGCGGCGGAAATCTTCGATCGCGCGCCAATGGATGATGTCGTTGGGCCTGAGCCGGAGCTCGCTCCGGCGACTGCCGTTGAAGGCGTAGAACGCGGTGGCTCCGAACGTCAGGTAAATGGAACCTGCGATCAGGCCGCGGCGATGCTCCGCGACCAACAGGCGCATCAGTCCTCGTGGGCGAAGCACGTTCCACATCGCATCGAAGAGACGGAAAGGGCGTGGGGGTATCAAATGCGTGCGCATGGTTTCCAGGTAGAGGCGGTACCAGCTCCGAAGATCCTCCTGGGTATCCGCCACGCGGAGGTGAACGTCGAGGCGGCTCGCCTTTCGCACCGCCCATTTGAGCCGGGCCCGATTGCGGGAGGTGCCGAACTGCAGGCCGCCGGCACCGGCGGACAGGTCGAGCACGTAGGCCCTCCGCCACGGGAGGCGGCTGAGGCCGCTCGCCGGGTCGATCGCGCACGTCCACGACGGCTTGAGCTCGAGCCGCGCCCCGGGTGCGTCACGGACCTGCTCGACGGCGGCGTCAATCAGGCGGGCGGTCACCTCTTCGTCCCGAGAGAGCGGTCCGGCAACTGGCGTACGGGGCAGGGACGACAGGCGCCGACCGGTTCGCGCAGTCGATCCCAGCGGAACGCCGCTGGTCCATGCCATGGGAAGGATCCCCTGAAGAGCTCCATCGCCGTCTTCGCAAGCCAGGCACACCGACTCATGCCGGTATTCGGACTCGAGGACGTGGAGCCATGCAGGGTGGTGGTAGACAAGGCTGTCCGGACGTGCGCGCAAAAACGCTTCCCAGCGAGAGTCCTGGATCCCGATCGCGAGCACTCGAAGGGAACGTGGCGCGGATAGAGGCCGACCGCTGCTCTCATCTGGCTCGCTGGGCGGGCGAGGGCCGACCGTGATCTGAGCGCCCACGTGTGACTTCCAGCCTAGGCGGTCTTAGGGCTCGCGCTAAATGGGTGGTTGCGCCATTGTCGTGGGCTCTTGTCCCGCGCCCGCCCGTCGTCGAGAGTCCCATTCCGGACCGGGACACGCGCGCCGGCGTGTCTCAAAACCACCCATTGTTGATCCCGGAAACCTGTGGTTACCTCACAGAGTTGCTGTGAAGATCGAAGGCAAGCGCGTGCTCGTCACAGGTGGGGCTGGGTTTGTCGGCAGCCATCTTGTAGACATCCTGGCGACCTCAAATCACGTGACCGTGCTCGACGACTTTTCGGTGGGTACACACGAGAACCTGAGCTCGTCACCCAATGTCGCGGTGGTTCGTGGCGACGTGCGTGACCGGGATGGTATCGAGGCTGCCGTCAAGCAGTCCGATGTGGTCTTCCACCTCGCGGTCGTGTGCTTGCGGGTGTCGATCCCCGACCCGATGGCAAGCCACCTGGTCAACGACCTCGGCACTCTCAACCTCCTGCTGGCCGCCCTTGACAGCAGGGTTCAGCGTTTTGTCTATGTCTCGTCGTCCGAGGTCTACGGCACGGCCAAGAGGGCGCCGATGGACGAGGACCATCCCCTGAATCCGATGACGCCGTACGCCGCCGCGAAGCTGGCCGGCGAGGCCTATACGCACAGCTTCCATCGAACGTATGGACTCCCGGTCACCGTCGTGCGGCCGTTCAACGTATACGGCCCCCGCGAGCATGCCGATGGCCCAAGCGGTGAGCTCATTCCACGGTTCGTGGCGCGTGCCGTCGCGCATAAGCCGCTGGTCGTGTTCGGCGATGGTCTGCAGACGCGCGACTTCACGTGGGTGGGCGACACCGTGCGAGGCATTCTGATGGCTGCCGAATGTGACGGGCTGGTCGGCGACTGCGTCAACATCGCGCGCGGTCAGGAGGTGAGCGTGCTCCAGGTCGCCCATCTCGTCCAGGAGCTGTTTGGGACGCGAGTGCCGATCCACCACGATGCAGACCGGCCAGGAGATGTCCGCAGGCACCTCGCCGGCGTCGAACGCGCCAGATCGCACATGGGGTTCGCGGCGTCTGTCGGGATCGAGGAAGGCCTCAGTCGCTACGTCGACTGGGTGAGGTCGCTTCCCGGACAACCCAGCACCGGCCTTGAATCAGAGGAGGCCAGAAATTGGCAGCTCGCATCGGCGACGGGCGCCTAGCGTCTCGCCGCGTAGCCGTGACAGGGGCCGGTGGCTTCATCGGCACACACCTGGTGGTGCACCTCGTCGCGGCTGGTGCCCAGGTCACCGTGCTTGGTCCGACGCCGCTCAAGCGTCGTACCTTGCGATCGCTCATCGAACGGGGGCAGGTGGATTACAAGCCCTTCGCGCTCGAGGCGGATCGTGCCGGACTCGCCGCCGCTCTTGAAGGCTGCGATGGCCTCATTCATCTCAGATACCGGCCGCCCGCGTCCGGGGGATTCTGGCCCGAGCTCCTCGAAGACGTGAACCAGAACCTGCTGGAGAGCATCCGGCTGCTGGATGCCGCGGCGGAGGTCGGGGTCGGCCAGGTGTGCCTCGCCAGTTCGGTGAGCGTCTATACACCCCCGGCGCTGGGAGTCGACGAAGACGCGCCGGTAGGTGGACCCTTGAAGCCATACGCGCTCGTGAAGTTGCAGCAGGAGGACTGCGCACGGCAGTGGTCGCGCCGGACGGGCCGGCCCGCGGCAGTCCTGCGCCTGGCCACCGTATACGGGCCCGGCGAGACTGTGGGGCGTGCCATCCCGAACTTCATTCGTGCGGTGCTGTCGGGAAGAAAGCCGGTGGTTGCCGGGCGTGGCGCTTCCCAGTTCGATCCCATCTATGT
Organism: Candidatus Dormiibacterota bacterium; assembly: GCA_035260405.1. Lineage (GTDB taxonomy): Bacteria > Chloroflexota > Dormibacteria > Dormibacterales > Dormibacteraceae > Palsa-870. Next base: position 21,247 of record DATFVI010000130.1, read on the forward strand.
CGCCGATGTTGCCGGGGCTTTTGTGTGCAGCCTCGAGGCGAGCGCGGAGGGCACCTTCAACATCGCCACTGGTCGAGGATGGCCTACTCGGCACGTTGCGCGGCTCGTCATGCGCCTGTGCGGGGTGGATGGCGATGTCGTGTGCAACCCGGCGGAGCTGGACCGCGACAGACCCGTCTGCAATGTCACCCGCGCCAAGACCGTACTCGGATTCAAGGCCCGGACCTCGCTGGAGGTGGGACTCCAGGCGGAAATCAAATGGCTTCGCGCGATGCAGCTGAGGAGGTCGGCATGAGCACCGCACCCAGGATCGACGCCGGAGACCTCGGGCTCCCTCAGGAGAGGTCGCAGCGCAAACGCACCCTGCTCAAGCGAACCGTCGACATCGTGCTTGGCTCCCTCGGTTTGCTCCTGGCGCTGCCGGTCATAGCCTGCCTGGTCGTGGTGATCCGCCTCGACAGCCCGGGCCCGGCGCTGTTCGGCCAGCGCCGGATCGGTCGCCTGGGCCGGCCATTCACGCTCTGGAAGCTTCGTTCCATGTATCAGGACAGCAGCCAGGCGTTCCACCTTCAGGCTGCCCAGGATTGGTTCGAGGAGAGGGCGTCCGGCGGGCGATACAAGACTGAGGCGGACCCTCGGATCACGCGGGTCGGGAGGTATCTGAGGCGCTCGAGCTTCGACGAGCTTCCCCAGCTGTTCAACGTGCTCAGGGGCGAAATGAGCCTGGTGGGGCCGCGTCCGATGATGCCTTCGGACCGTTCCTCGTACGAGAGGTGGTACTTCGAGCGCGAGGCGATGAAGCCGGGCATCACAGGCTTGTGGCAGGTTTCTGGACGGGAGCGGCTTTCGGCGCCCGAGATGATGGTGCTGGATGTCCGCTATGTACGCGAGTCGTCGCTCTGGTTCGACATCCAGATCATGGCTCGCACGGTGACGACAGTCATCGCCGACCTGCGCCGGGATGACAAATCGGTCCGTAGGGCCAAACGCCCATTTCGCGTCGAGGAGGCTTGAAGCACGTGGCACAGATCATTCGCCTGGACCGGCTTCGATCCGGCCGCCTGGCGGCGACCACAGCCGCCGTTCTGCTCGTCGTTTCAGCTCTCGCGTTCTCGGAGAAGCCGGCGTATGCAGCGACCTTGCCCTGCTCAGTCCAGCTCGGGATGTACGACACCAACACGCCATGGGATCCGAACGAGACGTCGATCCGCAACCTGGACACTGCGATCAACCGCCACTCGAGCATCGTGCACTGGTTCGCCCAGTGGGGTGACAACGGGGCGGGCAACTTCTCGGCCAACCAGCCATGGATGCTCAGCAATGTTCGCAGCTACACGTCGGTTGGCGTCACCGGCTCCACTCCGTTCATCACCTGGGAACCGTGGGGTCCGGCGCCTTACACCGCCGGCAACAACACTTTTCCTCTCCAGTCGATAGCAGCCGGGAGCTTCGACGCCTACATCGACTCCTGGGCCAACGGCCTGCATGCGTATGGAGGCCCGGTGCTGCTCGACTTCGGACACGAGATGGACGGCAACTGGTATCCCTGGGGATATGGAGTGAACGGGAACACCGCGGCCGACTTCATCGCCGCCTACCGCCATGTGCACGACCGATTTGCGCAAGCCGGCGCGACCAACGTTCAGTTCGTCTGGACCGTTGACATCTGGAACCCCGCCGGCATCGACCCAACCACCCTCTATCCCGGTGACGCCTACGTCGACTGGACCGCGATTGACGTGTTCAACTGGGGTGCCGCGGGCGGGGGATGGGCCTCCCTAAGCGCTGGGCTGGACGCCACCCATGTTTACGCGCGCCTCGCGTCCCTCACCGCCAAGCCAATGATGCTGGGCGAATGGGCCAGCGCGGAAGCGACTCCCAGCGATCCAGCGGGCGCATCGAAATCGCAGTGGATCCTCGACGCGGCGCAGGCGCTCGCCGGCACCTACACGCGCATCACCGCGGTCATCTGGTTCAACTGGTCGGGCAGCCCCTTCGCGCTCGACTCTTCATCGGCCTCCCTCGCCGCCGCGAACACGGCATTTGGCGGATGCTGAACTCGTGTCCTGCTCCGGAGGTTCGGCGGAAAATCGCCGCATCGGCGGCCGAGATCAAGGCGCCGGCGAGCAACGCAGCGCGCATGTCGGTCGACCTGTAAGCGAGTAGCGCAGCCGGCAACGCAGAGCTCGGCCGCCTAGGCGGATGAGCCCGCAGGGTGCCACGTGCGCCGCGCAGCGCCGCCCCTGGCATTTCCGTCGAACTTTCGGGGCGGGACACTAGCTCCCGGCCATGATCTTCTTGGCCTCGTCCAGCGTCAGGTCCTCGGACGGCAGGACGACCTGCGACGCCGCGTTCTCCGTGTCCGCCACCGCGACGCCGTGGCTCTTCACGAACGCGATCACGTCGTGCACCGATTGCTTGAGAGCCGCCGCCTGGCCCGCCTCGATCGCGGCCATGACCTTCTGGTCGTAGCCGTCCAGCTCGCCTTTGTAAGAGCTCGCGAGCCGGAACTGGCCCTCGCCCTGCACCCGGACGACCAGGTTCGAGGCGGGCAGGGCGATCTGCTGCTTCATCGCGTCAAGCTGTGCCTGCACCGCCGCGTCTCCGCTGCCCGAGCCGAGCTGGCGGTCGATGTCGTCCCCTCCGCTTGCGCCCGGGCCGTCCAGCACACCCGAGTCGAGCAGCTGGCCCACCGCGGCTGAGCGCGCCTGCATCTGGGCGATCTTGTCTCGCGACCGATCCACCATCATGCTGACGTCCGCCATCTGCTCCGAGAGGCCCGTGGCGGTCTCGGCCACGTTGGTGCTCGCTTTGGCGGCCTGGTACTGGGCCTTCATCGTGTCGCGCTGCATCCGGAACGTCTCGATCCGCGCCTGCAGCTTCTGGACCGTGATCTCCAGCTTCTGCTCTTGCTGCTTGACCGTCGCGATCTGCTGGGTGAGGCCGTCCAGCTGGGTCTGCGCCAGCTGGGCACGCGTCAAGGCTTCCCTGGCCAGGTCCTCTTTCCCCTGGCCCAGCGCCGTCCGCGCCTGGCCTTGAAGCTTGGCGATGCTCTGGGTGAGCTGGTCCGCCTGGAGCTCGAGTCGCTTCTCCGAGGTCAGGACGTCGGCCACGCTCCGACGGGCCTGCTGCAGGGCTTCGAGCTGCTTCTGATAAGAAAGATCGAGAGCTTGCGACGGGTCCTCGGCCTTGTCGACGGCCGCGCTCACCTTTTGCTGGAAGACGTCTGACATGCGGCGCAGGATGCTCATAACGCACCTCCAGAAGGTGAACTCGACCTGTATTGAAGCTCACAGATACTAGGTGGTTAGCGCTGCCTATACTGGCACGGAATGGGGGACCCGAACAGTGGGCCGGCGTCCAATTTCGACCTCCTGGCGGCGTCTCTACGCGCCGACGCCGCCGACCTCAAGACCTTCATGGAGGTGCTGGCGGCCAAGCTGTCCGACGCTCTGCCGAACATGGTTCGCGTAGAGCGGGAGGGCGGCCTCTTCAAGAAGGAGCACCGCGTCCAGGCGATTCGGATCCAGATCGAAGAGCATGGATACGAACTGCGGCGCGCGGCAAGCGGCATCGAGGCGCGCCTGAACCACCAGGTTCGCGGCATCGTCCTCAAGAACGAGGTGATGAGGCTGGACCAGTGGATCGAGGCGCTGTCCGAGCATTTGACTCGGCACGCCGAAAATAGCGCGAGCGCCCGCAACGCCCTCGACCAGATGGTTCGGTGACGTGTCAACGCAATTGCAGTCAACTTTATGGAGGGATCACCACACCCCATGAGCGCACAACCTCCCGGCTCGCCGACCCAGAGCGCCCCGCCGCAGCTCCCGAAGCTCGCCCTCGACCGCCTCAGCCGCGGGCAGGGAGACTTTTTCACCTCAGACCTGTCGGTCGACGAATACCTGTTGATCAAGGCGGCCGGCTTCCATCCGCGTGGCCTGGTCGTCGGCTCGTCGATCTATCACATCGGCGCCCAGATCGGAAACTACAACCAGAACCAGGAGCTCGGCTACCTCAGCCAGGCGATGTATGAGGCGCGTTCGCTCGCGATGGCGCGCATGGAGGCCGAGGCCGACGCTCTCGGCGCCGATGGCATCGTGGGCGTACGTCTGACTTTCAAGGCTTACGAGTGGGGACCTGGGCTGGCCGAGTTCATGGCGATCGGAACGGCCGTCAAGGCAGAGTCTGGCTCCTACAAGACGGCGGCAGGAAAGCCCTTCACCTCCGACCTCAGCGGACAGGATTTCTGGAAGCTCGTCAAGGCAGGCCACGCACCCTTGGGCCTCGTGATGGGTACGTGCGTCTACCACGTGGCGCACCAGGGATTCCGGCAGGCGTTGAGCCAGTTGGGCAGGAATGCGGAAATGGCGAACTACACGCAGGCGATCTACGAAGCGCGCGAGATCGCGATGGACCGCATGCAGTACGAGGCCATGCAGCTGCAGGCCGAAGGCGTCGTCGGTGTGAGGGTCGAGGAGGTCCAGTACTACTGGGGCTCGCACGTGATCGAGTACTTCTCGGTCGGAACGGCGGTCCGGCGCCTGGACAAAGAGAAGCCGATCCCAGAGCCTCAGCTGACGCTTCCAGTCAACACCTGACGGGTTCCCGGGGGGGGTGACGGGGCAGCGGTCCCGGTCGACGCGCCGCACCCATGTGAATCGATGGGCGTTGCCCCCGCGCAATAGGGGCGACGAACATCGCTTCGCGGTCTAGTGTGGGCACGTGTCGCAATCAGCGCCTGGGGCACGCCGGGCCCGGAAACCTACTCAGCAAGCGGTGGCCGCGGAGCAGCGCCTGCACGCGCTCGGCCAGATGGCCGCCGGCATGGCTCACGACTTCAACAACTGCCTGAGCCCGATCATCGGTTTGAGCGAGCTCATCCTCAGCCGCCCGAAGCTCATCGACGACCACGAAAAGGTTCTGAAGTATGTGGGGACGATTCACAAGGCCGGCCTGGATGCATCGCTGGTGGTCAGCCGCCTGCGCGAGTACTACCGCGACGCCGCCGGCGGCGCGGAAGTCAACCTGGTCGACCTCAAGCAGGTCATGCAGGTGCAGCTCAAGAGGTCGCTGCACGTCCTGGTGATCGACGACGACGAAACCGCCCGCAACCTGATCTCGGAATACCTGACCCTCGATGGGCACAAAGTCGACCTGGCCGACGGGCCGGCAGCCGGGCTTAGCAAGATCCCGGCCGGGCGCTATGACCTGATCATCACGGACCGAGCGATGCCCGAGATGAGCGGAGACCAGGTGGCGCTCAGGTCGAAACGGGTGGCTCCCCGCGTTCCAGTTCTGATGCTCACCGGACTCGGGGAATTCATGTCAGCGGCGGACGATCGCCCCGAAGGTGTGGACGTCGTGGTCAGCAAACCGATCACCATCGACACCCTGCGCCACGCGATCGCAACCGCCACAGGCCCGCGGCACGAGCTCCCCGCCGCCAGCTGACCTCTAGCGGACGTCGAGGTGCAGGTCGACCACGGGTGCGTCGTCCTGCTTGCCGACGATGACCAGGGCGGCGCCCTCCGCCGGGCCGATCGTCATGGTCGTCGAGTTGTTGAAGAAGTTCTGGTTCCCACCCAGCCGGCCATCGGTGTAGCTCGGAAATGCGGCGACGGCCTTGCCCTTCGCGCCCACCACGCCGGCGATTGTGACGTTGCTTTCGGTGAACGGTACCCGCACTGAGACTCCGACACCGACACCCAGGTTCAACAGGCTCAACAAGATGCCGACCGTAAGGACGAAAAAGAACAGCCCGCCGCCACACCCGCAACCTCGGCTGCGAAAACGCCGCGTTCGCGGGCTGCCCGGACCTTCTTCCATCGGGTCAGCGTACCCTCATCCCATAGGAGGTGAGCCAATGACCGACATCAGCACCAAGGAGGCCTGGAACCGTTTCCAGGGAGACATGAAGTCGCTGGCGGGGGAGCTGCACCGCCATTACAAGGACGCGGATGCCGACACCAAGGCGGCGGAGATCAACAGCGCCCTGCGGCAGATCGGGCAGGCGACTGAGAAGTTCTTCTCGTCGCTGGACGTCGCGGCGAGCGACCCCGAGGTGCGGGCCAGCACGAGGCAAGCAGCCCGATCGTTTGGCGCTGCGCTGGCCGGAACGTTTCGGGAGGTCGGCGACGAGCTGGACAAAGCCCTGCGGCAGAAGACCCCGCCCAAGTAGCGATCCGTCGGTGTCGATTGCGGGCAGCGCTGTTCGTCACATAAGTGAGCTGAGACCGAATGACCACCGAAAGAGTACTGACGAAACACCCGACGGGTAAGGTCAACAAGCCCGTCGCGAAGCGCGACTACGAGACGTTCAAGGCGGCCATCCTCGCGGCCTTGCGACGGAAGGAGCTCACCCACACCGAGCTGCTGAACGAGCTGACCAGCAGCCTCAAGGGGCATATTCACAGGGAATGTCGGCTGGCACCTGATGGTGGTAAAGCTCGACCTCGAGGCGAGGAAGCTGATCGAACGAACCTCGTCGAGCCCGCAAAAATACCGCCTGAGATAGTGGAGACACCTCCCGCACCGGCGGCGGCGGCGAAGCTTCAGATCCTCGCCACCGAGCACTGGAGCCTGCTCGCCACCCGTTCGCTCACCTACACCGAATCCCTTGGACGCGTGAACGTGTTCCTGGCCATCCTGTCCGGCGCGGTGATCGCCCTGGCGCTCGTCGCGCAGGCCGACCACTTCGGCGCAGCCTTCGTCGCGATCGCCATCCTCACCCTCCTGGTGGTCCTGTTCGCGGGCATCGCCACCATCTCCCGCCTGATGCAGCTCAATCGCGACGATTACCGCTGG
>DATFVI010000131.1:0-19159 GCA_035260405.1 Candidatus Dormiibacterota bacterium
GGTGGTGCCTTCGAGGTAGCGAGGACCAGCTTCCATGACCAGCCCACTATTCTAGTTAACGCTTCACTTGGATCTCGAAATCGCCGCCCAGCACGCGACCTTTCGAGCAGCGGTGCGCGAACTCGCGCAAGGCACCGTAAAGCCGCTGGCGGAAGAGGTCGACCGCGACCATCGGTTTCCCGAAGAGGCGCTCAAGGCGGCGGCGGACGCCGGCCTGCTGGGGGTCTTGATCCCGCGCGAGTATGGCGGGGCCGGACTCGACCCGCTGGCCTTTGCCGTCTGCATCGAAGAGCTCGCGCAGGCGTGCGCTTCGACCGCGGTCATCGTCGACGTGCACACCAGCGTGGGAAGCGAACCGATCCTGCTGTTCGGCACCGAGGAGCAGAAACGCAAGTGGTTGCCCAGGCTCGCGTCCGGAGAGCTGCTGGGGGCGTTCGCGCTCACCGAGCCCGCTTCAGGCTCTGACGCGGCGTCGCTCCAGGCCACCGCTCGCCGGGCGAGCGGCGGCTACGTCCTCAACGGCACGAAGGTTTTTATCACCAACGTCGGACATGCCGGCATGTATATCGTGTTCGCTCGCACCGGACCCGACCCGAAAGCTGCGGGCGTGAGCGCATTCCTCGTGCCGTCCGGCACCCCCGGGCTTCGCGTGGGGCAGGTCTTCAAGAAAATGGGCCTCAACGGTTCTCCGACCGGCGAGCTGGTGCTCGAAGACGTCGCGGTGCCGGCCGAGAACCGCCTCGGCGCCGAGGGCCAGGGCTTCACGGTCGCGATGCGCGCCCTCGACTCGGGGCGGATCGGGATCTCGGGCCAGGCGCTCGGCATCGCCCAGGCGGCGGTTGACGAATCGCGCGCCGTGCTGGCGGGACGCGGCCGCGACCAGGGCGACGACTTCCTGCTCGCCGACATGGCGACGCGGCTCGAGTCCGCGCGCCTGCTCGCGTACCACGCGGCGTGGTTATGCGGCCTGGGGCGCCCGTTCACGCGACAGGCGTCGATGGCCAAGCTCCACTGCACGGATACCGCGATGCAGCTCGCGCTCGACGCGCTGCAGCTGGCGGGCGAGGAAGGGAGCGCCGGCGGCAGCCCCTTCGAGCGGCACGTCCGCGATGCCAAGGCGCTTCAGATCTATGAAGGGTCGAACCAGGTGCAGCGAATCGTCATCGCCCGCGAAGTCCTCCGCTAAGCTCACCCGATGGACTTCGAGCTCACGGAAGAGCAGGTCGCGATTCGCGACACGATCCGCGAGCTGGTGCAGGACCGGGTGGCTCCGCGCGCGGCCGAGATAGACGAAAAGGCCGAGTACCCGAAGGACATCGAGAAGCTCTTCGCCGAGAACGGAATCCTGGGCATCCCGTTCCCGGAGCAGTACGGCGGGATCTCCGGCTCGAGCGTGACGATCTGCATGGGAATCGAGGAGATCGCGAAGGCCTGCGCGACTTCGTCATTGATCCTTGCGGTCCAGGCCCTCGGCTCTTATCCGATCCTGGTCGCAGGCACCGAGGAGCAGAAGAAACGGTTGTGCCCGCCGCTGGCGTCAGGGGAAAAGGTCGCCGCGTACGCGCTGTCGGAAACCGGTTCCGGCTCGGACGCGGCGGCGATGAAAACTCGCGCGAAGCGCTACGGCAACGAGTACGTGCTCAACGGCGCCAAGCAGTTCATCACCGCCGGAAGCGTGGCGGGCACGCTCGTCGTCTTTGCGCAGACCGACGCCGATTCCGATCATCGAGGCATCTCCGCATTCGTGCTGGAGCGCGAGACCAGCCCGTGGCAGGCGTCGAAGCTCGAGCACAAGCTCGGCATCCGCGGCTCGCCCACGGCGCAGCTGGTCTTCGAAGACGTCAAGGTTCCGGCGGCGAACCGGCTGGGCGAAGAGGGGGCGGGCTTCAAGCTTGCGCTCGCGGTGCTCGACCGATCGCGTCCGGGCATCGGGGCGCAGGCGCTCGGGATCGCCGAAGGCGCTTTCGATTACGCGCTCAACTACGTCAAGTATCGGCAGCAGTTCGGACAGCCCATCTCGATGTTCCAGGGTATCCAGTTCATGCTCGCCGACATCGCCACACAGATCGAGGCCGCCCGCCACCTCGTGTATCGCGCGGCCACCAAGGTGGACGCGAAGGCGCCTGATCTGACGAAGATCGCGGCGATGGCAAAGCTGTTCGCTTCGGACATGGCCATGAAGGTGACGACCGACTGCGTCCAGCTGCTGGGAGGCTACGGCTACATCTCCGACTACCCGGTCGAACGCATGATGCGAGACGCCAAGATCACGCAGATCTACGAAGGCACAAACCAGATCCAGCGCGTGGTGATCGCCCGGGCGCTTCTGAGGTGAACCTCACGGCGTTCTCGGAAATCGAAAAGGGCCAGACCGACACCGCGCCAGGGAACTGGTACCCGCCGCCGACGTATCCGCCCCCACGGGTCAAGGCCTCGGGGTCCACCGAAGGTCGGTCGATCGCTTCGCTCATCGCGGCGGTCGCCGGAATTCTGCTCGGTCTTCCGATGGGAATTCCAGGCATGGTGCTTGGAACGCTCGCCTACTTTCTGGGCAAGTCGGCCGTGAGCCGGATCAACGGCTCGCAGGGCGCCCTCGGCGGCCGCAGCATCGCCGTCGCCGGGTGGGTGCTCGGCGCCGTTGCGATGGCGATCGGGTCCGCGATCACGCTCGTCTGGATCGTGGTGGTGTTGGTCGCGACCTCGCAGCCCGCAGCCGGCGGCTGACCGCCTCGCGTGGACCGCATCACCGATGCGTTCGCGTGGCCGGCGAAGGATCCCGGGTGGCTCGCCAAGCTGCTGATCATCGGCCTCATCCTGCTGATTCCCATCGTGGGCTCGATCAACGGACTCGGCTGGATGCTCGCATCGCTGGACCGCCTGCGCGCCGGTGAAGAGACGCTTGCCCCGGCGAACCTGCGCTACATCGGCCGCGGGTTTCGGCTGTTCGTGGTCGACCTCGCCTATGTGCTCGTCGTAGGCGCCATCGCGGCCGCCGTTTATGTGCCCGCGTTGATCGTGGCTTCCAACCAGTCCCACAGCTCTGGCAACCCGGCCCTGATCTCGCTCGCCATCGGCCTGAGCCTGCTCGCCTTCAGCGTCGCGACTCTCGGCAGCCTCGCGCTCAACTTCGTCATGCCCTCGATCGTCCTCGGCACCGAGCGCGGCGGGATCGGAGGTGGACTTCACTTCCGGGCGGTGCTGCGACATGCGCGCGCCAACATGACCAACACCCTGATCGCCGGCCTTATGCTGATCGCCGCAGGCTTCATCGGCTCCCTGGGCCTCGTGGCTTGCGGCATCGGAGTCCTCTTCACAACGGCCTACGCGCTCGCCATGCAGGCATGGGTCGTCCGGAGTTTCGAAATCGGGTCCCCTGCCGCCACAGCGGCATAAGGAGGTCGTCGGATGTCGGATTTGCCGCCGCCGCCACCGCCACCGCCGCCGGGCGGAGGGTATCCGCCGGCCCCGCCGCCGCCCGGTGGAGGCGCGATGCCGCCGCCGCCACCTCCGCCACCTCCTCCTCCTATGGGTGGAGGCGGCATGCCGGGGCCGCCACCACCGCCGCCGCCACCCATGGGCGGGGGCTTCGTGCCGCCTCCGCCTGGGGGGTACGCGCCCATGTCGGCCGGATATGCCGCGCCGCGCAACGACGGGCTCGCGATCGCGTCTCTGATCGTCGGCATCCTTTCGGTGGTGTGCACGCTGGGGTGCTTTGGAGTCCTTCTCGGCCCCGCCGCGGCGATCATGGGGTTCATCTCCCGGCAGCGAATCGCGACAAGTGGAGGCGCGTTGGGCGGCGGAACGCTCGCGGTGATCGGCCTCGTGTTGGGGATTATCGGATTCGTCGCGAGCGTGGGCTGGTTCTTCCTCATCATCTCCGGTGCGATCACCTCGATGACCAGCGCCACGCCTTCGCCCTGACGTAACCTCTTCGCCCTCAGCACCGTTTTCTCAGGCCTGGACGCTAAAATCCCCGTGCGCATGCTCAGGGCCAGGCCTAGGGCCAGGCGATCCCGCTACCACGTCTCCTACCGCCTGACCAGGTCGGTCCCCGCGGCGATCGCGGCCGCCCTCCTCCTGGTGGTGATCGTCGCCGCCACGCTGACGTACAAGCGCTTCGACGATTTCATCACCGCGACCACCGGTCATCACATCAACCCGATCGGCGAGGTGGTTCAGGCGGTCGAGCCGGCGCAGGGCACGATCGCGTACAAGCTCAAGCACGGCCAGCAGGTGAACATCCTGCTGCTCGGAATGGGCGGCTACGAGAACGACGCGCCGTACCTCACCGACTCGATCATGGCGGTGACCATCGACCCGAACAGCAACCGGGTGATGCTCGCGTCGATCCCGCGCGACCTCACGGTACCGATGAACCTTCAGAACCCGCCAAGCAGGCTCTGGTATCAGAAAATCAATGCCGCGTACGAGGTTCCGTACACCAACATCATCTGCTGCGTCGCCTCGCAGTACACCGGCCGCACCGGTGGCGGATATGCGGCCGAGCACGAGGTCGGCAAGGTAACCGGTTTGACATTCGACCGGTACATCGCAGTCGACTTCGTCGCGTTTCGCGACATGGTGAACGCGCTTGGCGGGGTGGATGTGTGCCTGTCGACCAACCTGGACGACTACTCATATCCGAACTACAACAACGGCTACATGCCCATTCACTTCAGAGCAGGCTGCCAGCATCTCAACGGCGAACAGGCCCTCGAGATCGCTCGATCGCGCCATGCCCAACAGACGCAGCAGAGCTCAGACTTCGGCCGCGCCCAACGTCAGCAGGACATCATGCAGGCGATCAAGAAGAAGGCGACGACCGTCAACGGCTTCGCAAAGGCGCCCGCGCTCCTCGACGCGCTGCAGAAGAACATCAACACCGACATGTCGCTGTCGGACATGAAGGCGGTTTACGACTGGGGCAAGAACCTGCCCGACAGCTCGATCGTCCGCGTCGCGCTTACCGCGAACTCCGGGGCCGCGCCCGGAAACCTGCTCGACTACGGAGACTGCGGTCTCGGCGCCGGTGTCTCGCAGCTCTGCGCCGACGACCCGAGCTTCAACATGATCCACAAGTACCTGGCCTCGGTGCTGATCGATCCGAAGACGCTGGCGGAGAAGGCGCCCGTGCAGTTTGTCAACGGTTCGAGCAGCTTCGCGGGCCTCGACTCCCTCGTCACGACGATGTTCGACCCGACCGGCCTCCAGCTCGCGGACCCGGTGGGCCACCGGGCGTCTTCGACGACGATGATCCTCGACTATTCGAACGGCCAGTTCCCGCTGACAGCCAAATTCCTGCAGGCGTTCTTCGGCGGCACCATCGTGCCGGCGACGCCCGCCAGCGCGCCTCCCGCCGCCGGCCAGCAGACCTACGGCCTCGTGGTGGTGCTGGGACACGACTTCGCCCTACGCTTCCTGGGTCGGTAGTGAGCTGAACGATTCAGATTTAGAGAGCCGGTTCCGATCCGGCGACGTCCGCGCCCTGGCGAGGGCGATCAGCCTGGTCGAGCGGCGTGATCCGTCCGTACGGGCGCTCGAGGAATCGCTTCACAAAGAGCGTCGAGCGCCTGGCGTGGTGGGCTTCACCGGCGCGCCGGGGACCGGCAAGTCGACGCTCGTGGATGGCGTGGTGGCGCTGCTCAGGAAAAGGGGGAGCTCGGTCGCGGTGCTCGCCACCGACCCCAACTCGCCGTTCACCGGCGGCGCGATCCTCGGTGACCGGATTCGCATGCAGCGCCACGCGCTCGACCCGAAGGTGTTCATCCGCAGCATGGGGGCGAGGGGACACCTGGGCGGCCTCTCGCTCGCCACGCGCGAGGCGATCCGCCTGCTCGGGGCTTTCGGATTCGACGAGGTGATCCTGGAAACGGTTGGCGTGGGGCAGTCCGAGCTCGAGGTGGCGGCCGTGGCGGACACCACGGTCGTCGTGCTGACCCCGAACCTCGGTGACGGAGTCCAGATGATCAAAGCCGGAATCCTCGAGATCGCCGACGTGTTCGTGGTCAACAAGGCGGACCTGGAGGGCCACGTCCGCGTCATGACCGAGCTGCGGTCGATGCTGAGCCTCGCCCCCAAGGGGAAGTGGAAGCCCCCGATCGTCGCCACGGTCGCCGCCAAGCAGCAGGGCCTCGAGGACCTCTGGGCCGCGGTGCTCGCCCACCGGCAGCACCTGGAATCGAGCGGGCAGGCCCGCGAGCTGGCCGAGCGGCGGCTCAAGGACGAGACGGGCGAGGTGGCGGCGGAGCTCGCGCGCAACCGGGTCCGCGACGCGTTGAACGGGGATCCGAAGCTCTCCAGGCGGTTGCTCGAGGAAGGGACGCCCTACAAGACGGCCGAGGAGATCCTGGACCGAGGGCGATAATCAATTCAATGAAAGTTCGAGCGCGCGATCCCAAAGAGGCCTGGAAGGAGGACTTCGAGGCAGGCCCGGTGCGCGACGACGGGATCGAGACCTCGACGATCTCGGGCATCCCGCTCCAACCCCTCTACACCTCGGCCGACCTGCCGAGACGACCGGAAGAGCTCCCCGGCCAGTTTCCGTACACGCGGGGGATCCACCCGAGTGGTTACCGCGGCCGGCTGTGGACGATGCGCCAGTTCTCGGGCTTCGCCACCGCGGAGGAGACCAACCGCCGCTACAAGTACCTGCTCGCCAACGGCCAGACCGGGCTCTCGGTCGCCTTTGACATGCCCACCTTGATGGGGCAGGATTCGGACGCGCCGACGAGCCGCGGAGAGATCGGCCACTGCGGGGTCGCGATCGATTCGCTGGCCGACATGGAAACCCTGTTCGAAGGCATTCCGCTCGCCGACATCACGACGTCGATGACCATCAACTCGCCGGCGGCAATCCTTCTCTGCATGTACATCGCGGTCGCCGAGGAGCAGGGCGTTCCCGCTTCCAGGCTCGGAGGCACGCTTCAAAACGACATCCTCAAAGAGTTCATCGCGCAGAAGGAGTTCATCTTTCCTCCAGCACCTTCGATGCGCCTCGTCGTGGACTCGATCGAGTACTGCGCGAAAGAGGTTCCGCAGTGGAACACGATCTCCATCTCCGGCTATCACATTCGCGAGGCGGGCTCGACCGCGGCACAGGAGCTTGCCTTCACTCTCGCCGACGGCATGGCTTACGTCGACGCATGCATCGAAAGGGGCATGCGCATCGACGACTTCGCGCCGCGCCTGTCGTTTTTCTTCGACGCCCACATAGATTTTTTCGAGGAGATCGCGAAGTTCCGCGCCGCACGCCGCATCTGGGCGCGATGGATGCGCGACCGCTATGGCGCGCGGGACGAGCGCTCGCTGAAGCTGCGCTTCCACACGCAGACCGCCGGCGTGTCGCTGACCGCGCAGCAGCCCGAGCTGAACATCGCGCGCACAGCGATCGAGGCGCTCGCAGCGGTCCTCGGAGGGACACAATCGCTGCACACCAACGCGATGGACGAGGTGCTCGCCCTGCCTACCGACAAGTCAGCGCGGATCGCGCTGCGCACGCAGCAGCTGCTCGCTTACGAAAGCGGCGTGGCCAACACCATCGACCCGCTGGGTGGCAGCTACTTCATCGAGTCGCTGACCGATGAGATGGAGCGCCAGGCGGAGATTTACTTCAAGCGCATCGAAGACCTTGGTGGGGTCATCCCGGCGATCGAGGCGAGCTTCTTTCAGAAGGAGATCGCCGACTCCGCGTTTCGCTACCAGCAGGAGCTGGAGCAGAAGCGCCGGATCATGATCGGCGTCAACGACTTCACGGTCGACGAGGAGGTCCCGATCGACATCCTCCGCATCGACCCGAGGCTCGAGGCCGAGCAGGTCGCGCGCGTCCGCGAGGTGCGCCGTAAGCGCGACCAGGCTCGCTGCTCGAAGGCGCTCAGCCAGCTGCGCAAGGCGGCCGCCGGCTCCGACAACCTGATGCCCTACATCCTCGAATCGGTGCGTGCCTACGCCACCGAGGGCGAGATCATGAACACTTTGATCGAGGTCTTCGGCATCTACACCGAGCAGGCGGTCGTGTGAGCCCGACCGCGGTCCGGCCCGTGCGCATCATCGTGGCGAAGGTCGGGCTCGACGGCCACGACCGGGGCGTCAAGGTGGTGGCGCGCGCGCTGCGCGACGCGGGCTACGAGGTGATCTATACGGGGTTGCGGCAGACGCCGGAGATGGTCGTGGAGGCGGCGCTCCAGGAGGACGCGCAGGTCATCGGCCTTTCGATCCACTCCGGAGCGCACATGACCCTTTTTCCAGCGGTGGTGCAGGAGCTGAAGCGGAGGAAGGCGACGGACATCGTCGTGTTCGGCGGCGGGATCATCCCGGACGACGACATCGCCGCCCTGAAGAAGCAGGGCGTGGAAAAGCTTTTCACGCCCGGGACGCCTCTCCAGGACATCGTCGATTGGCTGCGCCAGAGATTTCCGAAAGAGTCTTAGCGGTTAGCCCTGGAGCACGACCGTGTTGGCGATCTTGTCGTGCCAGCCTTGTTTGCGTGAGTCGAAGGCCGCCCAGATCAGGCCGATGTAGCACACGACCGCGCTGAGGATGTATCCGAGGTAGCGGAGCCCCGCCCGGCCGTAGCCGATGGGTAGACCCGTCGTCGCGTCGGCTACGCGGAGGTTGAAGAGGCGCATGGCCAACGTTTGGCCTCTGCCCCAGAAGTAGACGAAGTAAGCGATTTCGACTGCGAGGCCGATCAGGTCGACCACCAGCAGGATGCCGCTGAACGCCGCGGTCCCAGCCTGGCTGTTGTTGTTGCTGGAGGCTGTGACGGCGGCACTGACGATTCCCGCCACGATGCCCACAGGGATGCCCACGATGAGGCCGTCGATGATGATGGCCACAAGACGGATCCAGAATCCCCCGTAGCGCACCTGCGGCGCGTAGCCGAAGCCGGTGGCGGGCTGCTGCATGGGATAACCGCCGCCCATCGGCGGTGGAGGCGGGGTGTAGCCGCCGGATGGCGGGGGCGGAGGCGAGTAGCCCCCGGGTGGGGGCGGAGGCGGAGGCAGGTTGCCAGGCGGGGGTGGTGGGTTCTGCATCTGAGACCCGCCCCTCAGTTGGTCGTGACGATCGTGCCCGCGATTTTGTCGTGGATCGCCTGCTTCTGGGGGTCCCACAGCTGCCACAGCCAGCCGATGGCCCCGATGATGCAGACGGTAAAGCCGACCTCGAGCACCCAGATGAAACCGCGCAGGGCGGCTTTGCCCATGGTCGGGTACTGCCCCGTCTGCATGTCACGCACCTTGAACCCGAAAGGCATCATGCCGATCGAGGCGCCGCGCGAGCTCCAGAAGTAGCCGAAGTAGGCGACGTCGATCACGATGTTGATGAGCCCCGCAAGGCCCGTGAGCTTCTGGAGGATCGTGCTGATGATCCCGTTGACCACCGCCAGAATGACGACGTCGATCAAGCCGCCGACGATTCGCATGCCTGGGCTGGCCAGGTTGCCCGGTACGGCCATCGCGCCGCCACCGCCGGCAGGCATCATCGGAGGCATTCCGCCACCTGGAGGAGGCATTCCGCCACCGGGCGGCGGGGGAGACGGAGGGCTGCCGTAGGACGGCGGGGGAGGCGGTGGGTTCTGCATGCCGGGGACCCTCCTTGAATATGCGGTTGGGCCGCGCCTGGCAAGGTGGCCGGACGGCTTTGCCGTATCATAACCAGCGCCTCCCAAACCTGAGGCAGACCTATGGCGCGCAAAGCGGCGATAAGGACTTAAAAGGACCTACTGATTGCAACTAAAAGCTTCCACCCGTGAACTACTCGGTAAGCGCTCTCGCCGCCTTTACGGGCAGGGCAAGCTCGCCGCGGTCGTCTACGGGCACAACGCCAAGCCGACGCCGCTCGAGCTCGACCGCCTCGAGTTTCAGAAGGTGTTCGTGAAGTCGGGGCGCACGCACCTGGTCGACCTCGTCGTGGACGGCGGCAAGACCGAGAAGGTGCTCGTCCGCGAGATCCAGACCCACCCGAGGCGCCTGGGCCCCATCCACGTCGACTTCTACCAGGTCAACCTCGAAGAGAAGATCACGGTCGAGGTGCCGGTCCACCTCGTCGGGGAATCGGCCGCCGTCAAGCGGGGAGACGCGGACGTGCTGCAGCCGATCCACGCGCTGCGGGTCGAATGCCTCCCGTCCGACATTCCCGCGGAGTTCGAGGTCGACCTGACTCCCCTGGAGGAAATCGAGTCCGAGTTCCGGGTCGCGGACCTCAACGTGCCGAAGGGCGTGACCGTGCTCATCGACCCCGAAGAGCTGATCGTCAAGATCGTGCACAAGCGCGAGATGAAGGTCGAAGAGGAAGTTCCCACAGCCGAAGCCGCCGTGGCGGCCGAGGGCGAGGCCGCGGCCGAAGGCGAAGAAGGCGCGGAGGAAGCCGCCGAAACCAAGGAGTGAGCGCGCCGCCGCTTTCCTCGCTGCTTCCCTTCATTTCGGACAAGGACCTCACCTATCTCTTCATCGGCGCCGTCGTTTTCGTCGCGTTTGTGATCGGTTCCCGTTTCGTCTCCAACCGCGTGGTCGCGGCTCTGCACAGGCGGAACATGCGAGCGGACGTGGTCCAGATCGGGGGCCGGGTCGCCACCGTGGTCCTCATCGGGCTCGGCGTCTGGTTCGCGATCGGTTTCGCGTTCCAGAGCCAGAACTTCACCCTCGCGGGCATCCTCCTTGCCACGATCGTCGCGAGCTTCGGAGTGCAGGACGTGCTCAAGGACTACGTGTCGGGCTACTACGTGCTCCTCGAGCGGCACATGAGGGTGGGCGACCGCATCTCGATGGAGGGGATCGTCTCGGGCACGGTCGAGCAGATCAAATTGAGGGTCACGCTCCTGAAAACCGACTCGGGCGACCTGGTGGTGGTGCCCAATGCCGAGCTGTTCAACAAGGCGGTGCTGGTCCACGTGCGCGCCGCCGAGCGGGTCGCCGAAACCTCGGGTCCGCCGCCTAAGCCAGCGCCTCCCGAATGACGCGATACAGCGAATCGAGCTGATCAGCCTCTAGCTCGGACTCCTCTTTGAGCAGCTCGCGAATCGCATCGGAGGCGAGCTCGACGTGGATGCCGCCCGCGACCTGCGTCGCCAGCGACCGCAGGTGAAAGGTGTGGTCCGGCTTCTGCGACGTCTTGTCGAGCTCGACCTCCATGCGGTCGAGCTGAACGACCTTCGACCACTTGCCGACCTCCGCGGCGCCGGTCTCCGGCGCGTCGGACAGGTGCAGGCAGTTGAGCCCGCCGAAGATGCCGAAGCGCTCGCGCAGCGAGCCCGGGCGTGACTGCGCGATGCGCGTCTCGCCGAGGTCATTACGCATCTGCGTCAGCGCATCTGCCGTCGCGGTGACCCGCCCGACCACAAGGGGCAGCGCGGTCATGAAGTCGACGAGCCAGGGAAAGAAGGGGCGGCCCTGCAGGAAGTCGTAGTGGCTCTCTATCAGCGAGACCGGGGGCTGGAACCAGGCGAGCGATTCGACCTTCCAGTCGCGCTCCGAAGAGAGCCAGTCCCACAGCCCCGCGCGGGCGGAAAGCCGGTAGGCGGCGTCGGGTTTGAAGATGACGAGTGCGTCGGCCACGAAGCGAAATGCTACTTGGCCTGGTTTTTATCCCGTGGATTCGGCTTGTAGACCTTGCGGCCTTTCAGCCTGTCGGGCATGTGCACCTGGTCGGCCACGCCGCCTTCGGCGTCGTGCGCGTATTTGTAGTTCTGGCCGTAGCCCATGGACTTCATCAGGCCCGTGACAGCGTTGCGAAGGTGCATCGGGACGGGCTCATTGCCGGTCTCGCGAATGAGCTCGCGCGCCGCGCCGTACGACGTGAGCGCCGAGTTCGACTTGGGCGCCAGCGCAAGGTAGAGGGCAGCCTCTGTGAGCGGGAGGACCGCCTCTGGCATGCCGACGAAATGGGCCGCCTGCTGCGCCGCCATCGCGACCGAAAGGGCTTGCGGGTCCGCCAGCCCGATGTCCTCGGCCGCGAGGATGACCAGGCGGCGCGACACGAACATCACGTCCTCTCCCGCCTCGAGCATCCTCGCCATCCAGTAGACCGCCGCGTCGGGGTCGCTCCCGCGGACGCTCTTGATCAGCGCCGACACGATGTCGTAGTGCTGGTCGCCGGCGCGGTCGTAGAGAAGGTGGCTCTGCTGCAGCGCCCGCTCCACGTGCTCGAGCGAGATCGTCTCCTCGCCGGCGAGGGCTGCGGCGGCCTCGAGCCCGTTGAGCGCCACTCGCGCATCGCCGCGCGATCCCTCGAGGAGGGCGTCCATCCCCTGGTCGTCGATCCGCGCGCCCAGCTCCGCCAGCCCGCGCTGCACCACCTGCTTCAGCTCATCGCGCTCGAGCTGCTCGAGCCTGAACACGCGACTCCGTGACAAAAGAGGGGCGATCACCTCGAAAGACGGGTTCTCGGTCGTGGCGCCGATCAACGTGACGGTGCCGTCCTCGACGTGGGGGAGGATGGCGTCCTGCTGGGCCTTGTTGAAGCGATGGATCTCGTCGATGAACAACACGGTGCGCAGGCCCGCCCGCCGGTGGACCCTCGCCTCGGCCACGACCTTGCGGAGGTCCGCGACCCCGGCCGTCACGGCCGACATCGAAACCATGCGGGCGCTCGTCTCGGTCGCCAGGAGGCGGGCCAGGGTGGTCTTCCCGCTTCCGGGCGGCCCCCAGAGCACGATGCTCGGCAGGTGGCCCGAGCGGGTGAGCTGCCGCAAGACCTCCACCACCTTGCGCTGCCCGACGAGGTCGTCGAAGGTCTTCGGGCGCAGCCTCGTGGCGAGCGGCGCGTCCGGTTCGGCCACAGCCGGCAACCCGAAAAGCTCCCCCTGATCAGCCATATTCGAATTCTGAACCCACGCGGCCGGTAGGCCGGATTTACTCCGGCCGTCCCCCCGCCCGCCTGGATACCCCCTATGCGTGGCGAGGAGTAATCCTTCAGAAAATCCGATCCCGGGGAATGAGAGCAGGCGCTTTGGCGAAGCCAAACCGCCGATGAGAGAAAACCGCCCGGTTTTCTCTCATACCGTTCCCGAGACCTAGAATGCCCGCCATGGCCTCGTGCTGGTACTGCAACTCGGAGCTTTCGGAGACCGCGCAGTACTGCCCCGCCTGCGGCCACAGCCAGGCCGACCGCTCCTCCAGCCCTCTTTACGGGGTCGTCGACCCGGTCACGGGGATCTGGAACTCCAAATTCATCAACGCCCTGATCGGCCAGGAGGCCAACCGGGCGATTCGCTACCACCGGCCGCTCTCCGTCCTGGTGGTCGAGCTCGACCATGCGGAGCACATCCACAAGGAGCTGGCCCCGATCCAGATCGAAGCTCTGCTGCGGGAGATGTCCGAGCGCCTGGGCCAGGCGATCCGAGACACGGACACGGTCGCCTTCCTCGACGCGGACGGACCGCCGCACTTCGCCATCGTGCTGCCCGAAACCACCGACGAGGGCGCGACGCTGGCGGCCGACAAGATCCGACGCTCGATCGCGACCCACGACTTCTCGACCGCGGGAAACTGGCAGCGGATCACTGTCAGCTGTGGCGCGGCGACGATCGGCGTGTTGACTCGAAATGAGGAAGAGGCCGGCGTGATGAACCGCCGCGAGTACACAGGCAACCTGCTCCGCGAGTCCTACCAGGCGCTCGAGGCCGGGCGCTCGGGTGGAACCAACCGCACGTCCGTCGGCGCACTGCGAAGCCAGTAAGCAACTAACCTCCCATTCGTGACCCCCACCCGGCTTTACCTGATCCGCCACGCCGACGTGCAGAACCCGAACCGGGTCCTGTACGGCCACCTCGATGGCTTCGACCTGAGCGCGTTGGGCCGGCTCCAGTCGGCGGCGGTGGGGGATCGGCTTCGCGACGAGGACGTCAAGCGGATCGTCCACAGCCCGCTCGCGCGGGCGGCTGAGACGGCCCAGCTGATCAACGAGCGGCTGGCCCGGTCGGCAGTCCTGGAGAGCGACGTCGACCTCCGGGAGGCCGAGTTCAGTCGGTACCTCCAGGGCTTGCCCTACTGGCAGGTACCGCTCCGCCGCCCCCTGTGGTTCGTGCACAAGGCAAAGCGCGGGCTGGTCCCGGGAGACGAGTCGGTTGACCGGTTGGGCGGTCGAGTGCTCGCGGTGGCTCGCCGCATGGCGCGCGAACGCCCGGGCGAGACCCAGGCGATCGTGAGCCACGCCGACCCGCTGAACGCCGCCTGGATCCTGCTCGACGGAAGGGCCCACAACGAGCGCGAGATGTACCGCAAGTCGGTCGACAAGGCGGGCATGCTGCGGGTCGACATGGACGGCGAGACGCCTCAGACGTGGGAGTACATCCCGCCGCCGGCGGTGGCGAACCCCACGACCGCCGCCGCCTGACCATGGAGCCTTCGAACGGCTTCCCCGAGGGCTTTCTGTGGGGGACCTCCAGCGCGGCCTACCAGGTCGAGGGCGGGAACCGGAACTGCGAGTGGTGGGAGTTCGAGCACGAGCCCGGCCGGATCGCCGGTGGCGACACATCAGAGATCGCGTGCGATCACTACAACCGCTACCGCGAGGACTTCTCGCTCCTGAGAGAGATGGGCCAGGGCGCCCACCGCCTCTCGGTCGAGTGGTCCCGCATCGAGCCAAGAGAGGGTGAGTTCGATTCTCGTCAGATCAGGCATTACCGCGACGTGCTCGGCGAGCTTCGCGAGCAGGGCATGCAGCCGATGCTCACGCTCCACCACTTCACAAACCCGCTCTGGTTCATCCGCAAGGGCGGATGGACATCTCGCGGCTCGGCACGCGCGTTCCTTCCATTTGTGCATCGCGTGGTCGACGAGCTGGGGGATCTCGTGACGTCGTGGTGCACCATCAACGAACCGAACATCTACGCGGCGAACGGCTGGATCACCGGCGAGTTTCCTCCCGCGCACGTCGGAGACCTCACCAACTTCTACCGCGTCCTGGCGAACATGCACCGCGCGCACGAGCTCGCCTACGTCGCCATCAAGAGGCGATGGCCGGACTCGCCCGTCGGGCTGTCCCACCACAAGTTCCTGTTCCTGCCCGCGAGCCACAGGCGCGCGGACCGGCTGGCCGCGCGCACGGCTCAGCTCGTGGTCGACCGCTGGCCCGTCGCGCCCGGCAGGCTGCGCAAGGTGGTCGAGGCGACGTCGGACTTCATCGGCATCGCCCACTACCACGGGCAGTGTGTGGCCTTCGAACCCGGGCGGCCGCGCGAGCAGTTCATCAGGCGCTACAACGTCCCCGATGCGCCGGTGACGGAGATGGGATGGAGCGCCGATCCCGGCTGGATGCGCGGAGTGCTCGGCGAGCTGAAGGGCCTCGGCAAGCCGGTCTACATCACCGAGAACGGGATGGCCACCACCGATGACGTGGAACGCCAGCGCTACCTGACCGACGTCCTGGGGAATGTGCGCCTGGCGATCGAGGACGGAGTGGACGTGCGCGGCTACTTTCACTGGACGAACATGGACAACTTCGAGTGGGCGCGCGGCTACCAGGCGCACTTCGGTTTGATCGCGGTCGACCGCAACACGCTCGAGCGGACGGTCAGGCCCTCGGGCCGCCTGTACGCCAGGATCGCAAAGGCAAATGGCCTCCTCAAGTCCCTAGACTCAGGCGCGTGAACCGGAAGGTCTGGATCTCCGGGCTCGTCGTTGTCTTGTGTTCTGTTTTGATGCTTTCCCTCGCGTGGGGACTCCAGCACGCGGCGCTCGCCAACCCGCCGCTGCTGGGGAAGACCGCGCCGCGACTGGCGATCCAGACGGCCACCGGTGAGCAGGTGCGCGTGTGGCAGCTGCAGGGCAAGCCTGTGGTGGTGAACTTCTGGGCGTCGTGGTGCGCGCCGTGCGTGCAGGAGCTGCCAGTGCTCTCCAACGGCGCCGCCGGCCATCCCGGTGTCGCCTTCGTGGGCGCCGACAACCAGGACACATCGGGCGGGTTCAGCAGCTTCGAGCAGATGCACGAGCATCCCTACCCGGCCGGCCCGATCGTGGTGGGCAGCTATCAGTCCTACGGCGTCGCGGGCCTGCCGGCCACCTTCTTCATCGACGCCGAAGGTCGCGTCACGGCCTCGTTCACCGGGCCGCTCGACACCCCGACGCTCGAGCACTACCTGGCGCTGATCTCCACATGATTCGCTGGTCAATTCCCGCGCTCGTCGTCGCGGCGTGCGTCGGCTACCTGATCTACTCGGCCTCCGGCGGATCCGCCGAGTACTACCTCACGGTAAGCCAGCTGCGGTCGCATGCGGTCGCCGGCGACGTGCGCGTCGCGGGCGTCGTGCAGGGCGACGTGCAGAAGAGCGACGGGGGGCTGCACGTGACGTTCACAGAAAAAGACGGGACCGCGTCGATGCCGGTCGACTACAGCGGAACCCTGCCGGACATCTTCAGGCCGGGCATCACCGTGGTGGCCGAGGGACGCCTGGGTTCGGACGGCGTCTTCCACGCGCGCACCCTGCTCGCAAAGTGCCCGTCGCGGTTCTCGACGACCCCGTACACGCAGTGATACTCGGCTACCTCGGGGCGGGCGCCCTGCTCGCGGCCCTGGTGATGGGCGGTTTTTCCGCCGTGCTCTCGTTCTGGGCCGGGTTCCAGGAGAACGCGGTCATGGTCCAGGTTGGAAGGCGGGCTTTCTACGCGGCGGCGGCGATGACCGTCGTCGCGGGTGCGGTGCTCATGTGGGCGCTGCTCAGTCACGACTTCTCGCTCGCCTACGTGACCGAGCACACCGACCTCTCGACGCCCACCGCGCTGGTCGCGGCCGGCTTCTATGGAGGACAGGAGGGCTCGCTTCTCTACTGGGCCATCGTGCTCGGGGTGCTCGGGAGCGTGTCGCTCGTGGCGAGCGCATCGCTGGGGTTGAAGGTGGCGGGCTGCGCCGCGGGCCTGATGGCCGTGATCCTCAGCTTTTTCCTCGTTGTGCTCGCGCTGGTGGCGAGCCCCTTCGACCTTCTGTCGCTCACCCCGCCGGACGGGCTCGGGCTCAACCCGGTGCTGCGCGACGGCGGCATGCTGATCCACCCGCCGGTGGTGCTGGCCGGTTTCGCCTCATTCGCGATTCCGTTCTGCTTCGCCTCCGCAGCGCTGCTCGCGGGGAGGCCGGATTCCGCGTGGATCGCGCACACCCGGCGTTTCGCGCTCATCGCGTGGAGCCTGCAGACGACAGGGCTCGTCCTCGGGATGTGGTGGGCGTACCACGTGCTCGGGTGGGCCGGCTACTGGGGCTGGGACCCGGTCGAGAACGTCGCGCTGATGCCCTGGCTCGCGACGACCGCGTACCTCCACTCCTCGATGGTCCAGGAGACGCGCGGCCGTCTCCGCACCTGGAACTTCGGACTGGTCATCCTCGCGTTTCTGCTTGTCGTCTTCGGCACCTTCATCGTGCGCAGCGGGGTCGTGCCGTCGGTGCACACGTTCGCGATCAGCGCCATCGGCCCGTGGTTCCTCGCCTTCCTGTTCCTCTGCATAGCGTTCTCGGTCGTGCTGCTCGCGGCTCGTTCCGGCGTCGCCGGCGGCGGCGAGCATCCGGTCGCCCCGGTCTCTCGCGAGGGCGCTTTCGTGCTCCAGAACCTGCTGCTGATCGGAGTCGTGGCCGTCGTGCTGTGGGGCACGATCCTGCCCCTCGTCTCAGGCATGTTCGGCCAGCAGCGCGTGGTCGGCGCTTCGTATTACGAGCGGGCGGCCGGCCCGCTCCTCCTGGTGATCCTCGCGCTGATGGCGGCCGGGCCCTTGCTGCCGTGGCGGCGCGCCGCGAGGCTGCCTTCGCTGCGAGCGCTCGCCTGGCCGGGCGCCACGGCGCTGATCGCAGTTGCCGTCCTGCTGGTTGCCGGAGTCGGCTCGATTCCCGCGCTCCTCGCGCTTCCACTGGTCGCGGCGGTCGTGGCCACCTGCTTCATGCAGTACGCGCGCTTGAGCGCGGGCTGGAAAAAGCTGCCGTCCATGACAAACGCATCCGCGTGGCGGATGCGCTGGCTGGTCCGGCGGCGGCGCCGCTACGGCGCCTACCTCGCGCACCTGGGGCTCGCCGTGCTCGTGGTCGGGATCGGGGCCTCTCATTTCTGGCAGCAGGAGAAGGACGTGACCCTCGCGCCGGGCCAGCAGGTGACGGTGGCCGGCAACACGCTGACCTACACCGGCTCCGAGCAGCGCCAGCTGGCCGATCACAGCGAGCTCGTCGCCTCGATGCGGTTCGGCGACGCGACCCTCGAGCCGGCGCTCGCGACGTATGCGGGGCTGGGGGGCCAGGCGCTGACTCACGTGGCCATCAACACCACGCCCTGGGCCGACATCTACGTCGTGCTCGCGGGCTCCAACCCCGACGGCTCGGCCGCGTTCCGCGTTTTCGTCAATCCGCTCGTCAGCTGGATCTGGGCGGGCGGGGCGATCATCATCTTCGGCGTGGTGCTCGGCAACCTCGGAGAGCGAGCTCCCGCGGTGGAAGCGGTGAGGCGGCGAGTGGCGGCGTCGGTGCCAGGATAGATGGCGCTCATCGTCGCGACGCTGCTCCTGTTCGCCGCCGGCCCCTTCGTGTTATGGCCGCTGATCAAGACTCCGCCGGACCCGGATAGATGAGCATCCTCGTCGCGAACGGGCTCACCCATTGGTTCGGCCACGAGGTCGCGCTGGAATCCGTCGACCTGACGATCGACTCTGGCGAGCACATGGCGGTGCTCGGTGAGAACGGGGCGGGCAAGACCACGCTGCTGCGCATCCTCGCCACGGCGGCTCGCCCGACGTCTGGCCGGCTCGAGATCATGGGCCTCGACGCGCTGCGGGAACGCAGGCGCCTCCGGCAGCGCATCGGCTACGTGGCGCACGCGCCGGGCCTGTACCCGGCCCTCTCCGCGGCGGAGAACCTCGAATTCTTCTGCACGCTCCAGGGCGTGAGCCGGACGCGGGTGGGCCAGACGCTCGACCTGGTCGGGCTCGCCGGATTGGCGCACCGCCCCGCGGGTCTCCTGTCGCGAGGCATGCAGCAGCGGCTCGCCATCGGCCGCGCGATCCTGCACGACCCGAAGCTCCTGGTGCTCGACGAACCTGATGCGAGCCTCGGCTCTGACGGGGCGGAGCTTCTGGCAGAGGTGATGAAGGACCGCACGGTGGTGCTGGCGACTCACGACCACGCGCTGGCGAACCGCCTGTGCCAGAGAACGCTCACGCTGCGTCACGGCCGTTCGGTCGGAACCGCGACGCGG